>NZ_CP070369.1:0-300000 GCF_016919705.1 Paracoccus methylovorus
AGATCGGCGCGGTCCCGGTTCTCGATATCGGCAAGGCGGAACGCCTCTTCGTCGGTCAGGTCGCGGACCTCGATCAGATAGCGGAACTGCGGATAGTTGTTGGCGCGCAGCCAGCTGACCGCGAAATGGCGCCGCGCGCCGCAGATCACCTCGTATTCCGCCCCCTGCCCCGCCGGCAGCCGGCGCACGACGGCGGGAAATTCCTGCTGGCCCTGCGCCTTGAGACTGTCGATCAGATCGCGGCAGTTGTCCTCGGTCAGCAGATCATAGGCGCGGTTGTGCCGATCCCACATGACGCAACTGGCCGGGTCGACCCAGCGCAGGACTTTTTCTTCGCGCTCGCCGGTGTCGGCCAGCGCGTTCTGCCGCTTGAGAAAGCGCGCCCCGCCCCGGTCCGGAGAAGCCGGAGCAGAAAGGTCCTTCAGCACGTCGTCGAAAATCGCATCATGGCGCTTGCTCATAGCAGGCCCTCCTTGCGCAGTTGGCGGTGATGGCCGGGCCAGGTCTTGCGGATCAGCAGTTCGACCTCGCGCCCGACCGCATCCAGATAGGCGCGGCAACGCTTATGGGTTTCGGTTCGCGTGGCAGGCCCGGTCAGCTCATAGACGGTCATCAGATTGGCGGTGGCGTTGTCGATCTCGGCCGAATCCTTGAGCGAGGCGCTTAGCATGTCCTGCGGGAAAACCGCATCCATCATGCGCTTGATCGCCTGATGCGCCGATTTCTGATCGTTCATCTTGGAGGTCAGAATCTTGACGAAACTATATTCGCGCGCGCCGCCATGCCGCGCCAGCTCAGCCAAGGTGGATTCCATCATCTTGAGAAAATGCGCGGTCGAGGCGAAGTCGATATTGTTCGGCGGCGCCGGGATCAGCAGCGCATTGGCCGCGCGCAGCACCGAAAGCGACAGCATCCCCAAGGCAGGCGGCGGGTCCAGCAGGATGATATCGAACTGATCC
Source organism: Paracoccus methylovorus (assembly GCF_016919705.1). Classification (NCBI taxonomy): domain Bacteria; kingdom Pseudomonadati; phylum Pseudomonadota; class Alphaproteobacteria; order Rhodobacterales; family Paracoccaceae; genus Paracoccus; species Paracoccus methylovorus. Next base: position 960 of record NZ_CP070369.1, read on the forward strand.
GCGATCGAGGCCACGCCCTCGCGCAGCCGGTCCAGAATGAATGTCGGGTCGCGCGCCATCCGTGCCGCGAATTCATATTCGGCGTCATAAAGCCCAAGGTTCGCAGGGATCAGCGCGATGCCGGGCCAATATGTCGCCCGGAGCGCGTAATGCAGTGTCTTGGGGCCGCCGTGTTGCAGAAAGGGGTAAAGCGTATCTTCGTCCTCATCGACATCCACATCGGGGTTGAGGCCGAAAACCGCGGTGGTCGAGGCTTGCGAGTCACAATCGATGACGCAGACACGATAACCTTTCAGCGCGAAATATTGTGCCAGATGCACGACCAGGGTGGACTTCCCTACCCCGCCTTTGAAGTTCTGCACGGCCATGACCATCGGTGGATCATCGGGGGCACGATGCGGCAATGTGCCGAAAACCTCGCGCATCCGGTTCACCTCGGCCAACGAATAGCCATTTCGGCGGTTCGTCGTGGCATCCTTGACCGGTTCGGGCAGCCTGCCGTCGGTTTCGGCGTCGCGGATGGCCTTTTCCGAACGACCGACCATCTCGGCCGCGGTGCGGACATTGAACAACAGGTCGAGTTGCTTTTGCGTGCCGGGCGCAAAAACACGTTCGCGAAGGCGTTCGATCACCATCGAGGCGCGTTGACTTAATACCGCAAGCTCTTCCAGGGTGACGGGGGGGACAGCTGAATTCATGGGATGACTTTTCTGCTCGTTTTGCCGATCACTATGTCGAAAGCAGCCCGATCCGTAAAGTTCGGATTTCTGAAGGTTGGCTGCGAAAAAAGCGATAGTTGCACAACCGGTGTCCAAGGAACGGTAGTTGGCGCCGCTAGGCAGTATGTTACGGGCATTTCCCCGCTGAAGCCATCCCGATTTGTAAGTCTTTCAGCGATGGCTGCGCATCTACCAACTAAAAATCTGTGGATAAACAACCAGCCTTTAAGTTCTGATTCATTGATTCAAGATTCATCTCATCAATGGCGTTGATATCTATGCGGAATTCGTCATTGACCTTACGGATTGGGATGTCTTGCGCTACTTTCCGGGACTGGAGTCCCTACGAATTGGGTGAGTTTGCGTTACATGCCGGGTGGCCTTGAAAACTTACAGATCGGGTGGTCGCGCCACCGGCCGGAATCGCTGCAAAAATATGCAGTGAAAGCAAGCTCCTGCGAATCGGTTTGAACGGCCGCCCAAGCCTGTTGCTTACATTTTGGGTGCAACGTGCGCAGGATAGGCCGCAGCGCTTGAATTCTTACGTCCAGCCCGATACAAAAGTAAGCATGATGGGGTAGGGGAACCATGGCTGAGTCGGCGATTCGTACGGTCGGGGCACGTCCAAATGCGGACAGTCTGATCAAGCCGGGCGAGCTTGTCGACCTGATCGAGGTCACGCCACTGACTTTGAACGACCGCCGCATCTATAACCAGCTTCTTGAGAATGCCTGGGATGCGATCGACAAGCCGGTCACGCATGTCATCGCGAAATCCGCGCTGCGCGGCAGCCATAACTCGAATGACCGCGTTGGCGAAAGCCTTGAAAGGCTGATGTCAGCCATCGTAAAGGTCGCGGTGATATGGGACGGCGAGCCGGCGATCGAGCGGGTCCAGCTTCTGGGCGGCAACCTGGAAAGCAGTCGAAACGACGGGCTGCTGGAGTATGAGATCCCCGCGCGGCTGCGGAAGATCATCCGCAACAGTCAGGTTTTCGCCCGTTTGCAGCGCGAGGTGATGTTTGCGCTGTCCTCTAAATACGCGCTGACGCTGTATGAGATGGTCCAGAAACGCGGAAACCTGCGTTGGAAGGCTTCCGAACGGTTCACGCTAGAGGCGTTGCGTGGGATTATGGGCGTCCCAAAAGGTAAGCTTTCGTCCTGGTCGAATCTGAAACTGCGCGCCATCGACCCGGCCGTAGCCGAAGTGAACGCCCTTTCCGACTATATGGTCGAGATTTCTCCGATCAAAACCGGGCGGGCTGTGACCCATGTCGAGATGCGCTGGTGGCGCAAGGATGGCGACGCCAGCGGTGCCGCCGACCGGGCACTGCAGTTTTCAAAGGTGGGCCGAAGGGTCAAGGCCGAGGGTCGGACCGAACAGGTTTCAGCGGGGCAGGGCGTGCGTCCCCGTCCCGGCTGGCTGGAGTCGCGGGGTCCGGCGCTGCAAACGGCGACCTATGAGACTGCCCGTTTGCGCCATCCGGGCTACGATATCTATTTCGTGGAAGGTGAGTGGCGCAACTGGATGGCTGGCAAGGAACCAGCCAAAGACCCCGACCGCGCCTTCTTGGCATTTTTTCGCAGCTACGCCGAAAGAAGCCCGCTTTAGAAAAATTGCCAATTGGCAATTTGCGGCCATGCAGAGCCAACTAGGGGCGAAAGCCTGCGAATTGGTCGGTTCTGACCTACATTCTGGTCAGAAAGGATCTCATCATGCGGATTGCCATTGCTGAAGCCAAGGCCCAGTTCGCCGAGCTTATCCGCCGGGTCGAGGCTGGGGAAGAGATCGAGTTGACCCGCTATGGTCGTCCGGTTGCGCGGATGATGGCGCTGCCCGTGCAGGGGCAGCGGCTGCTCGGTTGCATGAAAGGGCAGTTCACGCTGCGCGACGACATGCAGGCAGGTGATGACGAAGTCGCAGCTCTGTTCCACGGCAGCAGCCTTTTGCCAGAATGAGGCTACTGCTTGATACCCACATCGTTTTGTGGGCCATGCTGGACGACGCGCGCTTGCCAGCCGGCCTTCGCGAAACCATCGCGCAATCCGAAACGCTTTGCATCAGCGCTGCAACGGTGTGGGAGGTTGCGATCAAATCCGGCTTGGGCAAGCTTGCGGTTCCGGCCGATCTCTTCATCCGTGCCGCCTCGGCCGGGGCGCAATCTTTGCCGATCACATGGGAACACGCGCAGGCAGGTCAGGACCTGCCATTGCACCATGCCGATCCGTTTGATCGGTTGCTGATCGCGCAGGCCAAGTGCGAAGGGCTGACGCTTGTTTCCGTGGACCGCAGGTTCCGGGAATATGAGGTCGACCTTATCGACGCATGATGCGTGGTCTGAACAGGGCAGGGCGGTGATCCGGGCGAGAATCGGGAAACAATTGATCTATAAAAGGTAGATCCAAGTTATCCGCAAAATGTCCATTATTTGCGGATTGCATAAATCCTGATGCAGCTATGTCGGCGTCGGGTCAGACTGGGGCTCTGTCACAAACCCTTCAGCCGGCCATTAGGCAGCATTGGTGGCATGGAATTCAGATCGGGCCTGCACTGTCTTTGCGGATCATGTTCATGATCTCGATACTTGCGGGTGGCTGAGACCGCGCACGGGGAACTCGTGAAGCGCAGCAAGGGCTATCCGGCCTGTCTGGTTGACCAGCTGCGCCGGGGCCGGGCCGGAACAGCCTGGAGGCCGCGACCATCGAGCCCACGCCTTTCGACCAGTTGCTCTTCGACCGGTTCCGCTTGGGTATCTGGCCCGACTATTTCGAGGGTATCCAGGTCGCCCAGAGCCCCGAGACGCTGGAGCAGTTCCTGCGCTCGGTCACGCCGAACACCGGTCGCTATGATCCGAATGTGATCGCGGATGCAATGTCGGCGCTGGTCGACCGGATCGGTTCGGCGGTCCTGTTCACGCATTCGCAGGGCGGCGGTCCCGGTTGGCTGACGGTGATGCGGAACGAGTATGCCCGGGGGATCGTCGCCTATGAACCGGGCAGCGGCTTCGTCTTCCCCGAGGGCGGGGTGCCCGAGACCATGCTGAGCGCGGCCGGGCCGCTTGCTGCGGAGGCCATGTCACTAGAAAACTTCAAGAAGCTGGTCCGCTTCCCGATCCTGATCTACTACGGCGACAACATCCCCAGCGAACCGACCGAGCGGCGCGGCGAGGACAACTGGCGTGTCCGTCTGGCCATGGCCCAACTCTGGGTCGAGGCGATCAACCGTCATGGCGGCGACGCCATGCTGGTTCACCTTCCCAAGATCGCCAATGGCCGCGTGTCGCTGTCACTGGCACCGCCCGCACCGGGCGAAGAGGGCGATCCCGAGATCAGCGGCCCGCAGCCGGTCGTGGCCGGGGGGCCGCTGCGCCTGTTCTCGCGCGACAAGATGAGGGACCTCTGATGGCCGGGGGCATGAACGCGGTTGTCGGCACCAACCTCATCCATGGCACCATCCACCAGTTCGGATCGGAAGATGGGACACTGCCGGCCCGATCCTCGGCCTGTCCGCCGACAACCGCGCCGAGATCGAGGATCTGGTCATCGGCCGTCTGGAGGATCTGCTGCAATGAGCCGTTTCGAGACCCCGCCGGATCTGCTGGGCAGTTTGCCCGCCACCATCGCCGGGGTGGATGTGAACGGGTGTTTAACGAAAACGTTGTGCTGACCCTGGCAAACTCTGACAATTTGCGTGGCAGGCTACAGCCAGCTTCCCTTCCAACCAGTCCGGGTCATTCAGATGCCTGATCAGCAGATCGCGCTCTGCCTTCGGTAGCGGCGCCGAGGTCAACCGTCGCCTGCCGCCTTTGCCGAACAGGTGCCCGCATATTTTGGTGACGAGGTCGCATGCAGCACAGCCTGGACCCGGCTTCGGCCCGTCGGATCGATCTCACCGCCGCTGCGCGCTCGGAAACGAGGCGTCGCAGGTTCGGCGTCCGGTCCGTCCGCGGCCCAGACCTCCGGCAGGAAGCCTGCGGCATGAAGCTGCGCCAGGATTCTGGCGTCCACCTTGTGGGTCTTGACCCGCGCATGGGCGATGGCCTTCACCTGCAGCGGGTTCGCGATGACGACCCGCGCCACGAAAGATGTCAGAAGCCTGACGATGGCCGCAGTATTGCCCGTCGCTTCCAAAACGACTTCATCATCCGGCGCAGGGTCTGCCCGAACGCCACCACCGCGTCATGATCCAGCTCCATCCTGATCTCTGTCGTTTTTCCCTCCTCAATGATCGTAACCTGCGTGACATCTACGGATGCGCGGTCGCAGCGCAGACGGGATAGTCGCAGGGGCGGCCAGATAACCACGCGAGCTCGCAATTCAAAGTCAATTCGGCCTGCCCGCTTCTTCGCACTCCGGCGCCCCGGTCCAGACACGGCAACTCTACATGACCAGGTGAGAGGCGTATGCTGTTCGAAGAGCGCCGATAACCGCATGCCCACCCACCCGAACTTGTGCCGGCTGCGTATTGAGGCCCAAGGCGAAAGCAATTTGGGCCATGCGGGTTTGGTCGTTCCGCCACCGGTCGTGTATCATCCTTGCAATGCGCGTAGGGATTAGGAATAGAACGTCGAGAATCCGGAAAGGGTTTCAGGCCAAGCGCGTGGGATCGGGGAACAGGAAGGTCATCTTTGCGCCCAGGAACTGCTGATCCACCAGTATGAAGCCGACATAGACCATCACGATGCTGAACTGGCCGATGGTGCTGGTGGTGGTCGAGACCACCATTCGTGCCACCACGTCCAGCCGCACGCCGCCGAACAAGTCCTGCACTCCCGCAACGCCAGCCGCTCGACCAGCATTACCGGCTTGAGTACAGGCTCCCTGTTCGAGCAAGGCGGGATCCAGCCCGGCTCAACTTGATCCAGCACAGGATGCGGGCAGGTCCGGCACTATCTGCCCGCCATCCGATCATCTCCTGTACGGGCCGCGCGTTTTCTGCCCGAATCCTGTCCAGCCCATCCGTTTTGCGGTTTTTTCAGATGCGAGGGCAATGTCTCTCGGCGGAATGGCAACAGGGACCTCGGTCCCGCTCGGGCGGAAAGGGCGCAATGAAAAACCTTACCAGAATGCTGATGCTGATGCTGGGCGGCGCGGTGGTGCTGGCCAATGGCGCATGGGCGCAAGAGGGCGAGCCGATCAAGATCGGCGTGCTGCATTCCCTGTCGGGAACGATGGCGATTTCGGAAACCACCTTGAAGGACACGGTCCTGATGATGGTTGCGCAGCAGAATGCCAAGGGGGGCGTGCTGGGCCGCCCGCTGGAGGCCGTGGTGGTCGATCCGGCATCCGATTGGCCGCTGTTTGCGGAAAAGGCCCGCGAATTGCTGACAGTGTCAAATGTGGACGTGATCTTTGGCGCCTGGACCTCGGTCAGCCGCAAATCCGTTCTGCCGGTGCTGGAGGAACTGAACGGGCTGATGTTCTATCCAGTCCAATATGAAGGTGAGGAAAGCTCGAAAAACGTTATATATACCGGTGCAGCCCCGAACCAGCAGGCGATCCCGGCGGTCGAGTATATGATGGAGGAACTGGGCGTCGAGAAATGGGCGCTTCTGGGCACCGATTACGTCTATCCGCGCACCACGAACAATATTCTGGAAAGCTATCTGAAGGACAAGGGCGTCGCGGCGGACGACATCTTTGTGAACTACACCCCCTTCGGCCATTCGGATTGGTCGCGGATCGTCTCGGACGTGGTGGCGCTTGGGGCGGATGGCAAGAAGGTCGGCGTTGTCTCCACCATCAATGGCGACGCAAATGTCGGCTTCTACAAGGAACTGGCGGCGGCGGGCGTTTCGGCCGACGATATTCCGGTCATCGCCTTCTCGGTGGGCGAAGAGGAGCTGTCGGGGCTGGATACCGCCAATCTGGTCGGCCATCTGGCTGCCTGGAACTACTTTCAAAGCGCAGACACCCCGGAGAATGAGGAATTCATCACCGGTTGGCATGAGTTTATCGGCAATAAGGCTCGCGTGACCAACGACCCGATGGAGGCCACGATGTTAGGCTTCAACCTGTGGGTGCAGGCAGTCGAGGCAGCCGGCACCACCGATGTCGATCCGGTTCTGGCCGCCATCGTGGGCCTTGAGGTGCCGAACCTGACCGGGGGCACGGCGACGATTCTTCCCAATCACCACCTGACCAAGCCAGTTCTGATCGGCGAGATCCGTGCCGATGGCCAGTTCGACATCGTCAGCCAGACCGACCCGGTTCCGGGTGATGCCTGGACCGACTTTCTGCCGGAATCGGCTGTGCTGGAGGCCGACTGGCCGGGCAGGCAATGCGGGATGTGGAACACCCAGACCGAAACCTGTGTGCAGGTTCAGTCGAACTATTGACCGCCATCCACCGGCCCCGGGGCGGCTTGTTCCGCCCTTTTCATTCAGGGAAGGATCATCCATGCCGCGCCCGCTGATGGCCTGTCTTCTTGTGCTGATCCTGCTGATCCCGGCCTTGCCCGCCTCGGCTGATCCGGCGCTGGCAGATATCATTGCCGATAATCTGGGCCAGATTGAGCGTCCCTCTCGCCGCACGATCGAGCCCTTGGTGACCGAGATCGCAGCAACCGGCCCGAAAGGCCTGGCGCTGCTGCGGGCATGGGAGGGCCGCAATCTGGGCCTGACCGATGACGGGCGGGTGCTGATCGTCGGCGCGGCCGGTGCGACTGATGCGGCGACGGGTGTGGCGGTCAGCGGCGTCGATCCCCGGATGCTGCGACCCAATTCCGGGGTGCGCGGGGTGATCCAGGCGGCGCTGGTTGCGGCCGAGATTGCCGACCCCAATCCGCATCGCCGCGCCGCCGCGCTTGACAGCATTGCGCGGTCAGGCAGCGCCGCTCATCTGGAGGCGCTGCGCAATGCCCCTGCAGAAACGCTGCCCGCGCTGGCCGCCAGGCGCGATCGGCTGGAAAAGCTGTTGGTGATCCAGTTCGACAGCGATCCCGCTGCCCGCGTTGCCGCCATTCAGGATATGGCTGGAGATGTCAGCCTTGATGTCCGTGCCGTGCTGAACCCGTTGCTGGTCACACGGCGCGTCGCCGCGTCGGATAAACCGGAACATGCGAACATCGCCCGCGAGTTGCGGATCGGGGATAAGGGCTTCACCCGTGGCGCTGCCATCGCGCTGATGATCTCGGAAGGGTTGCTGCAGCCACGCCTGACCCCGACCGAACAGCGCACCACGCTTGCGGCGCATGTTGTCGACGGTCGGGTCGGTGGTGTGCCCGTGGCGGACTTGTCCGATCCCGAAGCCCGCGACCGGGCCTATGAGGCGTTGGAGGCTGCCGGAACCCTGCCACCCGCCGCCTCAATGGTCGAAGCGGAGGCCGCCATCGACGCCCATCGTTTCTTTGACGTCTATACCGAGCCAAGCCCCGAGGTGACCGAGGCTGCCCGCGCCGCCCAAACCCGCGCGCAAATGCGGCTGACGGTACTGCGGGGGATCGACCTTGGCCTTGATGCGCTGTCGTTGGCCTCGATCTATTTTCTTGCCGCCATCGGGCTGGCCATTACCTTTGGGGTGATGCGGGTCATCAACATGGCGCATGGCGAATCCATCATGATGGGTGCCTATACCGGTTATGTCACCCAGACGCTGATCGCCGACCGTACGCTGTCGCTGGTCGTAGCCCTGCCCGCAGCCTTCGCCGTGACCTTTGCGGCGGGCGTGGTGCTGTACCGGCTGGTGATCCGGCATCTGGCGCATCGCCCGCTGGAGACACTGCTGGCAACCTTTGGCGTGTCCATCGCGCTGCAACAGATCGCCAAGAACCTCTTTGGCACGCAGGCCCGGCCGCTGACCGCGCCGGAGTGGCTGGATGGGGCGATCACGGTCAACGACGTGATCTCGATCTCGACCATCCGGGTGGCGATCTTCGTGCTGGCGCTGCTGTTCCTTGCCCTGTTCCTGTTCATCATGAAACGCACAAGGCTGGGGCTGGAGGTCCGCGCGGTCACCCAGAACTCCGGCATGGCGGCCAGCATGGGGATCAACCCGGACCGGATCGCGATGATGACCTTCGGCCTGGGCTCCGGCATTGCGGGCATTGCAGGAGTAGCCATCGGGCTTTTCGCGCAGGTCACCTCGGAACTGGGGCAGGGCTATATCGTGCAAAGCTTCATGACCGTAGTGGTCGGGGGTGTCGGCAATATCTGGGGAACGCTGGCAGGGGCCGGGCTGATCGGCATCTTGTCCAAGGTGATCGAATCCTTCAACCCGTCGAACACGCTGGCGGCGCAAACCTTCATGATCCTGTTCATCATCATCTTCATCCAGTTCCGGCCGCGCGGGATCATCCCGATGCGTGGCCGTGCTGCAGAGGCGTGACATGTCCCGCAAGCCCTTCATCCTGCGCAATCCTTCGGTCCTGATCGTGCTGGCGGTGTTGGCAGTCTTCACCGCTGCTGTCACCCTGATGTCGCAAGCCTATGGCAACGGCGCGATCCCGACCTCGACCGTTAAGATCCTTGGCAAGACGCTGTGCCTGGCGCTGGCCGCCGTCGCCATGGATCTGGTCTGGGGCTATGTCGGGATCCTGTCGCTGGGGCAGATGGCGTTTTTCGCGCTTGGCGGCTATATGGTCGGGCAGTGGCTGATGTATGCCCGGACCGAGGCCATCGTTGCCACGTCGCTGGCGCAAAACCCGATCCCGCCCACTGCACAGGAACTGCAAGAGGCTGTTGCCAACCAGATTTTCGGGGTGGTCGGCTCATCCGATCTGCCCTTGGTCTGGTCCTTTGCCCACAGCCTGCCCCTGCAACTGATCCTTGTCGTCGCGGTACCAGGATTGCTGGCGCTGGTGTTCGGCTGGCTGGCCTTCCGGTCGAGGGTGAACGGGGTTTACCTGTCGATTCTGACGCAGGCCATGACGCTGGCGCTGGCGCTGTGGTTGTTTCAGAACGACAGTGGGTTCCGGGGCAATAACGGGCTGTCGGGATTGCAGAACATCCCGGGACTGGAAGGCGTATCACAGGCGACGCTGTCAGTCTGGTTTCTCTGGGCTTCGGCCTTTGCGTTGGCGTTGCTCTATGTGCTGGCGGCATGGGTGGTCAGCGGCAAGTTCGGCAGCGTCATCCGCGCGATCCGTGACGATGAGACGCGTGTGCGCTTTCTTGGCTACCCGGTCGAGGGATTCAAGCTGGTCATCTTTACCCTTGCCGCAATGATCACTGCCGTTGCCGGCGCGCTGTATTACCCGCAGGCCGGGATCATCAACCCGGCCGAGTTGATGCCCATCGCCTCTATCTATCTGGCGGTCTGGGTGGCCATCGGCGGGCGTGGCCGACTGTATGGCGCGATGATCGGAGCGGTTGCGGTGTCGCTGTTGTCAAGCTGGTTTACCGGCGGGCGTGCGCCGGATCTGGCGCTGCCAGGCTATGTGGTCAGATGGGTCGACTGGTGGCAGGTAGCACTTGGCCTGTCCTTCGTGTTGGTGACGCTGTTCGCACCCAGGGGCATTTCGGGCATCTTCGATTGGCTTGCCGGTCTGCGCCCGCCACGCCGCAATGGACGCGACCTTGGCCCCGATCAGGGCGCGTTGCAGGAACAAGAGGCCAAGGCATGAGCGCGCTTCTGGAAGTTTCGGGCGTATCGGTCAGTTTCGATGGGTTCCGGGCGATCAACAACCTGTCCTTCTCTATTGGCCCGGCGGAATTGCGTGCGGTGATCGGCCCGAATGGCGCGGGCAAGACTACGTTCATGGATATCGTCACCGGCAAGACCCGCCCCGATCAGGGCGAAATACTGTGGGGCGACCGGTCCCGTTCGCTTTTGAAGTTGAACGAGGCGCAGATTGCGCGGGCAGGTATCGGCCGCAAGTTTCAGCGCCCCACGGTATTCGAGGACCAGAGCGTCGCAGACAATCTGACCTTGGCACTGAAGGCGAACCGCAACCCTTTCGCGGTGCTGGGTTGGCGGCCGTCTAACGCATCAGAGGCACGGGTGGTCGAACTGGCCGCCGAACTGGGCCTTGCCGACCAGATCGACCGCAAGGCGGGCGAACTGAGTCATGGCCAGAAGCAATGGCTGGAAATCGGTATGCTGCTGGCGCAGGAGCCACGTTTGCTGCTGGTCGATGAACCGGCCGCCGGAATGACGCTGGCCGAGCGCGAACAGACCACGGCGCTGCTGTGTCGTCTGGCGCAGACGCGCGCCGTGGTCGTGGTCGAACATGACATGGACTTCGTGCGTCGCCTGAACTGCAAGGTGACGGTGCTGCACCAGGGATCGGTTCTGGCCGAAGGATCGCTGGACCGTGTCACACGCAATCCTGACGTGATCGACGTCTATTTGGGGCGCTAGAGATGCTGAATGCAACGAATCTGACCTTGCATTACGGCGGCAGCCAGATCTTGCATGGCATTGACATCGCCGCCCGGCCCGGCGCCGTCACCTGTGTCATGGGTAATAATGGCGTGGGCAAGACCTCGCTGATGAACCTGCTGGCCGGGCGGCATCCGCGCAGCGGCGGGCAGATCAGCTTCGGTGGCCGGGAACTGGGCCGGGTGACGGCGCAGCAGATGGCCCGGCTGGGGGTTGGATATGTCCCACAAGGTCGGGCGATCTTTCCGATGCTGACCGTGCGGGAAAACCTGCAGACGGGTTTTGCCTGTCTGCCCCGCACCGAGCGCCGTATCCCGGATGAGATATTCGACAGCTTCCCGGTTCTGGCCGAGATGGCGCATCGGCGTGGTGGCGATCTGTCCGGAGGGCAGCAACAGCAACTTGCCATCGCCCGGGCTCTGATCACCCGGCCTCGTATGCTGTTGCTGGATGAACCAACCGAGGGCATCCAGCCCAATATCATCACCCAGATCGGCCGTGTAATCTCGGATTTACGCGACCGGGGCGACATGGCCATCATACTGGTCGAGCAGTATTTCGATTTCGCCTGGGATCTGGGCGACGAATTCCTGGTGTTGGAACGCGGCCGTGCGGTCATGCAGGGTCCGAAATCCACCCTGCGGCGTGTTGACCTACATGCAAGACTGGCCGGCCACGCCGAAGCCGAAGCGCGCGGATAACTGTTCAAGCCATAGGTCCGGCAACAAGGAAGAATACGCTACGCTCGCTTTTGATGTATTTATGCGAGACGATGCGCGGGGACTGCGCCGCGCCGACGTGGCCGATGTGCTGCTGCTGGCGACCGCTCCGGGGCCGGTGCGGCTCTATCCCGCGCTTACCGTCGAGCCAGACGCGACCATCGCGGTATTCGATGCGACGCATCCGCAAGGGGCGGATTATGTGATCGTGCCCGCCATGAGCCGCGATGACGACCCGGCCGCAATCGGCTGGCTCAGGAGCCAGGTGGAAAAGGGGGCGACGGTCATCGCCGTCTGCGCGGGCGCCAAGGTCGCTGCGGCGGCGGGGCTGCTGGACGGCAGGCGTGCGACGACGCATTGGTATTATCTCGACCAGATGCTGAGGCACAGCCCGACGATCGAATACGTGGCGGACCGGCGGATGGTCACGGACAATGGTGTGACGACGACAACGGGCATCACCGCCTCCATGCCGATGATGCTGACGCTGATTGGGGCGATCGCCGGCCGGGCCAAGGCAGAGGCGGTGGCGCGCGACCTCGGCGTTGCGCAATGGGATGCGCGACATGCAAGCGGCGCGTTCAGGTTCACCCGTCCGTTTGCGTTGACCGTGCTTGCCAACAGGCTTGCCTTCTGGGACCGGGAAGAACTCGGCTTCCGTCTTGAGCCGGGCATGGACGAGGTGTCGCTTGCCTTGGTGACCGACGCGTGGTCGCGAACCTATCGGTCGAATGTGACGACTTACGCCGCCTTGGCGGGCGCAGTGGAGAGTCGGAACGGCGTGCGCGTCGTTCCTGATCGGTCAGATGTGGACGGGCTGGAAGTCCTGCGCCTGTCGGCATCGACCCAACGAAGGCCGGCCGATGAACTTGACCACGCACTCGACGCGATCTCGGCGCGCTACGGAGCGCGCACCGCCGATGTGGTCGCCATGCAGCTGGAATATCCAAGGTAAGGGACAGGTATGCTTTCTTGTCACACATTCCCGGTGTCGATTGATGAGCACCTGTCAGGAACCAAGGCGGACGTGGTGACTGAACATATGCTCCATGCCGCTTCGCCAGGTGCGGTCGAACGACCGCGCTGAAACATGATCAACGGAAAAAAGGGAGGGTATTATGCCCAGTACGATCCGTCTGCACCGCGTCATCGCGGCCAAGCCCGAAAAACTCTACCGCGCGTTCCTCGAACCGGATGCGGTTGCGAGCTGGCTTCCGCCATACGGGTTTCTCTGCACCGTCCATGAGCTGGACGCGAAAGTCGGTGGCCATCACCGGATGTCGTTCCGCAACTTCACCACGGGCCACAGCAGTTCTTTCGGCGGCACCTATCTGGAACTCGTCCCAGGTGAGCGCCTCGTCTACACTGACAGGTTTGATGACCCCAACATGCCGGGCGAGATGAAGGTCACGGTCAGCCTGAAGGCCGTGTCGGTCGGCACCGAGATAAACATCGAACAGCAGGGTGTGCCGGATGTGATTCCCGCCGAAGCCTGCTATCTTGGCTGGCAGGACTCCCTGCGCAAGCTCGCGAAGCTCGTCGAGCCCGAGATCAACCAGTAGCTGGTGCTTGCTTGCGACCCCTTACCGGCAACGGACCCGCGCAGGATGGCGCTGGGTGAATGCGTGGGAATCGGGTCGAGCCCGGCTTAGATACCGAAAGGAAAAGCAATGGCGATTGCCAAGAACACCATATGCCTCTGGTACGACAATGACGCCGAGGCTGCAGCCCGCTTCTATGCGGAGACATTTCCCGACAGTTCGGTGCAAGCCGTCCACCGCGCTCCGAGCGACTATCCCTCGGGCAAGGCGGGCGACGTGCTGACGGTCGATTTCATCGTCGCCGGTATCCCCTGCATCGGCCTCAATGGCGGACCCATGTTCAGGCACAACGAGGCCTTCTCGTTCCAGATCGCCACGGACGACCAGGAGGAGACGGATCGTTACTGGAACGCCATTGTCGGCAATGGTGGTCAGGAAAGTGCGTGCGGCTGGTGCAAGGACAAATGGGGCGTCTCCTGGCAGATCACGCCACGCGTCCTGACCACGGCGATGGCGGCCGGCGGCGATGAAGCAAAACGCGCGTTCGAGGCGATGATGGATATGAAGAAAATCGACGTGGCCGCAATCGAGGCGGCGCGGCGCGGCTGACGGCTTACCGGAAAAGGCCGAAAGGTCTTTCCGGGCCAGAATCTCAGGAGGTGAGAGGATGAATACCGATAGCGAAACCACCCGCGAAATTATCAACCGTTTCCATAATGCGTTCGAAAAGCATCGGCCGGAAGATCTGGACGACCTGATCGGCGAGGGCTGCGTTCTTGAAAATACGACGCCGGCACCGGATGGCGCGCGCTATGAGGGGCGCGAAGCCTGCCTCGATTTCTGGAAGGGGATCGCATCCTCGGCGAGCCTTGTCTTCGAAGCAGAGGAAATCTGGCACAGCGAGGACCGTGGGATCATCCGCTGGCAGCTTCGGTGGGGCAAGAGCCCGGCAGACCGGGTGCGAGGGGTCAATATCATGCGCGTTCGGGACGGAAAGATCGTTGAAGGTCTGGGATACGTGAAGGGGGCCTGACGTTCCGACTGCGAACCGGCGATCCATGCGGCTCACCATCCCAAACCATGCAAGGCAGACAAGGGACCAGCCCGAAGGAGGAAACCCATGATCATCATAGCCGGCTATACCCGCACCGACGCCGACAAGCGGGACAGCACCGTGGAGGCCTTCAGGGGCATGGTCGGGCGCGCGAGGGCGTATGATGGCTGTATCGATTTCTCCATAAGCGCGGATGCGGGCGATCCCGAGCGCGTAAATATCTTCGAATGCTGGCGCGACCAGGCTACGCTGGACGCCTGGCGCAAGATCGCGAAGGGGCAGCGGTACAAACCCCGGAAGGTCGCCGTAAATCTCTATCGCGCCGCCAAGGCTGAAAATGGCCATCCGCCCGCTTTTCCCGCCATCAGCCCGACAGGGCTGCGGCGCTGAGGCCGCCATTGCGCCAAAGCTCCAGCGCCTGACCCAGCTCTGGGCCGGGCGTTCCATCCGTGGGACCCTGATACAGCCCCACGCGCGCCAGACGGCGTTGCAGCGCGCTTAGCGTTTCGGGGGTCCAGTTTTCGCTCTGTTCCGTCAGCTCATGCAACAGGCTGCCGTCATCCGAGGCGACGCCCAGCAGCAGTTGCACCGCCGCGCGCGAAGCATCGCGGGGGATGCCGCGCCCCTCGTCCAGCAGCACGGCGGCGGCGCGGTGACCGCGCGGCTCGCCCTCGCGTGCGGCGCGTTCGAACAGCGTCCGCGCATCGCCCGGATCGCCGAAACGACCCTCTTGCGCCAGAACGCCAAGGTTGAAGGTGGCAATCGGCGATCCCGCCTGCGAGGCCTGTTGCATCAGCGTGATCGCACGTTCCTGATCCTTGGGGCGGGGGCTGTCCAAAAGCGTCACCGACAGGTTGATGGCCGCATCGGCGCTGCCGGCGGCGGCGGCTTTTTCGTAAAGCGCAAGGGCGCCGGCGGGATCGGTGGCGACACCGTCGCCGGTTTCCTTCAGCAGCGCCAGGCTGACCATGGCGCGCAGGTCGCCGCGCTCGGCTGCCTGAATATACAGCGCGACCGCATCCGCCCGCAGACCGGCCGCTGCGGTTGCACGCGCCAGCAGTGCGACGTATTTCGCCTGCCGGGGGTGAAGGCGACTTGCCTCCGCACAGGACCGCATCGCCTCGACGGCGTTCTGCGCCAGCAGCTCGTAGGACACGCCCGGAGTCGTCTCGGTCCCGTCGCGCGGGTGGGTTGCCAGCAGTTCGCAGCGCCGGGCGGGGCCGGGATCGGCATCGCTGGACAGTTCGGCCAGCATCCGTCGCGCCTCGTCGATATGCGGCCCGTCGGGATAGGTGCGGATATAGTTTTCAAACAGCGGCGTCAGACGGCTGCGTCGTGCCAGATCCCAAAGCTGCTCGCCGGCCGCGCCATCCGCGTCCGGTCCCATGCTGCGCCGTGCCTGACCCGAGCGCGCCGGGTCCTGCGACAACAGCGCCAGCACCTCTCCGACATGGCTGCCGTTGGGATACCGCTGCAGATACAGCCGCAGCAGCGCCGGATCGGCGGCGCGGACAGAGACCTGATAGAACAGCGTCTCGGGCGAGGCCGTGGGCGGCCCGTCGGCAAATCGGAACCTGCGGGTCAGCGCCGAGGCATCCCATGGGATCTGCTGCCCGCCGGTTCGCGCCATCACATCCTTGCGCACCGCGATCATCATCTCGCCTATGTCCTGCGCCGGGGTGTGGATATGGCTGAGCAGGGCTTCGGTAAAGGTGCCGTTGCGCCCGGCACCGTCAAAGGCGACCGCGCCCGGCTGGGTGGCATAGGCGATCAGGAAATCGGCCGGGCTGCCGATGCGGGCCAGCCCGCTGCCGCTGCCGGACAGTTGCAGCGGGTTGTCGCCACAGGCGTCCAGCAGCACGATCTTGACCCCCGGAGCCTTTGCCATCGCCCCCAGCGCCTCGTTCAGCGCCACGGTCCGCGCGGTCGCCCGATCAAGACTGTCCGCCCGGAAATCCCGCGGCACCAGATAGTTCTGGTCCGAGACCTGAAAGGCATGGCCGGCGTAATAGAACAGCGCCACGTCGGCGGTTTCGGCCGCCTTGCCGAACTGGTCGATCAGCGCCCGCATCTGCCCCTGATCGCCGTCGAGGCCAAGGATCACCTGAAACCCCAGATCCCGCAGGGCCGCGGTCATGTCCTCGGCATCGTTGACGGGATTGTCCAGCGCCGGCACGTTGCTGTAGGCGGCGTTGCCCAGCACCAGCGCCACCCGGGGCGCGGCCGCAGCCTGTGCGGCCAACAGCAGTGCCAGCAGGCCGCAGATCAGCGCGCCCAGCAGGGCGGCGGGGTTAAAGCCCGACCGCACGGACCAGTGTGGCATCGGCTTTTTCGACCGTGGCAAGGATCAGTTCCTCCTGCCGGGCATGGGCGCGGGCAAGCTCGGGTTCTTCGACCCGCAGCAATTCGATCTGCTTCACGATCTCGGCCTTGGCGCTGGACATCACCTGACTGGCCTCGCGCAGGGCATCCCGGCGGATTGCGCGACGCTCGGCCTCGGTTCCGGCGCTGGCAAGCCGGTCCATCGCCCGGCTGCGCGCCGCGCCGATGTCCGTGCTGGCTTGCCGCAGGATGGCCGAGACTGTCTGCATCGAGGGCGGCAGGTCCGCCGACAGTTCGTCCAGCGCGCTGGAATAGCGATCCAGCGCCCGCGACAGGCAGGCCAGCATATCCTCGGCCTGGCCCTCGTTCTGGCTGCAGGCGTCGATCATCTGCGAAACCTCGTCCGACAGCGCGGCCAGCCGGGTAAGCCCGTCATCCTGCGGCCCGGACGTGACCGGAGGCGCCCTGCCCGGCAGCACCGAGGCCGTCCCGGCCAGCCGGGTGGTGCCAAAGGGCAGGGGGCCATCAGTCGGGTTGGGCAGTGCCGTTCCCGGCAGCGTGTTCTGCGGGATCGGGATGCCCCGGGGCGCGGCGGGGTTGACGATCTGCAAGGTTCCGAGGGCATAGGTAATGGCATAATTCGCCTGTGCCCCATTCAGCATCCGTGCGTCCGAGGCGGCGATGCCATAGCTGCCGGGCGGACTGGTCCGGGTGCCGGCGCTGGACAGCAGGACCCCGGTGATCCGGTCCCCCTCGGCCAGACTTCCGCCGGTCAACTGCCAATCTAGCAGCGGCGCGGTGCCGAAACGGGCCAGACTGTCGCGCGCACCGATGGTGATGCTGCGCGGCACGACGTCCAGCGCGCCATCGGCATAGCTGATGATATAATTGCCGGTCACGTCACCGCCCAAGCCGCCGATCCGCGCTCCGCTGGCACTGATGACATAGGGAGAGCCGCTGACCCACGCACCCGCCCCGGCCCCGGCACTGGCCAACTCCACGGCCGTCAGCCGGTCGGCATAGCGCAACCCGGCCACGCTGGCATCGCTGGTCGAAAACAGCCACCGTTCGCCATAGATCTTGGTCAGGTCATCGGCCGAGAGGGTCAGCAGGGCCCGGTTGATGGTCAGGCTGGCCGGCGAGGCGACGATGCGATAGCTGGTCCCCCCCGGCGAAGTGACCGTGCCTGCGGTCCGGATGGCATAGGTTCCGGCATTGCGCGCACCCGCAGGCAGGCTGAATATCCCCGAGACCGTGGGCCGGTCGCCAAAGACATAACGCCCCAGCCCGTGGACCGTGCCGGTCGGCGTGGGCAGGGCATCGCCATAGGTGACGGTCAGCGGGGTGGGTTCGGCCCAAAGCACCGGGTCGATGCTGTAAAGCCGCGGATAGACGCCCCCGCCGCCCGGTGCCCAGACCGAGGCGAAGTTCCACCCCGTGGCCCGGCCCATAAAGCCCGCCGTGTCACGCAGTTGCGCCGTGGTCAGGCCGGTGCCGCCGGCGGATGCCGTTTGCCCGGTCGCCTGCCGGTCCCAGAAAGAGACGGTGACGGTGCCCGGGCCTTCGCCTTCGTCATTGGCGCCGACCAGCCCGCCGGTGCGCAGCAGGGTTGCCGGCGCGGTGGTTGCGATCTCGCCCGCCGCATAGGTCCGGGCGACATTGCCGGTGTTCGATCCGACCAGCCCCCCGATCGTGGCGGGAAGGTTGCCGGAATAGGTCACGGGTGCCAGCGAATAGGCATCGGCGATGCTGCCGTCGTTCCAGCCCACCATCCCGCCAAGGGCCGAGCGCGGAGCCTCTGGCCCGCCCGGGCCGTTCAGCACCGCCCCCAGACTGCCCGAAGCACGGGCGCGAATGATCCCGCCCACGTTCCAACCCACCAGCCCGCCCGCCGCCACCGTCGCACGACCCGAGATCCCGATGGCGTTGCGGGCAAAGGCGTCGCGGATCTGGCCGGTGTTATATCCGATCAGCCCGCCGATCTCGGCAATGCTGGCACCATCCGGCAGGCCGGACAGGGTAATGTCCATGTCACCCAAGTCATAGGCGATGCGGACCGTGCCCTGGTTGATGCCCAGCAGCCCGCCCGCCCGCAGGTATCCCGCCGTGTCGATATCCATGACCACATCGCTGTGCGCGTCCGACACCGTGCCGCTGTTCGTGCCTGCCAGACCGCCCACGCCCAGCAGGCGGGTCCCCTCGGGCACGCCCTGCGTCAGGGTGATGGGGCCTGTCGTCGAAACACGTGTCAGCACCGCCGCATTTTCGCCCACCAGCCCGCCGATGAACCAGTTTCCGCCGCCGGTCTGGGTGATCTGGGGGCTGGCGGTCGAATCGACGATCCTGTCGCCCTCTTGCGTCAGCCCGGCCAGTCCGCCCATGCGCGAAAAGGGGGCGTCGCCTTCAAAGTTATCTTCGGACCCATCAAAGCTGGACTGGATATTGCCGGCATAGCGGCTGCCGGTGATCGTGGTCCCGCCCAGCGACTGACCGATAAGGCCCCCTGCGAAAATCACATCTCCCGGCCCATCCGCCCCGCCCGAGAATGCCAGCGTGACGCGCGATTGCGAATTGACGATGCGGCCATTGCCAAACATGCCGGCGATGCCGCCGAAGCTGGCGCTGCTGACCGAATCGTCGCCCATTGCGGCCTCGATCCGACCCGTCACCAGAACATTGGCGATCACGTTCGGGGTTTCGCCTGCCAGCGTTTCGCCGACCAGACCGCCGGCGACGGGCGCAAAGCTTTGCCCGGCGTCAAGGTCGATGCCCAGCAGGCGCAGGTTGCGGATCGTGGCGCCGGCGATAAAGCCGAACAGCCCGCCCGGGCCAGAGGTCGGGGTTTGCGTCAGCCCCGAGATCGCGTAGCGGCCAGCCGCCCCGGCACCGTCGAGACTGCCCGAGAACGGCGTGCCGCGCGTGCCGATGGGCCGGAAACCGGCCCCCAGGTTCCATTCGGCGGTGCCTGCCGCCGCGATATTGGCGCCCAGGGCGTAATGCGCCCCTTCATAGCCCGCCGAGCCGACGCCCTGAAGCCCATAGATATCGGTGACGACATAGCGGTTTGCGGTCGTGCCCGCGCCGCCGCGGACGCGCAGGAAACCGGCTTCCGGCGAGATGCCGAAATCGCGGGCCGAAAAGCCGGGCAGCGTGGCGCTGTTCTGCTGCCATTGCGATGGCCCGTTCAGGCGGAAACCGTCCACGGCGACGCCGCTGCTGGCGGTGATCAACGGCGCTTGCAGGTTCAGCATCCCGGCCGATCCTTGGACCGGCGCACCTAGCGCGATGCTTTCGCCCGCCGTCAGGTTCAGGGCCGTGGCCCCGCTCCAACTCAGCGTGCCTAAGGTGGCGATACCGGCCCCGGCTGTCAGCGACAACTGGCCCGGTCCGCCCCAGCTTATCGGGTCGTTGACCGTCAGGTTGTTGTCGGCCCGCAGGTCCAGATGGCTTTCCGCGCCGCTGACGAAGGACAGGGTCATCGGCGTATCGACGACCAGATTTCCGACGTCGCCGCCTTCGCCCTCGGTCGAGATGATGTAATGCCCCGCGTCCAGCAGCATGTCGTAGATATCCGTGACCAGAACATGCGTGGGATCATCGCCGTTATAGGTCTCGGGATCGACGATGCGCAGGTTCTGCGGGTCGAACAGCGCCGTTCCCGCTTGGCCGCGTGGGGCCGAGACGCGCACGTCGGAACTGCGGATCGCCAGCGCACCGTGGCTGGAGATCTCGGTAAAGCCGCCGTTGCCGCCGTGCGCGCCACCCCGGACCGAGACGCCGCCGGAAAAATGCGTATAGGCATCCGACCAGACGATGATCCGCCCGCCATCGGCATGGCCGATCCCATCGGCGACAAGCCGCGTTCCGGCGTCCAGAGTGGTGCGCCGCGCATGGGGCAGAGTGCCGCCGCCGCGGTAATCGCCGCCAATGCGGATCAGCCCGCCGCCGCCGGTGCCGCTGGCATCCAGCGTGGCCCCGACCAGCGCGATGTGGGCGCCGGTGATGGTGATTTCGCCGCCGCGCTCTGGCCGTGCGGCTGGACGCTGGGCGCTGACCGGGGCGGCGGTGCTCCGGCCGCCGCTGACATCGACCCGGCCCGCGACGCGCACCCGGCCGCCGTCGCCGCCGCCCAGCACCACCCGGCCCGAGCGTCCCGATACCGTCCGCGCCTCGGTCACGCCGGACAGGTTGATGGCGTGGCGCGCGGCATGCCGTGCCGTCGCCGCCTTGATCTCGATCGAGCCGCCGTCGGCCGAGATCCGGCCATGCTGTTCAATCAGCGCCATGGTCTTGCCATCCTCGGCGGGGGGCAGGGCCACCGACAGGAAGTTGTTGCCCGAAAGGTTCAGCACCACGCGCTGCCCGGCACCCAGCCCCACCGTGCCCAAGGGCACGCGGATCGCGCCGCTGTTGGCGACCCGCCCGCCCAAAAGCGCGGCATAGCCGCCCGGAATGATGTCGATTTGCCCGCGATTCTCGACGCTGCCCGGCTGGTCGCCGGAAAAACGCAGCCGGCCTGCGGTGAAATCCTTGTTCGAGATGTCCAGGGTCGATCCAACGAAACCCGCCGTGGCGATGCGCCCCTCGCGTCCGACGACGATGCCGTTGCGGTTGACGACGAAAACCTGACCGTTCGCGCCCAGAAAGCCGTCGATGCGGGTCGGGCTGTTGCCGGTCACCCGGTTCAGCAGTGCCGCCTCGCGTCCCGGTTGATGCACCCGGACCGAGCCGCCCGCGCCGATGCTGAAACTGCTCCAGTCGATGATGGCACGGTTGCTGCGCTGATCCACGCGCATCGCGCCGGGGCGCGGCGTGCTGACGCTGGCGCTGCCGCCGACCACGTTCGGGCCATGGGGCAGGGTTTGCGCCGCCAGCGGGCCGGGCACAAGTGCGCTGCACAGCAATAGCGCCGCCCAAAGCCTGCGCCCGGAACTAGAAGCGATACGAGCTGATGATCGTGAAACGCTCGGGGTCTTCCTGCCCATCGTCCCTGCTTCCTTTGCCATATTCGAACCTGACGAGCGCCGAGGAATAGCTGGGGTCGCGGATCAGCCGCAGATCGACACCTATGCCGAAGGATGTGGCCTTGGTCCGCGCGGCCTCGTCGGCCGAAGGGTTTTCCAGATTGACCGCGCCAACGGCGGCAAAGACATAGGGGCTGACCACCACCGGATGGCCCAGCCCTTGCGTGGGGAAATGTCGCGCCACCTCGCCGCGCACGAACCAGCCGGAATCGCCCGACAGGCTGCCCAGGTCAAAGGCCGACAGCCCCTCGGTCGAGGCGATGCCGAATTGTTCGCTGGACAAAAGCGGATCGCCGAATGCGCTTTGCGCCTGCCCCGACAGCGCGAGGCTCCAGTCCCGATGAAAGTCGCGGTCATAGCGAAATGACAGTTCCAGCTTGTGGAAATCCGCATCCGCGCCATCGCGCGACAGGGGCATGGCGGGGGTGGCGTCGGCGGCGGTGCGTGCACCCAGGGCGTTCAGCCCGACGGACAGGACCGCCGCCATGCGCAGCGCGCTGTTGTCCGAAAGCTGCCAGTTCCCTTCGCCCGTCAGGCGCAGGACGCGGGTGCGATCCTTGTAAAGCCCGAAATCGCCGACGCTGGTTTCCAGATCCTGCCGATCGCGTTGCAGATCCAGCGCCCCGGTGACCGAGATATTGCGCTTGACCGATCGCACCACCGGATAGAACAGCCGCAAGGACAGCCGGTCGAAATCCGACGCCGTGGCCACCGCGCCGCTGTCGGGCCCGGTTTTGGAGTTGGCGGCCTCGACGCCAAAGGTCAACCCGTCATTCCCCAGCGGAAAGACCGCCCCCCCGGCAAGGGTGCGCAGTTGCGGCCGGTCGCTGAGATAGCCTTCGTCGCCCAGTTGCGGATGCCCCGAGGCCCGCAGATAGAACACCTCGCCCCGGCCGAGCTGGTTGTTCAGCTCGACCCCGGCGCTAAGGTTCCAGCGCCCCAGTTCGGACGAGAAGCTGTTGTCCAGCCCCACGAACCCGGTGACCGAGCGGAATTGCGGATTCAGGATGATGACCGTGCCGCCGGGCCGCGCGCCGGTGGAAAGCGCCGACCCCAGCGCGACGCCGAACATGTCGCCCGCCAGCAAAAGCCGCCGCTCGATATCGGGCAGCCGCAGCGTCGGGCGGTCGATCAGCGGCGCGGTCATGGCATCCAGACGGGCGCGCAGGGCAGGGGGTGCGGCGCTGGTGTCGATCTTTTCGACAAAGCCGCTGACGATGGTCAGGCGCAACGCGCCGCCGTCCTCCAGCGTCTGGGCCGGGATCACCACCCGCGACAACACATAACCGTTGCGCACATAGGCGGCCTCCAGATCCGAGGCGGCGGCGAAAATCTCGGACACGGCGATCCGCTTGCCGATCAGGCGCTGGCGCAGCGACGCGATCTCGGCTTCGTTGCCCGGCAGCGCGCCTTCGACCCGGACATCGGCAAGCTGGATCGACAGGCGGTCCGCGCCCTGCGGTGCCGCCAGTCCCGGCGAGCCGCTGAACACCACCGCGCCGGACAGCCGCTGCATCGGCGGCTGATAGCTGTCCTGGGTGATCTGGCTTGCGGTCTGGGTCCGCGCGGGTCCGGCAGGCAGAGCCAGCATGGCAAGGGCAGTAAACGCCATGACCGAGGCTGCCGGGCATGGCAGGCGAATGCCGCGTCTTGCAAGTGTCACTTGTCTTGCCTCCCCCGCGCAATGCGGCGACATGGATGTCGCCCTGTTTCGTCAGGTCGTCGGACGCATTTTGGTCATATGTATAAGTGGCGCCGTCTTGGGCGGCGCCTTGGTCTGTCAACTCAATGCCTGAAACTCGACCCGGCGGTTTTCGGCCGCCGCCGGATCGGCGGGATTGGCCAGGAAGCGTTTGCCCATGCCAAGCGCCTCCAGCCGGGTGGCGGCGATGCCGCAATCCTGGATCAGCCAGCGGCGCACCTCTTCGGCGCGCAGCTTGGAAAGGTTTTCGTTATAACTGTCGCTGCCCTTGGCGTCGGTATGGCCGACGATACGGAACAGATCGACGTCCGACTGCCGCATGGCTCCGCACATCTTTTCCAGCAGCGGGTGCTGGTCCGGCGTGATGGTAGCGGAATCGAAGGCGAAACGGACGGCGATATTGACCTGAAGCTCAGGCGCGAACTCGCCAAAGACCACAGTGCCTGCCGTCGTGTCGGAGGTGGGTTCGGTCGTGGACGGCTCGCCGCCCTGGGTGACGGTGACCATATCCAGCCCGCGCGTCTTCTGGCCCTGCACGGTGGCGCGATACATCTCGCGCTGCGCGTCGAAGCGTTGCAGGATCTGGTCTTCGGTCAGCTCTTGTCCCTGGGCGGAACCGACCAGAAGGCAAATGCCGGACAATATGGCTAGGCCAGTCCGCAGCATTGGAATCACCGTAAAAAACTGCATCCCTGTAAGATTGTTTTACGCTAAACTAGAGTTGTTTTCAATTCTTGCGCGAATATTCCTAGTGAGGCTCTCTTGCCTGCAAAGGATCACCCAGTGAGCGGACCGACGACCCGGCGCGGCCTTTCCGTCAGGGGGGCGGGGCTGACCCATCGCGGCGCCATCCGCGACCAGAACGAGGATGCGATACTGGTCGATCCCTCGGGACAGGTCTGGGCGGTGGCCGATGGAATGGGCGGGCACCTGCTGGGCGGCTATGCCGCGGATCGGGTGATCGATGCGCTGGAAACCCTCGCCGACAGCGAAGAACCCATGGCCGCCCTGACCGCGCGCTTTGCGGCGGCGGATGCGCTGATCGCGGCGCGGGGCCAAAGCGAGGGCGCGGTGATCGGCGCCACCGCCGTCGCGGCGGTCATCCGGCGCGGGCGGCTGACGCTGGCATGGGCGGGGGACGCGCGCGCCTATCTGCTGCGCGATGGCCGGCTGGCGGGGCTGACGCGCGATCATTCGCTGGTGCAGGAACTGGTGGACGCCGGTCGGCTGGCCCCCGAGGCGGCGCGCGATCACCCGCAGGCGAATATCGTCACCCGCGCCGTGGGGGCGGGGGCGGTGCCGGAATTCGCCGCGCTGGATCTGGCGGCCGGGGATCGCTTGCTGCTGTGTTCGGACGGGCTGACGCATGTGCTGACCGATCCCGCGCTGGCCGAGACGTTGCAGGCGACCCGGCCCGGCATGGCTCTGGCTGCGGCCGGCACCCCCGCCGATGCCGCCTGTGCCCGGCTTTTGCAACAGGCGCTGGCGGGCGGGGGGCCGGACAATGTCTCGGTCATCGTGGTCGATATCGGGCCGGGCTAGGATGGGCCGCCGTCCCATCCCGCCGACCGCCCCGCCCGCGCGCAGCCTTTCGCCCGGACGGGCGGGGCGTGCTCCGCAGCGGGCCGGCATGCTGGCCGCGCCGATCATCGTGGCGATCGGGGTGGTTATCGGCGCCATCGCCTTTGCGGTCACGACCTGGTTTCTGGACAGCGCCGATCAGGCGACCGAGCTGCGCCTGTCCCGGCAAGAGGCGGAACTGGCGGTGCTGCGCGAGGCGCTGGCCGAGGCGCTGGTGGAACGTCAGGGTCTGCGTGCCGATCTGGCGCAACTGCGCGACGATCTGAGTCTGATCGCAAATCGCGCCCCGGTTGCGCCCCCGCCCCAGTTTGCGCCGCCCTCCGATCTGGGCGGCGAGGATTTTGAGAGCCCGCCCGAAACCGAGGCCCTGACCGAGCAGATGCGGCTGGCGAAGTCGCGCTTTAACAAGGGCATCACCCAGCCGCGTAATGCGACCATGCTGGCGATCCTTGGCCCGCCGCGCGACAGCTACAACACCGATTGCCAGCCGGTGACGGACGCCCGGCTGAAGGCGCTGATCGAGACCCGCAAGGTCGGGCCGATCACCGTGACCATGCTCAGGCCCGCGCTGGACAGTCTGGCGCGGGTGCTGGAACGGCTGCGGGAAAGCGACCCCGACATTCACGCCAAGCTGGGTACGGCGGGGGGGCTTTGCGCGCGGCTGATCCGGGGCTCGACGCGGTCGATCTCGAACCACTCCTGGGGCACGGCCATCGACATCACGCTGGAAGGCCAGCTTGATCCCTTTGCCGATGGAGCGACGCAGTTCGGCCTGCTGATCCTGGCCGAATATTTCAACGAAGAGGGCTGGTTCTGGGGTGCCGCCTATAACAGCCGCGAGGATTCGATGCATTTCGAGGTCGGCGAGGAGACCCTGCGCAAATGGCAGGCCGAGGGGAAGCTCTGACCGGGACGACCGGGCGGCTGGCCCAGCCGGTGCTGGCCTATGCCGACCGCCTGCCCTGGGTGACCGAGGATATGGCGGCATTGGCCGGCCATGCCCGGGTGCTGCTGGAGCGTTTCGAGACCGAGGCGCTGCGCGCGGGCCTGCCGCCGCAGGCGGCGCAGGCGGCGCGGGCCGGGCTGGCACTGCTTTTGCAGGACGCCGGCGCGGCCAATCCGGCCCTGCCGGGCTGGCAAGGTGCCGCGCGGGGCTTTGGCGCCATGGATGGCGCCAGCCTTGCCGAGGCGCTGCGTCGCGGTGGGCCAGAGCTTGATCCGGTGCGCGAACTGGTGGCCGATTGCCTGTCCCGGACCGAGACGCGGCGGCAAAGGCTGGACCGCAGCCGGCCTGCCGGTTGGGGCGGCATGCTGGCTGTTCTGGCGGGGGCATGGCTTCTGGCCGCTATCGGATGGGCGCTTTGGGTCGAAACCGGGCAAGGCCGGGCACTCGACCGGCTGTTTCAGGATCAGGCAGTGGCGGCGGGGCTGGACCGCGATGCGGTGTTCGCCGATCTGGGCGTGCGGCTGGACCGGCTGCAACTGGCGCAGGCGCAGGTGGCGGCGGGCATGGCGCGGGTGCGGGTGCGGCCATTGGGCTGGCTGACCGGGCACGATGCCGCGAGCCGTGCAGAGGACGCGCTGGCCGCCGCCCGCGAGCGTCATTTACCCCCGGCGTTGGCGCGCGCAATCGACCGTGCGCTGGCCGGCGAAGGCGAGCCGGCGGCGGCTTATGACACGCTGCGCGCCTGGTCGATCCTGACGGGCGCGGCGGATTGGCAACCCGCCTGGCTGGCCGGCTGGGCCGAGGATCGCGCCGCTGCCGACCCCGGATTGGCCGGGTTTGGGCCGCATCTGCTGGCGATGCCGCGCCGTCCCCAGACCGCGATCACGCCGCCCGATGCCGAACTTCTGGCGCAGGCGCGCAGTCTGGCCGCCGAGGCATCCGAACCCGACCGCGCCTTTCTGGAACTGCGCCGCTCGGCCGAGGCGGCGGGGCTGGCCCCTTGGCGTCCGTTGCAGGCGCTGCCGGGTTTGGCGGATATCGCCGGGCGTCGCTCGGGTCTGCCGCTCGACCGGCCGATCCCGGGGCTTTACACCGCTGCCGGCTGGGAAATGGCGCGGGCACGCGGTGCGGGTCTGGCGGTCGAATCCGCAAGGCAGGCCGGTGCGGCGCTGTTTCCCCACGCGCCCGCCACGGAAAACGACAGCCCCGATCGGGTGATGGCGCTGTTGCAGATGGCGACATTGCAGATCTGGCAGGACTGGCTGGGCGATTTGCGGCTGCGATCCTTTGATGATCGGCGGCGGGCGGTGCTTGTCTCGGGGGCGTTGTCGCAGCCGGATTCGCCCTTGGCGGCGCTGATCGCCGAGGTCTGGCGACAGGTGGGCGGCACGGATCGCAGCCGCCCGCACGACCTGCAACTTGCCACGGCCGTGCGCTTCGGCCCCGAGATCCAATATGTCGAAAGCGGCCGGATCGCGCAGATCGCCGCGCTGTTTGCCGAGCTGAACGTGGCATTGGGCGCGATGGACGCGGATGCGGCGGATGCGCAGCGCCGGTTGCTGAGCGTGCAGGCCCGGGCGCGCTCGATCCGGGCCTTGCGCGATGCGCCGCCGCTGATCGGCAGGTTGGTCGAGGATACGCTGGCCGAAAGCGGCGCGGCTGAGGCCAGCGACCTGACCAACCCGCTGACCCGCGCATGGCAGACCGAGGTGCTGCCGCTTTGCGCCCCTGCGCTGGCCGGTCGCTTTCCCTTTGCCGAGGGGCCTGATGCCGATCCGGCCGCGATTGCCGCGCTGATCGGGCCGGGCGGGGCGGTGGACCGCTTTCTGGCGGCGCGGGCCGCCGATCTTCTGGACCGCGAAGCGGAGCCATGGCGCTGGAAACCCGAGGCGCGCTTTGCCGGGCTCAGCCCCGACAGCGCCGCGTTCTTGCAGCGCGCGCTGACGGCGGGGGCGGCTCTGGCGCCGGGGCTGCAGATCTCGGCCGCGGCGTTGGCCGAACGGGGCCGCGCCACGCTGCTTGTCGGCGGCCAGGGCGGGCCGGTTGGTGCGGCGGGCGATGCGGTGGTGCTGGATTGGCCGGGCGCCGATCCCGCTGCCGGGGTCGAGGTCAGCTTTGCCACGCCCGAGGGTGCGGCGCGGTTGCAGCAGCCCGGTCCCTGGGGGCTCATGCGTCTGCTGGGACCCCTGCGGCTGCGCGAGCGCGACGGAGGGCGGCGTTTCCTGATCGACCTGCGCACCCAGAACGCGCGGCTGTTTCTGGAGATGGGGTTCGAGCGGCCGTTGAATCCGCTGTCGGCCCGGCGCTTGCTGGCGGGCCTTGCCTGTCCGCAGGTGCTGTAATCATTCGCCAATCCGCCCGGCTTGCGGCATACTTGAACCGATATCCGGCGGCATCACCCCCCGCGCCCCGGAGGCAGGAGGTCAGCATGTCATCCGCCCGCGAGATCACCGTCACCATCCCCGCCATCGGCGAGCCCGTCACCTTCGAACGCATGGAGGGCGAGGAGGAAATCTCGACCCCCTTCGCCTTTGAGCTGCGCTGTTCGGCCAAGACGCTGGATCTGAAGGCCGCCGAGGTGCTGGGCACCCGCGCCACCATTCAGGTCAAAGGCCCCGAGGACAGCGAGCCGCGGCACTTCGACGGTCATGTTGCCGAATTCGGCCTGACCGAGATCCGCGACGACTTCGCCTTTTACCGGCTGCTCTTGCGCCCGGCGCTGTGGTTTGCCGGTCTGGCCACCGACAACCGAATCTTCCAGAACCAATCGGTGCCCGACATCATCGAAGAGGTGCTGCGCGCCTATCCCGACGTGGTGCTGGACAAGCGGCTGGAGGGCAGCTACCCGCCCCGCGACTACTGCGTCCAGTTCGAGGAAAGCGACCTCGCCTTTCTGCAGCGGCTGATGGAGGAAGAGGGGATATTCTATTTCTTCCGGCACGCGCAGGACGGTCATGTCACCGTGCTGGCCGATGCCAATGCGGCGATGAAACCCGCGCCCGGGGCTTCGGAGATCGCCTATGAACCCGACAGTCCCAATGCCCCGCGCGAAGGCGATTACCTGACCGGCTGGGTGCCGCGCGCCTCGGTGCGGATCGGGGCCTTTGCGCAGACCGATTACGATTTCCTGAAACCGTCGTCGGACCTGATGGCGACGGCCAGCCAGCCCGCAGGCCATGCCGGCGACCGGCGCGAAGCCTATCTTTACCCCGGCCGCCATGTCGATCTGGGGCGGGGCGAGCATCTGGCCGGCATCCGGCTGCAAGAGGCGCAGGCCGCCTTCGAGCGGGTCGTGGCCGAGGGCACCGCCCGGCCCCTGGTGCCGGGATGCACCTTTACCCTGACCGGTTTCCCACGCGAGGCTGAAAACGACCGCCATCTGGTGCTTGGCGCCAGCTATCGCATGTGGGACGATCAGGTCCGCGCCGGCCAGCGTGCGGGGCAAGAAGGGCGCGATCCCTTGGGCTATCATGTCCGGCTGGTCTGTGCACCCGCGCGCATCCCTTTTCGCCCCGAACGCCGCACGGCACGCCGACCGATGCGCGGGCCGCAGACCGCCGTGGTGGTCGGGCCGGCGGGGGCCGAGATCTATACCGACGAACACGCGCGGGTAAAGGTGCAGTTCTTCTGGGACCGCAAGGGCCGGCGCGATGCCCATTCCAGTTGCTTCGTGCGCGTCAGCCAGGCTTGGGCCGGGGCGGGCTGGGGCTTTATCCAGATCCCCCGTATCGGGCAGGAGGTCATCGTGGATTTCCTTGACGGCGATCCCGACCGGCCCATCGTCACAGGCCGGGTCTATAACGCCGAGCAGGTGCCGCCCTATGCCTTGCCCGGCAATGCCACCCAGTCGGGCTGGAAATCCAACAGCTCGCCCGGCGGGGGTGGCTGGAACGAGCTGCGATTTGAGGACAAGGCCGGCGCGGAAGAGGTCTGGTTTCAGGCGCAAAAGGATCACAACGAGCTTATCAAGAACGACGAAACCCGCCGCATCGGCCATGACTGGATCGAGGACGTGGCCAATGACGCCACCCAGTCCGTCGGCAACGACCGCCGTGAAAGCGTGGGAAACGACAAGTTCACCTCGGTCGTGGCGAACCGTCAGGTCAGCATCGGCGTGGACGATACCGAAAAGGTCGGCGGCCATCGCAGTCTGGATGTGGGCGCGACCGAAACGATCCATGTCGCCGCCAGTTCGTCAGAGGCCATCGACGGGGCGCACAGCCAGACCGTCGGCGGCGTTCAGACCATCACCGTCAAGGCGGCACGGGTGGACAGCGTGGCCGCGACCGAGACGCGCAATGTCGGCGCGGCGCAGACCAACACCATCGTTGGCGCGCGGGCCGTAACGGTGCAGGCCGGGCAAAACCACGCGATCGCCTCGGACGACGGCTGGACGGTGGGGGGCAACCGGACCACCTCTGTGACGGGGAACGAGACGGTGCAGGTCAACGGCAATCGCGACCATTCGGCCGGCGGCAACCGCACCGAGAAGATCGGCGGCGATTGCGCGCTGGACGTGACCGGCAAGCGCGCCACCACCGTCGGCGTGGACGAATTGCACAAGGTCGGCGGCAAGATGGCGCTGGATGTGGGCGCGGCGCTGGCCATCCTGGCGGCGGATTCGATCTCGCTCACCTGCGGATCGGCGGCCATCGTGCTGAAAAAAGACGGCACCATCACCATCGAGGGCAAGGACATCATGATCAAGGGCTCGGGCAAGATCGACGTGACGGCCTCGGGCGAAACCTCGGTCAAGGGCTCCAAGGTCAACCTGAACTGAAGATCGCAGCAAGCGCAGGCCCCGGCGCGCCGGCATCGGCCATCAGTGCCGGCTGGCCGCGCCGCCACAACAGCAACGGCGGTGCCTGCATCGCCCCGGCGGGGACGGGCAGGGCGGTCAGCGCCTGCCACAGCGCGTCGGGATCGGCTTCGGCGGCGGATTGCAGCGCGGTCTCGCACCACGGCTCCAGCGCGACCGGGTCGGGCAGGGTATCGGCAAGCAGGAACAGCGCCAGCGGAAAGTGCCGGCCCACGGCATCGCGGCCGGGCAGCACCAGCCCCACCGCCGCCCGCCCGCCCGAGGCGATGCGCAGGCGCAGCCCACCTTCGGGCCAACCCTCGCGCCCTGCCAGATGCGCGGCGGCCCAGCGATCCCAGCGGCTGCGAAAGGCGTCGGGCAGGCCGCGGCCGACGAAATCCCCGCGACCGGGCAGTTTTCCCCAAAAGCCTGCCTGCGGGCTCAAAAGGCCTCCGGGCATCGGAACGCGCCGAACATGCTGAGATCGAAGGGATTTTCGACCGAGGCCGCGCGCAGCTCGAAACTGGCGGCATAGGGGCCGATGGCCAGTCGCAGGCCGAACACCTCGGGCTGGGCCGAGCGGGACAGGCCAGCCTTGCGGATCATCCGCAGCCATGCCCATGCGCCGGTTTCGGTGCTGATCGCCTCGCCCGAGCCATCGACTGGCATGAAGCTGAGCGAGATCAGGTTGGTGCCATCCTTGCCGGGCCATGTCATCGGTATCGGCCGGGCGGCGGCGTTGAAATAGACCAGGTTTTGCCCGTCCACGTTCAGCGTTACCCGCGCGGCGTTGGGGGTCAGGTCCTTGGGCTCCAGCGTGAAGGCCATCACCGGACCGGCGCCGCCCGGAAACAGCGCGTCGCGGATCGACCGGGCCTGCTCGAACGGGGTCAGCGTGCGGGCGTCCAGACCCAGATCCGCCCGCCAGCGCCAAGGTCGCGCGCTGGTGTCCACATAGGGTGCCAGCGTTTCGTTGGTAAAGGTGTCGAAACGCCCGCCCGGTCCGAAAAGCTGCTGGAAATCGCTGACCGTCACGTCGATGGCCGAATCCGCGACAAAGGGATAGCGCCCGCCCGTCGCCGTGCGGCAGAAGGGCAGCACATCCGCCCGCCAGCGCGCGTTCAATTGCGCCAGAATCGCCTCGCGCGTGACGCTGATCGTGTCGCCGGCGATGGCGCCCAGCCATGCGTTCACCGGATCGGGCAGGGTCGCGGCGACATTGCGCAGGTCGCCGGTCAACTGCGGCAGCCCGCCCCGAGACAGCAGCGCCGCTTGCGGATCGGGGCTGGCCTGCACGGTCAAAAGCTCTTTCGACAGGGCGCCAAGCGCGGTCTCGGCGTCCAGTAGCAACGGTGGCTTGCCGTCAACCTCGGCCACGATGGCCTTGAGCGGCGCGAAATGCCGGGCGATTTCGGCCCCGGGGGCAGGCGGCTCGGCCTCGCCCGGCCTGCGCGCGACGGCGGCGACCTTGGTGCCGATCTTGGCGGCGGCGCCAAGGCCCAGCTTGCCGGCCACCTTCTTCAGCACGCCCGGATTGACCTCGGGGCTGTCGCCCTGTTCGGGTGCGCGGGTCAGGTCGGTTTCGGCAACCACGGCGTTCAGCAGCCGCTTGAGCGTGCTGTCGGGGCTGGCAAGGTCCTTGAGGTTCGCCGTGGCTGTGGCAAGGTCGGGGATCGGGGCCAGCCGCACATCGCGCAGAAACCCTTCCCACGCGGTGATGAAATCGTCCTGGTAAAGCTTCATCATGTCGGCTTGCAGCGAACCGGCCGAGGCATCGGCGCTTTCCGCGCAACCCCCGGCAAAGACCTTGCGGTCGTTCAACGCCGCCTCGGCCATGCCGGGCAGCAGCGGCAGGACCGTGGCGTGAAAGCCTTGCCATGTGAACGCACCCGGAATGCCCTGCCGCAACGTCTGACCCGACAGGCGGGTCAGCACCTGCCCGGCCAAGGGCCCGGCATGTTCCGCCGGGACCCAGTCGGGCAGGGCGGCGATTTCGGGTTCGGACATCAGCGCGCGATAGGTGCGCACGGACAATGGCACGGTGCAGATCGCCTGCAAGGCGGCCTCGACCAGTTGCGGGTCGGCGGTGATGCGGGTTTCGTCATGGCCCAGCCGTTCCAGCGCGGCCAGTTGCCAGACGCGGGCGGCCTCGGTCGGAAAGGGGGTTTCGGCGGCAAACCGGGGCAGCACCTCTTGCCACCATTCCGCCAGCCACGCCCGGTCATAGGGACCAAGCCCGGTCAGCATCTGATAGGCTTTCAGCGCGCCCAGCAGAAAATCCGGGTCGCGGATCTGCCGCCACATCGTCGCCTCAAGAAAGGCGACCATGCGCGGTTCCAAAAGGTTGCGCAGCCCGCGTTCCTGCGCAAGCCGGGCCGCGCCCTCGATCTCGGCCGCGGCCGAGGGGCCGATCAGTGCCAGCGCGCCGCCCGGCAGCGGTGTCTGCGCCGCCTCGATCTCGGTCATTGCGTCAAGGGCAACGGGCATGTCCAAGGGTTCGGTCGGGGCCTGACGCGAGGCGGCATTGGCCAATCGCCCCGACAGATCGGCCAGCAGCCTCTGCTGATCCGCGACCGCACCGGACTGGCGCATGGTGTTGAACAGAAAGCCCAGACCAGCCAACAGCACCAGCAGTGCCGCCACTGCGGCCGAACCACGCCACAGCCATGTCCGGCGTTCCTCGGCGCGCGGATCGAAAAGCGCCAGTCCCGCCTCGCCAAAGATCACTCGGGCCAGCAGGTCGTGCAGGAAAAACGACCGCCGCTCGCCCATGGCGCGATGCTGCATCGGCGCTGGCGCAAGGCCAAACCCCGCCGCCATTCCGCTTAGCATCCGGTCGAGGGGCGAGCCTTCTTGCGTGGCCGAGGTCAGGTAAAACCCGCGTAGCCATGGCGCCTGTTCATAGCGGCTTTCGCCGAAGGCCGTGTCGATCAGCAGCCGCAGGGGTGGCTCCAGCCGCTCGAACTCGGCTGGAAAACGAAAGATGGCGGCGCGTTGCGGCAGGTCGGCATCCTCGGCCAGCCGCCCCTCCAGCCGCCCCTCCAGCACCGCGGCGAGGCTGCGGAGTTCGCGGGTGATCGCCTCGGGCTCGGGCAGGGCGTCCACCGGCAGGGCGGCCCCCCAGACCTGCGCCCGCTCGCGCGAGGTCAGCGCGCCAAAGAATGCCTCAAAGCCCGGCAGCCGGTCGGCCTTGGTCAGCATAAGATAGACGGGCAACTGCATTTCCAGCCGCTCGGCGATCTCGGTCAGGCGCTTGCGGATTTCGCGGGCATGGCGACGCAGGGCGTCCTCGGGGCCCAAAAGCTCGTCCAGCGACAGCGTGACGATCACCCCGTTCAGCGCCCGCCGTCCACGATGCTTCTTGAGCAGGTCAAGGAACCCGGCCCATTCCGCCGCGTCGCGCTCCGGCTCGCTGGATTGGTCGGTATAGCGGCCGGCGGTATCAACCAGCACCGCGGTTTCGGTAAAGAACCAGTCGCAATTCCGGGTGCCGCCGACGCCCTTGAGGTCGTCGTTGAGCGCGATGGGAAAGTTCAGCCCCGATTGGCGCAGCGCCGTGGTTTTGCCGGTGCCGGGCGGGCCGATGATGACATACCAGGGCATCTCGCGCAGGAAGCGCCGCTTGCCAAGCCGCGAATGCCCCAGCGTGGCGAGGATTTCGTGAAACTTGCTGCCGATCTCGGCGGCGGCATCGGGGGTTTCGGGCGCGGGCTGCGGCGCGGCAAGTTCGGTGACGAACATGCGGTTGCGCCGCGCGGCGCGCATCTGCCCCAGCAGCAGGATCAGCAGCCACAGGACCAGAATGGCGCCCAGACAGATCGCGCGGACCTCGGGGCTTTCCAGCGGTGCCGCCTCGCCGACCGAGATCAGCGGACCATAGAACCAGATCGCCGCCGCCAGCAGCGCCAGCCCGACGAACGTCCAGAACCCGCGCGACAGGAAAAACCGGAATATGGTCTTGATCATACGCATCTATTGCCTCTTTTCGATGCGGATCTCGATCCGGCGGTTCTGGGCGCGGCCGTCGCGGGTGGCGTTGTCGGCCACCGGCTGGGTGTCGGCGCGGCCCTCGGCGCTGATAAGCTCGGCGGGGACGCCCGCGGCCGCGAGGGCCTTTGCCACGGTTTCGGCGCGCGCCTCGGACAGCCCCTGGTTCGAGGCAAAGGGATTGCGCGCCTGCACCGGCACGTTGTCGGTATGGCCGCTGACCGCGACCGCGCCGATGCGATGCGCGTTGGCGACGACGGTCTTGCCGATGGTGTCGACCAGCGGTTCGTAAACCGGGTTCAGGCTGGCCTTGGCCGAGCGGAACACCTCGGGATCGCTGGCCTGCACCACCAGCACGACCAGACCCGAGGTCTCGCGCCCCTTCATCGCCGGGCGCAGGGCGGCGGGCAGGGCGGTCTCAAAGGCCGGCAGCAAGGGGTCGATCACCGTGGCCGGCAGTTCGGGCGGCGCCTCGACGGATTGGCGCACGGGACGGAAGATCGCCGCGCGGTCAGGCGGCGGCAGACCGGCAGCCTGCGTGAACAGGCTTTCCGCCCTGCCCGACAGATGCACGGAAAGCCCGGTATGGATCGCAAGGATCAGGCCAAGTGCCCCCAGCCACAGCGTCCACAACGGCACCGCGAAACGGCGCGGCGTGTCGGGCGCGATCACCCCCGCGCCATGCGGGGAAAGCGGCGCGGCGTTGCGTTCCGGGTCGCGCAGCAGCCGGGCGATCTGGGCGCGCAGCGCCACCAGCGCGCCTTCCCCCGCGCCGCCCTGCACGCGGTATTTGCCGCGAAAGCCCAGACAAAGGCACAGCCAGGCCAGCTCCAGCAGGTCACGCTCGGCCATCGGGTTGCGCATCAGCGCATCCAGCCGGTCGAAAAAGCGGGTGCCGGCATCGACCTCTCCGGTCATCTGCGTCACCAGTGGCTGGCGCGGCCAGTCGCTTTGCCCGCCCCATGGGGTGTTCAGCGCAAGGTCGTCCAGCAGCGCCGCGACGAACCATGCGCCCTGATCGGCCCGGCTTAGCGGCACGCCCGCGGCGACCGAGGTGTCGCGCCCCTCGATCAGCACCGATTGCAGCCGTGCCCGCAGCGCCTCGGGGCGGGCGGGGGGATTGGCGCGCTCCAGTTCGGGGGCAAGCTCCAGCAGCGTGGCATGGGCCGCGACCAGCGGATTGGGATGCGCGCGCCCCCGTCGAGCATGCGGCGCGGGGTCGGAGAGCGCGGCCCCGGGGGGTGCTTGCCAGTCCGGGCGCACCACTTCGGGGGCGTGGTCGGGCGGGGGTTGCGACGGCTGCGGCCGACCCGCGCCCAGCGGGCGGATCCGGGTGCGTCCGGGGTCGCCTAGGCCGAAGGGATCGTTTGGATCGCCGCCCATCGCCCGCCCCTATCTGCTGACCGCGTAGCAGTCGATTTCGGGTTCCCGGTCCAACTTGCCGGACACCCCCAGCACAAACCCGGGCGAGGATTGCAGGCGGCCCCAGTGCTCTGACTTGCGGTCAAGCTCAAGGCACAGCCGGTCGCCGTCATAGGGGATCTCGCGCGGCTGCGAATGCAGCGGCCGCAGGGGGATGCCGGGCAGGCGCGAGGTCCAGAGCGTCTCGAACTCGTCCGCCGCGCCCACGGTGACCTGCCGGGTGAACAGTTGCATCAGCCCCTCGTCCGACATGTCCGAGCCGATACGCAACACGATGCGGCTGTTTTGCAGGATCTCGGGATTGTCGATCCGCACCTTCCAGACGTTCTGGGCGTGGCGGGCCACCGGCAGGGCGCGGGATTTCGGCTCGACATGGCGCAGGGACAGGATCAGCGAGCGCAGCACATCCGCCAGCGCGGCAAAGCCCGGCTGCGGGTCGGCATGGTCGTAATCGGGCATCGGCGACAGACGCCGGGTCGATGAGCCATAGGTGGCCATCTGCCCGGCCAGCCCGGCCAGTTCCGCGAAAAGCTGGGAGGGGTGGGCAAGGTCCTGCGCCAGCATATGTTGCAGCCTTGGCCGGGCAGCGTTGGCCAGTTCCAGGATCAGCAGGTTTTCGACCGAGCGGCCGGCGCCCCCCAGCACCATACTGCCCTGCGCCTCGATGATACGGTCAAGCCCGGTGACCAGTTCCTTCAGCAATCCGCCATACCATGGCGCGGCCCCCAGCGTCAGGGCCGGGGGCAGCCAGCCCTCGGTCAGCGCGACACGGCCGTCGGCGGCCAGCCCCTCGATCCCCGCAAGCGGCAGGGTAACTGCACCCTGCGTCGCCTCGCCCGGCAGGAACAGACGGATCGAAAGCCGCGCGATTTCGACTTCGGCCGGTTCGGCGCCCCCACGGATTTCGTCGTGCAGGCTGGTCCATTCGCCGCGCCAGCGTGCGCCGCCCGGCTCGGCATGGGCGGGGTCGATCGCCGCCGCGCCGGGTTGGCGGGGGGCCACGCCCAGCAAAACCGCGCCCGCGGGCGTGGCCCGGCTGACCGAAACCGGGGGTGGTGCCGCGGCATCGGCCGGGATGCGAAAGGCGGTGCCGTCCGGGAACAACCCCTCGGCCTCGGCAATGCCGATCTGGCCGGCCTCCAGCGCCGCAGGGTCCAGCCGCAGCGTGACAAAACCCCACGCCTGTTGCGGCCATGCGCGCAGCAAGGCGCGAAGCTGGGTGGCGACATGGCGGTCCTGCTGCTGGAAATGCTGCGGGCGCAGGAACAGGCCCTCGGACCAGACGACGCGGCTGCCTTCGGTCATGCGCTTTCCCTTCAGGCTGGTGCCAGAACGATGCCGCCCGGCCCTGCGGTAACGGTAAAGCTGGTCGTCGCAGTGGGCGACACGGCGGCCTTGGCGCGGGTGGTCTTGCCGGCGGGGCTGCGATAGCCCGCAACCACCGCCACGGCCGTCGTCGAGGGATCAAGCACCAGCGCCTTTTGCGCCGTGCCGCCGGGGGCCAGCGTGACCGTCTCGGCCTTGACCAGATCGGCCCCAAGCGCCGCCGCGGGGTCTTGCAGTGCCAGCGTATCGGCCGCGTCGAACCCTGCCGTGCCCCGCAATTGCAGGATTTGCAGGGTCAGCGGCCGGTCGCTGCCATCGGGGCCGGGATTGACCCCGGCCGAGGCCGACATGGCCAGATTGACCACCCCCGGCCCCTGCGGCCCCCCGCAGGCCGCCGTCAGTGCCAGCGTTCCAAGCCCGGCCAGCGTGGCCCGGCGTGTAATGTGGGGAAAGATGCTTGTCATGGCTCGCTCCTGTCAGAAGTTTCATAGGCATCGCGGAATTCGGCGCCGACCTCGCCCAGAAAGCGGTCCTCGGCGGCGCGGGCGATTTCGGCCCAGCGGGCGGCATAGGCATCCCACAGCAGCGCCGAGCGCCCGCCGGCCAGCAAGGCGCGCAACAGTCCGGCATCGGCCAGCTCCGCCTCGATTTCCTGGGGTGAGAAACGGTCGATCATGCGGCGCAGCGCGGCCTGCAACCCCTGCCAGCTCCGCATCCGGTGGTCGGCCAGATCGCGGAACGCCTCGGCGATGGCGTCGTCGGGGTCCAGATAGCCCGCCCCGCGCGCGGCGATCAGCGCCCCGACCTGCTCGTCGGGCATGGCCAGGAATTTCAGTGGGTTGACCTGTGCCGCGCCCAGGGTGGTGCGGGCGACGCGCAGCGATCCCTTTTCCTCGGCACGCGCGCGCAGCAATGCGACAAGCCCCAGCGCCAGCATCCGATAGCGCCGGCCTAGCGCCTCAAGGTCCGGTTCGTCACAGTCGGCCGGCTCCAGCCCGGCGCCGCGCAGAAAGGCGGCGGCAGCATCGGGCGACGACTGCGGGGGAGACGATCGCGGGACGGCCACCGACTGCGGGTCGGGCGTGGGCTGATCGGCAATCGGCGGGGCGAGGGGATTAGCTGGGGTGTTTTGCGGCAGGCGATCCGGCGCGGTCACGCCTGTCGGTCCCCAGTCCCAATCGTTGCCCTGCGGGACCGGACCGGGCGGCGCGGCAGACGGCGCGGCGGGCAGCGGGTCCAGCGTGAACGGGTCGTCGAAACCCGCAGGCGGCGCAGGCGGCTGCGGCGTGGCGAACCGACCGGTCGTCCGCTCAAAGGGTTCGGGCAGGTCGGACGGGCGTGGCGGAGGCGGCGCGGCAGGCTCGCCCGTGGCAAAAAACGCGTCCAGCCCGATGCCCTGATCGGCAGGCGGTGCCCCCATCTGCGCCCCTGACTGCGCCCCGGGCCCGAGCCCGACGCTCAGGACCACATCGCCAAGCCGCAACCGCATCCCGTCGCGCAGGGCGGTGCCGCGTCCCGATCCCAGCGGCTCGGCCGCGCCGTCGATGAACACGCCGCCCGAACTGGTGTCGGTCACGGTCCAGCCGTCGCTTGTCGCCTCGACAATGCAATGGCGGCGCGAGACGAACATCTCGGGGTCCTCGATCAGCCAGTCGCAACCCGGCTCGCGTCCCAGCACCGCCCGGCCCGCGTCCAGCCGCAATTCGGTCTGGGACTGCGGCACCGGGCTGGACAGGAGGGTGAGGCGCAGGGTCATCAGGCGGCCTGCCTTTCATCAAGCGGCAGAACCAGATCGTCGCGGTTGCGTGCGGTCCTGTCCGCAAGCCAGCCGGTCCGACCCAGCGCCACGCCCGATCCCAGCGTGGCTGCCGGAACCTCGGGCGCGGCCAGAACCAGCCGCAGGTCGAAGCCGATCTCTTCGCCCATGACAAAGCGCAGCAGGCGGCGCAGTGCTGCCCTTGCCGGGGCTTCGTGCCCGATCAGCGCGCGGTATTGCGAAAGGGTCAGCGGGCCGACGACGATCTCGGCCCGGGCCTGCGGCTGATAGACTCGCGGACCCGGCATCGCCCCGCGGCCCAGCCCCACATGGGCGCGGCCAAGACGGCTGGCCAGCGCCTTGGGGATGTCCTGCCAATGCGGCGCGAATTCGACCACCCGCACCGGCGCGGCCAAAAGGTCCGACAGCATCGCGGCCAGCCGTTCGGGGCCACGGATCTGGCTGGCAAGCCCGGTGGCATGGCGCAGGGCCAGCGCGGGATCGTCCATCGCCTCGGCGGTGCCGGGCAGGCCAAGCCCCGCCAGCGCGGCGACCATGCCGCTTAGCCGGCCTTCCCGGCCATGATCGGCGGCGACTGCGGGCTGCGCATCGGCAAAGGCGCGATAGTACAGCGCCATCATCCGGTGTTGCAGCAGGTTGCAGAACTCCAGAAAAGCGCGATCCGCGCCGGGTTCGGGCAAGCTGCCGCCGGCAAACCACCGTTCGGACATGCGCTCCATGATGCGGCGGCTGAGATGCAGCGGCATCGGGCCTTCGGGTCCGAACAGCCCGGTGATTTCCAACGCAATGTGGGCAGGCGTCCCGTTTTCGGCCGGGCTGAAGCGCGCCACCTCGCGCGCGGCGGGGCCCAGCC
Organism: Paracoccus methylovorus; assembly: GCF_016919705.1. Taxonomy (NCBI): domain Bacteria; kingdom Pseudomonadati; phylum Pseudomonadota; class Alphaproteobacteria; order Rhodobacterales; family Paracoccaceae; genus Paracoccus; species Paracoccus methylovorus. Next base: position 41,050 of record NZ_CP070369.1, read on the forward strand.
GGATCTCTTGCCCCAGCCGCGCGGGTTCCTGCCCGGCGCCGCCGGCATCACCAAAGCGGTGCGCGGGCGATTCCAGCCGTCGCATCAGCTCGAATGCCTCGATGCCGGGGGGGAGCGGCGGGTTATCGCTTGCCCCCCGCGTCAGATCCGGGCGCGCAGGCCGGGTCGCATCGGCCATGACATCTCCTCCTGTTTCTGGACAAGGCGGGTGCGGGTGCGCACGAAAGCGTTGATCGAGGCATGGCGGGCGAACAGCCGGTCAAGCAGCGCCGGCAAAAGCAGCCGGCTGGCCCCCGCAAGCGGGGCCTCGTCGATGTCCAGCGTGATCTCGGTGCCGCGCCCGAAGGCAAGGGGGCCGGGCAGGTCCAGCCGCTCGACCACCGGGCGGCTTGAGACGGCGGCGACGGCGCGGGCGTGGCGGGCCAGCCGCGGATCGCCGCGATCGGCGTAAAGTGCCAGCAGCGCGCAAAGCGGTGCCCCGTCGGTTCCCGCCTCGGCCAGCGACAGATAGCCCGAGGCAAGCTGCGCCACCAGCCGCCAGGTCAGATCGTCGCGTCCCGCCGCGCCGCTTTGTCCGGCCATTGGCGGCGCGCCGGCCAGCGCGGGCTGCGGCCGGCGCATCGGGCCGATCAGGTCGACGCGCATCACCGGCTCGCCGCCCTCGGGCGTCAGGCGGGGCGTATCGTCCAGGATCGGCAGGTCGCGATTGGTGCAAAGCGCGCGGATGTCCAGCCGATGCGGCATCCGGTCGCCCGCGCGCGAGACCGAGATCCACAGATCATGCCCCGCATAAGAGCTGCGCATCTGACCGCGCCGGATTTCGTCGGTGGCGGGACGGCGGGGGCGGCGCTCGGCCCACCAGACCGGACCGGCGTGGCGTGGCGCCTGAGGCGCGTGGACGGGGCAAAGCTGCCCATCCTCGCCCTCGCGGTCGGCATCGGCGACGCGGATCAGGCGATAGATTTCGAAGTCACGGGTGCGGGCGCGGTCGGGGTGAACCGGGTGCGCCGTGGCGCGTGCATCGAGTTCGACGAAATTGCATTCCTTTTCGAACAGGTTGACCAGCGGCGTGGCGAACAGCCGGAAATCGTCCCGTCCCAGTCCCTCCAGCAGCGGTTCGGGGCGCGGCAGGGGCACCGCAAGCTCCAGCGCCATGCCTTCGCCACATTCCCGGACGGCCAAGGCCAACCCGTTCAGCCGCAGATAGTGGAAACGCTCGGGCATGAGGAAATAGTCGCGCAGCAGTCGGAAACCTTCGAAACTGCGGCGCAGGCGCGGGGTCAGCCCCTCGTCGTCATCGGTGCCGACCATGGTGGGCGGGGCGATGGTGCGGGCGGTCGCGCCGGGCCGGGCGGGACGCGCCAATGCCCCAAGCCCACCGCCAAAGACCGCGTCGAACAGCGGCGCTGCGCGGGGGCTGCCGGCAAAGCACAGGTCCAGCCGGTCCAGTGCCAGCGCCGACAGCGCGGCCGGACCAGTGGCATGCAGGCTTATCCGTATCGCCGCCTCGGCCCGGGGCGCGGACAGGCCGGCTGCCGCCAATGCGCCGCGGCCGGGCAGATAATCCGCCGCCTGAAGCGCGATCGGCCACAGGGTCACCTCTTGCGCGGTGGTATAGGTGGCACGGGTCGAGAGCCCCTCGTGCACGGCGGCGGTAAAGCGGCTGCCGCGCGGCACGGCATGCCCGCCCGCCATGGCCTGCACCTGAGGACCGGGCAGCAGCACGCCGATGCCCATGGCCGGCCCCGGCGCGGCCAGATCGGGCCACAGCGCCTCCAGCACCCCGGCGGTGAAACGCTGGCCCTCGGCCTCGACCTTCATGCGGGTGCGGGCGGCCATGAAGGCCACGCCTTCCAGCAGCCGTTCGACATAGGGGTCGGGGCAGGGGACGGCATCCAGCGACAGGTTGCGGGCCACGTTCGGATGCAGCGCGGCGAATTCGCCGGCCAGCACCCGGATATGTTCCAGCTCGGCCTCATATGCGGCAAGGAAGGCGCGATCCATCAGCCCTCCTCCAGCACGGTTGCGGCGACGCCGGTATCAAGGTCGATGGTGGTCAGCAGCCGCAGCCGTTCGGGGGCCGGTGCCATGAGCAACAGCCCCTCGATGCGCACGCGCAAGCCCACGCGGGTGCCCGGCTCGACCGTGACGCGGATCGTGTCGCGGCGCAGGCGCGGTTCGAACACCGCCAGCACCTCGCGCAATTCGCGTGCCAGCGCCTCGTGATCGAAATCGCCGGCACGCCGCCCGGCAAAGGCGGGCACGCCGTAATTCAGCACCGAGGCCCGGACATTGGGAAAATCGGCGAGCATCTCGGCCGGGTCCTCGGCGCCGCCGGCGATACCGGGGGGTGCGGCGCGGCGCTCGGACGGGGTCAGAAGATAGCGCACCTCCAGCCGTTCGATGCCGAACAGATCCTCGATGTCGCGGCGGACCGCCTCGCGCAGGATATCGGGGGTGACCAGAATGCCGCGTTCGCGCAAGGTGGCGTGCCGGGCCTGCAATTGCGCCAGCGCCGCCAGGTCGCGCGCCTCGTCCGGGTCCAGCCCGTCGCGCCCCTCACCCGACAGCAGCGCCTGCAATCGCGCGGTGCCGTGCCGGGCGGTCAGCGTGGCTTCGCGCCGGGCGATCTCGGCCGAAAGCGCGGGCAGGTCGTCGACCAGCCGGTCCCACAGGCTGGGCTGCACGTCCTCGCGCCGGGCCTGAGAGGGCACCGAGGTCCGGGGGCGGTCGGGAGGGGGGCTGGCCATGACGATCCTGTGCGCATTCTGCCGTCACTTGGCCGCCATCAGGTCATATTCGACCTCATGCTCGTCGCCCTTGGAGTGGTCGTCGGCCTGCACGACATATTTGATGGCGATCTTTTCGAACGAAATGCCGACCTGTTCCCCGATGGTGTCGGTTTCCGGCGCCGGCGTGTTCTGGGTCATCGAATAGGACGAGATGAGGCAGTTGGTCATGGTGATCGTCAGATAGTCCAGATGCGCGTCGCCCGAATCCTTGCGCGCGACAAAGACGATTTCGGGAAAGGCCTTGCCCTGCATGCAGGCCAGCGCAAGATAGGGCGAGGCGGCGTCATACCATTTGTAAAGCGTCAGGTCGCTGACGGTCGCCCGCCCGCGCACCCGGCCCGACCCCGTCGCGGCCGAGCTTTTCTGCTCGGCTTTCAGGTCCGCGCCCCAGATGTCGATTTCGCCTTCGTGTTCGGCCCGGCGCGATTCGCCGTCGATGCCGTCGATCTTGAGGTATCCGGTGAAAGCCATCTCACATCTCCCTGTTCGGCCTGTTCCGCAAGCCGGGTTTCAGACATGGCGTGGCCCGTCGGGGCCGCGTCAGGGGCCGGACGCGGCGCGCACGCCCGCCGGCCCGGTGCCGGGGGCGCTGCTGCCCCCGGCAAAGCGCGTCACGGCCCCTTGACCGAGGGCAGTTCCGAAACCAGCCGAAGCGAGGCGTTGATGCCTTCAAGCTGGTAATGCGGGCGCAGATAGAAACGGGCGGCGTAATAGCCCGGCCGGCCCTCGACGCTGTCCACCTGCACCTCGGCCTTGGCCAGCGGGCGCTTGGCCTTGGCCTTGTCATCGGCCATGGCGGTATTGGCCAGAACGTAGCGGTTGATCCATTCCGACAGCCAGACCTCCATGTCGGCGCGTTCCTTGAAGGTGCCGATCTTGTCGCGCGCGATGGCCTTGAGGTAATGGGCAAAGCGGCAGACCGGCAGCAGATAGGGCAGGTTCGCCGACAGCCGTTCATTGGCCTGCGCGTCGGGATCGACCAGCCGGCCGGCGCGGGCCTCGCAATCCTGCAATGTCTGCGCGCCAAGGAAGGCCGCGACATCGGTGTTCTTGCGGTGCAGGATCGGCATCAGGCCCAGCTTGGCCAGTTCGTGTTCGCGCCGGTCGTCGATGGCGATCTCGGTCGGGCATTTCATCACGACCGAGCCATCGTCGCTGGGAAAGGTATGGACGGGCAGGTTGGTGACGGCGCCACCCGATTCCACGCCGCGGATCTGGCTGCCCCAGCCGTAAAGTTTATGGCTGCGGTTGATGTTCACCCCCATCGGGAAGGCGGCGTTCATCCAGACGTAGTGGTCGTGCTTGCCGTCGATTTCCTCGCGGAAGTCGAAACCCTTGACCGGAATGGTGTCCGGTCCATAGGGCAGGCGCGCCAGCACGCGCGGCAGGGTCAGGCCGATATAGCGCGCATCCTCGCTTTCGCGCAGGCTTTGCCAGGCCGCGTAATCGGGTGACGAGGTGACCATCTTCAGATCCTGTGGATTGGGCAGTTCCTGCCAGCTTTCCATGCGAAACAGCCGGGGCGAGGCCGCCGCCACGAAGGGGGCGTGTGCCGAGGCGCAGATCCCCGACAGGTTGCGCAACAGCCCCACGTCGCGGGGATGATGGCTGAATTCGTAGTCCCCGATGATGCTGCCAAAGGGCGCGCCGCCGAAGCTGGAGTATTCTTCGGTATAGAGCTTGCGGAACATGGGCGACTGGTCCCACATCTGCCCTTCGAAATCCTCAAGCTGGTCGGCAAGATCGTCCTTGGTGATGTTCAGCACCCGGATCTTGAGCATCGTGTCGGTTTCGGTGTTGTTCACCAGATAATGCAGGCCGCGCCAACTGCCCTCCATCCGGCGGATCTCGGGGGCGTGCAGCACCTCGTTCATCTGCGTGGTCAGCAACTCGTCTATGCCGGCGATCAGCGACTTGATCGAGCGCACGGCATTGCCGGATATTGTCGCGCTGCCGGCCTTTTCACGGGCGGCCAGCGCAAGGTTCGCGACCAGTTCGCGCAGCTTGGCGCTGTCGTCCTGTTCCTTGACGCGAAAGTCCTTTTCCAGAAGCGTGCCGAATTCGTCCAGATCGACGGCTTCGGCTTCGGGCGCGGCTTCGGTGCCCTTGAGTTCCTGTTCGGCCATGGCTCAACCCTCCGTCCCGTCGCTGCCGGGGGTAAGCGCCTGTTCGGCGACGCGGGCCAGCAGCGGTTCGTCGTTCAGCAGTTGGGCGATGCGCTTTTCCGCGCTGGCCTTGCCATCCATATAGCTCAGCAGCTCTTCCAGCTTGCGGCGCATCTTCAGCAGCTCGGCCAGATCGGGGATCTGTTCGGCGATGCGGTCGGGGGCGAAATCGCCCATGTTGCGAAAGGTCAGGTCCACGAACATTTCCTCTTCGCCGGCGTCCTCGCCTTCCTTGCCGGGCAGGCGGTTGGGGATGCGGGCGGTGACGCGGGGCGACAGCGCCTCCATGAAGGCGGGAAAGCGGCCGGCGTCCACCTCGACAAAGGCCCGCTCGGCGGGCGGCTTTTGTGCCTCGCGCGAGGAGGATTTGCCCGCCAGATCCGCCATCACCCCCATGACGAAGGGCAGTTCGATGGTGGTTGGGCTGCCGTAATGTTCCACGTCATAGGCGATCTGCACCCTTGGGGCGCGATTGCGTTCGATTACCTTGGCCTTGCTCTCGCTCATCGCGGGTCACTCCCTGTCGCGGCGCCATCGGGCGCCGGCTGCGATTGCGCACTGCCGTCAGCGTTCCTTGTTCTCGGTCACTCCGGCGACATTGCGGAATTCCTTCATTCCTCCCGGTGCCAGTTCCTCCATCAATTGTAGGAAGTTCATCGGCACCATCTTCTTCATCCGCCGCGCCAGATGCGGCAGCGGCGAGGCGGGTTCGCCCCGTTCGTAAAAATCAATGATGAGGTCGAGGCAGGTCTCGACCTCGGCGCGCGAGGCCAGCCGGGCAGGCAGTCCCGTCACTGTCCGGGCGGTTGAAACGACCGTGGGCGCGGCAACGGGGTCGATGCCCGCAGGGGTTGTGGGCGTCTCGGTCTGCGCCATTGCCGGGGTCGCCGTCCGGTTGAATTGGGCCGAGGGGCTTGCCAGCGTCGCCGCCATGCGTTCCAGCATCCGGCGCAGGGCGGGAAAGCGGGTCGGCGGGTCGTCCCCGATGCGGGCCGCCAGCGATGCCTCCAGCCGCGCAAGGGCGTGTTGGGCGGCCTTCAGCCCGGTTTCCAGCGCCCCCACCGTCCCGGGTTCAAGGTCGCGCAGGGCGCGGCAGGCGGTCAGCACCCGCGCGACCCGGGTATCGTGGCGGGCGGTGCGTTCGGCCTGTTCGGTGCCCGACAGCCCCGACGGCCCCTCGGCGGCCAGCATCGAGACCGTCACCGCACCCGCTGCCAGATCGCCGCCGGAAACCACCGGCAGGCCGCGCGGGGCAAGCACCGTGTTGAATTCAAGATCGCCAAGGATGCCGGCATCGGCATTTTCAAGCTGGTAAAGCGCGTTGATCCGGCGCAAGGCGGCCTCGCGCGGGGTCTGGCCCTCGCGCAGCGCCGGATGCAGGTGGTCCCACCAGGTTTCCAGCGTCTCGGCCAGCAGGTCCAGCCCCTCGGCCAGCCCCTCTGGGCCGCGCATGTTGGTCATGATCCGCGCCACGATGACCAAAAGGCGCAGGTCGCGCCCGGTCTGGGCCAGCGCCTCTGCCTCGTCCAGCAGATGCGCCCAGTCCAGCGCCACGTCGCCGGTATTGCCATTGGCCAGTTGTTCTGCCCGCACCGCCCGAGAGGCGCCGTCCAGCGCCCGTTCAAGCGCCAGAAACCTCATGTCGTTGCGAAGATCCAGTCCGGCGGAATCCGGCACAGAAAGCGGGGCGAGAAACATAGGGGAAACCTTCTCAGAGGCCGCATTATGTTCTTCTCGAAATGGGAAAATCATCTCATGGACTGGGGCTTTGCGCAATGAATTCCTGCGGATCGACCCAAGCCGCCTTGCACGAGGTCCTGGGTCGGCGCTGGCCCGGCCGGGTTTGCGTCGCTGTCAGGCCCTTAGGGCCGCAGGTCCAGAATGCGATGGGTGGCCGCAAGGATGCGGTCCGGATCGGCGGCCCGCCGTGCTGCCAGCGCCTCGGCAAAGGCGGCGGCGGATTCATCGCCCGGCCGCCGTTCGTCGAACAGCGGCCCACGGGTCACGAAGGCAAACACCCCCGCCTTGCCGAAATCGCGGTCGTTGACGCGAAAGGCGATGCGGCCTTGCCCCCCTGCGGCGTCTTCGACCGGCCAAAGCACGCGGATGCGGCGCAACGCGCCCTCGGGCTGGCCGATGCGTTCCAGCCGGTTCTCTTGATCGGCCATGTTCGGCAGCACGTTGAAAACCTGCCCGGTTTCCTCGACCGCGACCCACAGCTCGGCCCCCGGAGTCGTCGCCAGTTCGGCCGGGACCAGCACATCGGCCACAGGGTTGTCGCCGGGCCGAAAGATCCCGGTCAACGAGGGCTCGGGCTGGCGCGCCTCGGACAGCCGGATGCCGATGCCGCCTTCTGGCAGCCCCGCCGCCGCCGAGCGGATCTGGCACAACGAAGGGTTGAGCGTCTCGATCTCCAGCCGCAGAGTGCGGTCGCCAAGCAGGGGCCGCAATGCCTCGGCCAGCGCGCCCGGTGCCGCCGGATCGGGCAGGGTGCCGCGAATCGTCACGCTGGCACCGGCTGGGACGCCGCCCTCGGGCAGGTCGCTGCTCAGGGGTCCGCAGGTGGCGGCATGGCTCAGTATCTCGGCCAGATCGGCGGGGACCAACGGGACGGGGTCGGCGGTAAGCCGCGGCGTCAGCTCCATACCCGCCGCTTGCGCCCATTCGGCGAGTCGCGCGGCGATTGCGTCGCGCCCGGCTTGCGTGGCGGCGCGGCCGGTGATCTCGACCTGCATGTCGGTGACAAGGACGGTCCAGTCCTGCAACTCTTGCAGCCGGGGGAAAAGCTGCTCGACCGCCCCCGCCCAGCCCGGCGCAGGCATGCCGCGCGCCGGGGTCAAGGCATCCTGCGGCGGGTTGGTCCCGGTTGCGGCGGCAAAGGCGGCGGCGATTCGGGTGGCGCTGGCATCGTCGGGGGCCGGGCCGGTCAGCCGGGGTGCCTCGCCATCCGCTGCCTCCAGCCGCCAAGGCTGGACCAGCGGCAGATCGGGGGCCAGCAACGGCTTCAGCGCAAGGAACCCACCGGCCAGCACGAGGACCAGCAAAATCAGGCCAAGCCATATCCGACCGCGTCCGCCACCGGCTTGGGGGCTTGGGTTCGGCTGCGGTGCGGCGGCTTTGCGGGCCGGTGCGGCCTCGCCGCCCTTCAGCAGCTTGTCCAGCCGCGCCACCACCGCCGCGGCCGAGGGCGCGCGCTCGGCGATCCGCGGTGCCGAAAGCCACAGGATCAGCCCCGCCAGTGGCTCCGGCAGGCCGGACACGTCCAAGGGCTCGGCCTTGCGGCGGATCATCTCGCCCGGAGTGGCGCCGGCAAAGGGCACCTCGCCCCGCGCGGCGGCCAGCAGCAGCGCGCCAAGCGCGTAAAGATCGCTGGCGGGTTCGGCCTTTCCCTCGAATTGTTCGGGCGCGGCGTATTCGTATTTGCCGGCGAACTGGTTGCCCACCACGGTGCGCGCGCCTGCGGCGGTGTCCTTGGCGATGCCGAAGTCGATCACGGTCGCGCCCTCGACCCGGCCGTCGCGCAGGATGACATTGTCGGGCGACAGGTCGCGATGCACCACGCCGCGCGCATGGGCGGCGACCAGCCCCTCGGCCACGCGATGCGCCACGATCAGCAACTCGCGCATGCCGGGGCGTCGTTCGGCCATCACCTCGGACAGCGCGGGGCCGTCGATGAAATCCATCACCAGAAAGACATGCCCTTCGGGCGTGCGCGAACAGTCGCTGTAGCGCACCACCGCGTCATGCAGGATGTCGCGCATCGCCTCTTCGCGGCGCATCAGCTCCAGATAGCCCTCGTCCCCCGAGAACGGCGCTGCAAGCGCCTTGATCGCCACCACCCGGCCGGTGACCAGACTTTTCGCGCGATAGACCTCGCCTGTGCCGCCGCGCCCCAGCACGCCCTGGATGGTCCAGGTGTTGTTGAGCACCTGGCCCTCGTGAAAGATGTCGCCCGGCAAGGCAGGGATCATGGCGGTACTCCCTTATTCGGCAGGCTGACCATTGCGGTCCCCTTGCGAAAAGATTTCCGAAAGTCGCGGTTTTGAAATACACTTTCCCCGAGAGTCATTTTCCCCCCGCGCCTGCCATAGGCAAGCCTGTTTTATCGCGCCGGTTCTTTTGCCCAGTTTGCAAGGATGGCCCGCATGACCACCGTGACCCCCCGCGCCCCCGCCAGAGGATCGAGAGAGACCGTCAAGCGCAAGGAACTGGTCGGGCGGCTAAACCCGCTGTGTTTGCGGGCGTTTTCCGAAGGCGCGCGCAATGCCAAGGCGCGCGGCAACCCTTATGTGGAGCTGGTGCATTTCGTCGCCGCGCTGGCCGGGGCACAGGATTCGGATCTGGCGCTGATCGTGGATGCCGCCGGGTCCGATGCCGCGCGGCTGGAAGGGGATCTTGCCCGCGCACTGGACGCGCTGCCGCGCGGGGCCAGCGCGGTCGAGGAGTTCTCCGATCACATCTTTCACGCCATTCAGGAAGGCTGGACGCTCGCCTCGCTGGAACGGGGCAGCGATCAGGTGCGTTCGGGCGATATCCTGATCGCTTGTCTCAAGACCCCGGTGCTTGAGGGTTTGCTGCTGCGCATCAGCCCCGAATTCGACCGCATCGACCCCGACCGGATGACGGCGGACCTGCCCGGCATCCTTGCCGGCTCGGCCGAGGCCGAAGGGGCTGCGTCCCCCGATGCCGCGCCGGCCAGCACGCCCAAACCGCCCGAGGGGGCCTTGGCGAAATACGCCACCAACCTGACCGAGCGGGCGCGGGCCGGCAAGATCGACCCGGTTGTCGGCCGCGACCCGGAAATCCGCCAGATCATCGACATCCTGATGCGGCGGCGGCAGAACAATCCGATCCTGACCGGCGAGGCCGGGGTGGGCAAGACCGCCGTGGTCGAGGGGTTCGCCCTGCGTCTGGCGCGCGGCGACGTGCCTCCGCAACTGGCGGCGGTCGATCTGTGGCTTCTGGACATCGGGCTGATGCAGGCCGGGGCCAGCGTCAAGGGAGAGTTCGAGAAGCGGCTGAAAACCGTCATCGACGAGGTGCAGGCTTCCGCGAAATCGGTGATCCTGTTCATCGACGAGGCGCATACCCTGATCGGCGCGGGCGGTGCTGCGGGGACGGGCGATGCCGCGAACCTGCTGAAGCCGGCGCTGGCGCGGGGTGAGCTGCGCACCGTCGCCGCCACCACATGGGCCGAATACAAGCAGCATATCGAAAAGGACCCCGCGCTGACCCGCCGCTTTCAGGTGGTGAAGATCGAAGAGCCGTCGGAGGCCGCCGCCGTCGAGATGCTGCGCGGCATCGCGGGCGTGCTGGAGAAACACCACCGGGTCGAGATCCTTGACGAAGCGATCGGCGCGGCAGTGTCCTTGTCGCATCGCTATATCCCGGCGCGGCAACTGCCCGACAAGGCGATCAGCCTGCTGGACACCGCCTGTGCCCGCGTCGCCGTCAGCCAGCACGCCACCCCCGCCGAGGTCGAGGATCTTGAGCGCCGCTTGCAGGCGCTGGAGATCGAGGCGGGCATCATCGCGCGCGAAGCCGCCATCGGCATCGACACGGCCGAGCGGCAGGCCGCCAATGACGCGGCCCGCGCCGCGACCGAGGCCGAGCGCGCCGCCGCGCTGGACCGCTGGGAGGCGGAAAAGGCGCTGGTATCTGAAATCCTGATCCTGCGGGCGGAATTGCGCGGCGAGGGCATGGCACTGGACGCGCAGGAGACAGACGCGGCGGCGGAAACGGCCGATTTCCCGGCGTCACCCGCCGCCCCGGACGAAACCCCGCTTGCTGACGGCCCGCCCGCCGATGCCGCGCCTGATGATTGCCTGGCGGATGACGGGCCGGGTGCCGACCCCCCCGACCCTGCCGCGCGGCTTGCGGCGCTGCGCGCCAAAATGGCCGAACTGGCCGAAAAGCAGGGCGAGCGGCCGTTGATCCTGCCCTCGGTGGACCGACTGGCGGTGGGCGGCGTGGTGCAGGATTGGACCGGCGTGCCGTTGGGCCGGATGCTGGCCAGCCAGACCGAGCGCGCTTTGACACTGGCCGGGCTGCTTTCCCAACGCGTGGTCGGGCAGGATCACGCCATGGCGGCAATCGCCAGCCGCATCCAGACCGGCATGGCCGGCCTTGGCGCGCCGGAAAAGCCGATGGGCGTGTTCATGCTGTGCGGCCCCTCGGGCGTGGGCAAGACGGAAACCGCGCTGGCGCTGGCCGACGCGCTTTATGGCGGCGAGCAGAACCTGATCTCGATCAACATGAGCGAGTTCCAGGAGGCGCATACCGTCTCGACCCTCAAGGGCGCGCCGCCGGGCTATGTCGGCTATGGCAAGGGCGGCGTGCTGACCGAGGCGGTGCGGCGCAGGCCCTATTCGGTGATCCTGCTGGATGAGGTGGAAAAGGCCCATCCCGACGTGCATGAGATCTTTTTCCAGGTCTTCGACAAGGGGATGATGGACGACAGCGAGGGGCGGCGGATCGACTTTCGCAACACGCTGATCCTGCTGACCTCGAACGTTGGCACGGATGAGATCATGGCGCTGACCGATGCCGGCCGCGCCGGGGTCGAAATCGACAGCCTTGCCGCCGCGCTGCGTCCGCCCCTGCTGGGGGTCTTTCCCCCGGCGCTGCTGGGCCGGCTGGTGACGATCCCCTACCTGCCGCTTTCGGATACGATGATCGAGGCCATCGCCGGGCAGAAGCTGGCGGGCATCGGCCGCAGGCTTGCCTCGGCACATGGGGCCGAACTGGTGATCGGCGAAGGGGTGATGGACCAGATCCGTGCCCGCTGCACCGAGGTAGAATCCGGCGGCCGCATGATTGATGCGATCCTGACGGGCAGCATTTTGCCCGAACTCAGCCGCCGCGTTCTGGATGCCCGGCTGGAGGGGCGCGGCATCGGCAAAGTGACCGTGACCGGCGGGCCGGATGGCTTCGGCTATGCGCTGGACTGAGGCGTATCGTGCAGATCTTCGACCAGACCGGCTTTCCCCATCAGATGGGAACCGGCATGGACGTTGCCGGGCAAAGCTTCATGGTGCTGGTGGTCAAGGGCAGCTTCGGCTTTCCCGACTACGAAAGCGATCCGCCCCTGCCGGTTGAAAACCAGCGTCCGCTGGTCATGGCCGATGAATATACCGGTGCGCCCGGCTTTACCGCGCCGCTGTGGGAAAGCGATTTCGCATTCCGCAAGCCGCTGTGCGACGTGGTGCTGAACGGCGCCGCCCATGCGCCGGGCGGCCGGCCGGTCGAACGGCTGCGCGTGGGGCTGGCCGTGGGCAACTGGTCCAAGCAGCTTGATGTCGTCGGCCAGCGCGAATGGCGCACGCTTGGGCCGGCGATCACGGCGACGCGGCCCTATCCCTTTACGCGGATGCCGTTTTCCTATGACACCGCCTTTGGCGGCCCCGACCGCAGCCGGGTGCCCGGACCCGAGGTGCCGGTCTATGCCGCCAATCCGGTCGGGCTGGGCTATGCCACTGCGTCGGGCGGCAGTCCTGCGGGGCTGGCGCTGCCCAATACGCAGGCCCCGGGGCAAGAGATCACCTCGCCCTATGGGGACTGGCGCCCCATGGCGCTGGGGCCTTATGGGCGCGGCTGGCCGCTGCGGCTGCCCTATGGCGGCACCTATGACGACCGCTGGGCTGCCGAGACCGCGCCCTTTCTGCCGCGCGATTTCGATGAGCGTTATTACCAGATGGCGCCGCCCGACCAGCAGATCGCGCCGCCCGCCCCCTTTACCCCGGTGGTGCTGGTGCATCTGACCCCGCGCGGGCGCGAGGCGTTCCGCCTGCCCGACACGCGGTTGCCCTTGCGGGTCTGGCGCGGGCGCGACTGCTGCCTTGATACGGTGGCGCTGCCCGACACGCTGGCCTTCGATGCCGAGGCGCGGTTGTTCATGCTGACATGGCGCATGCAGGTGCCGATCCGTCGCACCATCGCCGAGTTCTCGCGCGCGTGGATCGGTGGGCCTACCGCCGCCATGCTGCGGGCCGAGCGCGAGGGGCGCGGTTATATCCGGCTGCCCGCCGTTCCAGCCGCGGGGAACGGCCCATGATCGGCGTGCTGGCAGCGGGTATGGTGACGGCGGTGGGGCTGGACTGGGCCTCGTCCGCGGCGGCGATCCGGGCGCGGCTGGACGGGTTCGCCGAGACGCGCTTCATGGCGCCGGGCGGCTGGCGCATCGGGGCCCCGGTGCCCTTGCCGCGCAATTGGATCGGGCAGCGGCGCATGGCGCATCTGGCCGCCGGCGCCATAGCCGACATCCTGCGCCAAGAACCCACCGCCACCGATGCCGCGTTGATCCTGTGTCTGGCCGAAGAGGGCCGCCCCGGCCGTCCGGTGCAGGATCCGGTTGCGCTGTTGCGGATGCTGTCCCAGATCCTGGGCCTGCCCGAGCGGCGGGCGCATGTCGTGGCGCATGGCCGACCCTCGGGGTTTGTGGGGCTGGATCGGGCGCGGCGCATGATTGCGGCGGGACAGGCGGACCGCATCATCCTGCTGGGGTTGGACAGCTATCTGACCGGGCCGGCACTGGCGCATTACGAACGGCTGGCGCGGCTGTTGCAGGCCGGCAATGCCGACGGTTTCATCCCCGCAGAGGCGGCGGCAGCGGTGTTGCTGGGTCGAGGCGGTGCCTTGCGGCTGACCGGACTTGGGCTGGCCCGCGAGGCGGCTTTTCTGGGCAATGCGCGGGGCGAGGGCGGCGAGGACATGCCACTGCGCGGCGACGGCATGACCGCGGCCTATCGCGCCGCGCTGGCCGAGGCCGAAACCGATCTGGCCCATGTCGAATACCGTATTTCCGACCTGCCGGGAGAGCAGCACTTCTTTCGTCAGGCTGCATTGATGACGCTGCGGCTGGAACGTGGCCGAACCGCCTTTCAGGACCTGTGGAGCCCGGCCGAGAGCCTGGGCAATATCGGCGCGGCGGCGGTGCCGATGATGCTGGGCATGGCGCTGGCTGCCGTGTGCAGGGGCTATGCCCCCGGCTCGCCGGTGCTGATCGAGGCTTCGGGCGATGACGGCGCCTGCGGGGCGGCGGTGCTCCACGAGGTGCGCGGCGCTGCCAGACACCTTTCGGTCGAGGACCGCTTTGCGGCGGGGGCGCCGGCATGAGCGGGGTTTTCGCCAACGGGCTGGAAATCAGCGGCAAGGCGGTCAATGCCCAGACCATCGCCGCCTTTCCCGACACCTGCTTTACCCCGCCGGAAAATCCGGCAACACCCCCGGGTGTGCCGGTGCCCTATCCCAGTTTCGGCATGGCGTCCGACACGGAAAACGGCACCGGAACGGTGTTCATCGGCGGCAAGACGGTAAACATCAAGAATAAGTCCGACGTCAGCCGCACCTCGGGGACCGAGGCGGGTTGCGCTGCGAAAAAGGGCATCATCACCTCGAAGAATACCGGCAAGAAATATTTCACCTCGTGGTCGAACGACGTGAAATTCGATGGCGAGCCGGTGATCCGCTTTTCCGACCTTGCCACCCACAACCATGCCTCGCCCGGCGGGCAGACGCCGCCCTTTCCCGAGATATGTGCCGCCAATGCGGCCTTTGCCAATTGTGTCACGCTGCTGAACGAACTTGGGATGCAACTGCACGAACATGGCAAGTCGCCCTGCACCAACCCCGATGAATCCGAGCATTATTTCGAAAACCAGATGATGCAGACGAAACGCAAGGACGGGAAAAACTATAAGCCATGGAAGGATTATTCGACCAAGGGCGCGCCTTGCGTCTGCATGAAGTCGTGGCACGAGGCCGATCATTCCAAACCCGCCGGCGCGGACGGCCCCAAAAAGGGAACGCCGCATAACCTCAAGACCACAGCCATGCGCGATTTTCTGGACAAGAAGCCGAAACCGACATTGGGAGAGGCGATAGACGAGACGAAAAAAGCCTATGGAGAACACGACCCGAGGCTGAAGAAAGCGTCGGAAGAGAAAAAAGAGCAGGCGCTGGAATGTCTGGAGCTTATCCTGCTGGTCTATTTGCAGTCCGTCGCCGAAGAGGTGCAGGGCGAAGACGGCAAATCGCGGCCGCCAACCCATGCAGAGATGCGCGGCACGACACTGAGGGACCCGACAAAGGTCTATTGAACAAGGAGGCTGGCCGTGGAACCCGAAACCCCGTTTGATGAACTTGCCCCCCAAGAGGTGCATATCGAAGCCGTCGAGGGCTTTCATCTGGGTGGCACGCGCTATTCGGCCAGCTTTGAGCTTAGCGACCACAACAGCGAATTCGCGCGATCCTACCTGCTTGAGGTGGACTGCGGCGAAGGCCTGACCTTTTCAATCCGTCAACAGGTCGAGAATACCATCATGTCGCATGCGAGCCTTGGCGACGACCGGCATCTGGTGCTGCGGCTGGGTGGGCGGATGTATGATCTGACCCCGGCGGGCGATACCATGACACGCCTGCCCAACGGCGTGCTGCGACGGATCTTTCATATCGAAGGGGGCGCGCAATACGTGGTGGGCGACGATGGCGTCTGCTACCTGCGCGACCGCGATGTCTGGAACGAGGTGCCGCCTGTGACGGCGCGCGCGTTGCGCGACATTCATGGCCCGTATCCCGAACTGATCCATAGCTGCGGCAACGCCGGAACGCTTTTGCGTCTGCGCGGCGGTCAATGGGAACCTGTCGAACTGGCCGATCAGCGCGATTTCACCGCGCTGGAAGTGACCGACGCCAAGCTTATCCATATCGGCGGTCCCGACGGATTGGCGCTGGCGCTGCGGGACGACGAACTGGTCGAACTCAACACTCCGGCGCGCGATTTCTTCGGCATCCGCAGTTTCAAGGGCCAGCGCTATTGGAGCGATGCCAACTGGGGGCTGAACATCCAGAAGGGCGATAGCATCGTGCCCTTCCGCGAACTGCGCCATGCGTTTTACATGCACGCCTCTGCCGAGAAACTGGTCATCTCGGGCTGGAAAGAGATCTTCATTTTCGACGGCGAGGCGTGGGACGGATTCGAGCTGGGCTATGACGGCAACATCTTTCTGCGCCGGCTGGATATGGCGGATTATGGCGGCTGATCCAGTCGGCTGGCCAGATAGGCCCTGACCTTTTCCAGATCCAGCGTTGCGACGCGCAGATCTTCTGCGCCGGGTTGCAGCATGCGCAGCACGAACAGCTCGCCCGCCTCGGGGTAGTCGGCAAAATGGGTCTGGGCGATGCGCAAGCCCTCGGCGCCGGCGATGCGCAACCCGTCCAGATGCGCCTCGAGCCGTTCCAGCAGGCGGGCGATGCGCAGGTTGTCCATTTCCGGGTTCGCGGCGGGGTCCAGCATCGCCTGATCGTAAAGCGTCCACAGCAGGGCCGCCTGTTCGGCGTGCTGGCGCAGGATCTCGGGCAGGGCGGGGGCGGGCGGATACATCAGTTCAGGTTGATCGAGCCGCCCCGGATCCGGTTCGCCGCCGAGGCATGGCTGACCAGATAGGTGCCGCGGATGGTGATATGGCCGTCTGCCTCCATCACGATCGAGGCTTTGCCGCAGCGCAATTCGATCCGTTGTTCGGCGGTGATGCGCAGCGGCTCGCCATCGGCGACGGCGACCGGCCCCGAGGGCATCGGCGACACGATCCGGCCGATCACCAGCGGGCGGCCCGCGTCGCCGTCCTCGAACAGAATGGCAAGCTCGGCGCCGATATCGCCGGCGTCGAACCGCACCAGACTGCGCGCCGCGATCGCCTGGGCCGAGGGATTGCCGGGAAAAACCACCAGCGGCCGCCCCTCATCAAGGCCCAGCAGCATGCCGATCACCACGCCGCCGCGAATATCCTCGCCGATCATAGCCAGCCCTCCGCCTCGGCTGGCGCGATGATAGCATGGCTATGGCCGGACTTCACCGGGTTTTGGCGAATGCGGGGATCGGTGGTCAAATGCCCGCCGCTTTAGGCGGAAATTGCGCCGACTTTATTGCGGCGGCATTGCGTCGGTCGAGACACGGCCTTTCAGCATGGTTTGCGAAAGCTCATCCGTGCCGATGCCGAAATTGCGCGCGTAAAGTTCCTGCGCCTCTTTCGAGCCAAGGCTGGCAGCCTTCAACAGATATATCTTGGCCTGCGTCCTGTTTTCCTTGACCCCCAACCCTTCGATGAGTTGCCGGGCGTAAAGGGTCGCGGCATCGGCATCACCCGCATCGGCCTGTTGTTTCAGCAAAATCGCGGATTGTTGGTAATCGCCGGTTTCGAATGCCTGCATCCCCTGAGACGTCGGTTCTGCGATTGCCGATCCCGTGGCGTGAAGCAGATATGTCGTGATCACCAATACGGCAGTGATTTTCGTCATTGGTTTCCCAGCGTCGTCATTGGGTATTCGGCTCCCTATCGCAAAGCCTGCGGGTGCAGACAACCTATGACCCGGCGCGACTGCTTGCGCTAAGAACCGGTCTTGGCACCGGACTTTTCAGGGACCAACCAAAATCCAGCAGGAAAACCGCCCAGCCCCCCATCCAGAGCAGCGCCGCAAGACGCAATATCGCGTCCAGGTTTTCCGCATCCGCCCAGCCCATCAGCATCCGGATCAATGCGGACAGGTAAACAAGGCAAAAAGCGACCGCGAGCCGGCGCGAAACCAGTAACCGGCCCGCGGCGCGGATCATTGCGGCCCGGCCCATGATCGCCAGCATCATCGTTCCCATCGCGCCCATCGTGATGGCATGCAGCGCCGTGGCCATGTCCAGCCCGAACGGCGGCAGCTGCGCCATGCCTGCCAGGATCAGGCCGATGGGCAGCCAAAGCCATGCCAGATGCAAAAGCAACAGCGCCGGATAGCGATGGCTGCGCCAACTGCGCCAAGCCAGCATGCGCGCCAACTGCATCATTCCGGCCATGATGAACAGCACCCCGGACAGGCCAGAAAAGCCACAAACCAACGCCACGACTGCCATAAGCAGCGCCATCAACCCGCCAACCGAAAGCCAGCGCGGGTCGGCGACTGGGAAGGGGGAGGGCGACCTTGCAGACCAGCGGTGGGTAAAGGCGGCAATGGCGCGGCCCCCGACAAGGCTGATCAGCAGCGCAAAGAAAAGCGGGGCCATGCGCTGCGCGTCGTGTTCGAAATCCCCGGCCGCGAATACCTCCAGACAGCCCAGCGAAAGGGGGGCCAGCGCAAGCGGCATTTTCCGCCACACCCTTGCCTTGGCGACATGCCATGAAAGCCAACCGCCGAGCGCAAGGAAATATGCGGCCCCGACAAGGGGACCCAGTGGCGGGGGTGGGCCAAGCGTAAAAGTCACCCGTCCGGCAAACCACAGCGCCACCATGATGCGCGTGATGGTCGGCGCGACAGGTCGTCCTGTCCATGCAGGAAGCGCGGTCAGAAGATAGCCGCCCACGGCTGCGCCGCCCATACCGAACAGCAGTTCATGCTGGTGCCAGCACAGCGGATCGGGGCCGAGCCCTGCCGGCAGCAACCAGACCGCCGGCATCAGAACCGCCCATAACCCCGCCAGCAAAAAGAACGGACGATAGGGCGCAAGCCACAGTGCATGGGCCAGATGCCGTGGCATTATGGGACCATGGGTGTGGGATGCGGCGCTTGGCATCAAGGAAATACCTTACAGGCGCAGATCGCCCGCGCCTGCCCTGCCGTGATGCCAGCCAAGCGTCTGCGGCCGCACCCGCGCCAGCGCCTGCACCAGCATGCCGGTGATCGCGGCCTTGAGCAGATCGCCGGGAATAAAGACCGCGACCAGGGTAAAGGCTTCGATCAGGCTTTTCTGCGCCACGATGGCAAGACCGCTTGCGCCAAGGATATACAGCACGAAAATCCCGCCAAAGACCGACCCCAGCCCTGCCGCCAATCCGGCCGAGCGCAGCTTGACATGTTCGACGAAAAGACCCGTTGCGAAGGCTGCGACGGGAAAGCCAAGCGCGAACCCTCCGGTGGGCGCGACAAAGGCGCCAAGCCCGCCACGGCCGCCCGCCAGCAGCGGCAGGCCAAGCGCCACCAGCAGCAGAAACAGCCCTGCCGCCGCCGCGCCGCGCCGCGCGCCAAGGACCGCGCCGGCCAGCATGACGCCCAGCGTTTGCGCCGTGATCGGCACGCCGAAGCCAAGGGTGATCTGCGGCACCAGCCCAAGTGCTGCGATCATCGCGGCGAAAAGGGCGATCTGGGCGATACTGCGTTCCATGGTTACTCCTGTTTATGCGGTCCAAGGGGGCCGCCCCGTGCGCGCAAAGCTTCGCCGACACGGTCGGCATCGTCCAGTGCTTGCAGGGTCAGCGGCAGGATCAGGCGCCAGCCGGGGCGGCGTCGAGAACGGGCGCGCCACGCCTCGGCCAGGGTTTCGGCGTGTGCGACCAGAACCGGGGTAAAGCGGATGACCAGCGGGATCGCGGTTTCCAGCAAATGCGTAGGCAGGCCAAGCCGGCGTAAAGGAAAGGTCAGGCGGTGGACCAGATCGACCAGATCCTCCAGCGCCGTGGTCATGGTCACCAGATTGGCCAGCGCGACCAGCGCGACCATGCGCAGGACGATCAGCAGGCCCATGGCCATATCGCCGGCGATTGCGTGCCAGACCAGCAGGATGACGACAAAGGGCAGCACCACCCGCAGGCTGCGCAGCCCGGCGCGCAGAAAGACCGGGCCGGGGGCTGCGTAAAGCGCCAGCACCGCGACCAGCGCCGCGCCGTGCACCGCGATGTCGCGGACCATGAACAGCCCGGTCGAGGCCAGGCACAGCGCCCCCAGCTTGACGCCGGCCGGCCAGTCATGGGCGCGGGTCCTAACCGGCGAGGTCAGCGATATCATCAAGATCCCCCTGCCGGATCATCTCGGCGGTGAAATCGGGCAGCAGCGCCGCTGGCGTGCCCTGGGCGACGATGCGGCCCCGATCCAGCCAGAACAGCTCATCGCAACCTTCAAGGTCCGAAGGCTCGTGCGAGATATGAAAAAGCCGCGTCTCGACCCGATGCAGATAGCGTGCAAGCTGGCGGCGGGTCGGGATGTCCAGCCCCGCATAGGGCTCATCCAGAATCAGCAGTTGCGGCCGCATCGCCAGCACCGCCATCATGCAGACCAGATGCTTCTGGCCCTGCGACAGGGCCGAGATCGGCGCGTCCTTCCAATGCGGTTTGTCAAACGATCGCAGCACCGCATCGGTTCGCGCGGCCGCCTGCGCCTTGTCCATGCCCTGCTGGCGCAGGCCAAAGGTGATTTCCTCGGCGACGCTGGGAAAGATGATCTGATGTTCGGGGTTCTGGAACAGGATGCCCACGGTGGCCAGCGCCGCGCGGCGGTCACTGAAAATGTCGTGGCCGCCGATGCGGATCTGGCCGCTTGTCGGTTCCAGCAGCCCGGCCAGCAGCCGCGCCAGCGTGCTTTTCCCCGAGCCGTTGCGGCCCACGACCCCGATGCGCTGCGCCGAGGAATGCAGCGTGACGCCGGACAGCACCGGCCGTCCGGCGACCTTATAGCCCAGATCGTCCACCCGGATGGTGAAATGAGCCGTGTCGCAGCGATGCAAGCGGGCCTCCGTTACTGGCCTTGTCCCATGACTGTCCCCCGGATGATGGAAAACACAGGTGGGTTGCAAGTCCTATCATTGGAAAATGGCCTGGTGCCGGCAGCCGGGCGGTTGCGGCGCAGCATTGGCCGCTTGCCGTGGCGAGCCGGCCCCCCGGTCGCAAACGGGGCCTCAGGTGTGCCCAGCGGCATGGTTGGCCACGCGCCAGCCAAAGACCATGGCCGGGCCGATGGTCGTGCCGGGTCCCGGATAGGTGCCGCGAAAGATCGTGGCGGCGTCGTTGCCGCAGGCATACAGCCCCTCGATCCGCTGGCCGGCCGCATCCAGCACGCCGCCATTTTCATCGCAGCGCAACCCGCCGGCCCCGGCCAGATCCACCGGCACCACCCGCAAGGCATAGAAAGGGGCTTGGGCGATGGGACCGATGCAGGGATTGGGCTGGTGACCCGGATCACCGTTGAAGCGGTTCATCGCCGAGGCGCCGCGCCCGAACGCCTCGTCCCTGCCGCTGGCGGCAAAGCGATTGTTCTGGGCCACGCTGGCCTCCAGCCCCTTGGCATCGATGCCGATGGCCGCGGCCAGTCCGACCAGGGTCTCGGCCTGTTGCAGATAGCCGGCGCGCAGCAATCGCCGCAGCCCTCGTCCGCCCGGCAGAACCAGCCCCAGCCCGTAGCGTTTGATAAAGCGCGAATCGACCACGAGCCACGCCTCGTGCAGACCGGCACGGATCATGCCCATGCAGAAATCGTGATAGCTGTCGGTTTCGTTGACAAAGCGCCGCCCGTCCGGGCCGACCGCGATCAGCCCCGGCTTGGCGCGATCCAGCAGGATATGCGGCCAGACCGACTGTGTCCCGTCAGGGTTTGTCAGGGTCGAGCACGGCATCCACAACCCGGCGCTGTCGCAGCCATTGTCGACGGCCGCACCGGCACTGGTTTCGGCGATAGCGATCCCGTCGCCGGTGTTGCCGGCGGGCGCTTGCGAAAAAGCGGCGATCTGGCGCGGGAACAGGCGTTCGCGCAGGGCCTTGTTCCAGCCGATGCCCCCCGTCGCCAGCACTACGCCGCGTCGCGCCCGGATGCGACGCAGGCCCTGCGGCGTATCGATGACCGCGCCAGTGACGTGCCCGTCCTGTCGGATCAGGTCGACCATGGGGCTGTCAAAGCGGATAGGCACCTTGCGCTGGCGCAGGCTAAGAAGCAACTGCCCCACCAGCGCATTGCCCATCAGCAGCCGCGTGCCGCGCCGATGGCCGAGCCGGTCGCGGAAATGACCCAGCACCAGCCGCAGCGTGGTGCGCAGATTGCCAAGGCTGGCCAAGGGGCTAAGCAGTGCGCCCAGCTCGGCGCGTCCCACCATCATTCCTCCCAACCCCATGAAGACATCGCGAGGCGGGCGCACCCGGTCGAAGTCGGTGCCCAGCCTGCGTCCGTCGAACTGGACGGGTGCAAGGGCGCGGCCGCCAAAGGCCGATCCCGGCCCGTCCAGATAGTCGGGATGCGCGGTGGCGGCGATGAAACGCACTTCGGAATTGGCCATGATCTCGGCGATGGCCTCGGCGCCCGAGGCAAGAAAGGCCGCGCGCTGCGCATCTCCGCCGCGATTGCCGACCACATGGCGCAGGAATTGCGCGGCCTCGTCCACGCTGTCGGGAACACCCGCCTGACGGCTTAATTCGGTGCCCGGGATCCATGCCGTCCCGCCCGAGGTCGCTGTAGTGCCGCCGACCATGCCGGTCTTTTCGCACAAGAGGACCGACATGCCGCGGAGCGCCCCGGTCAGGGCGGCCGTCATGCCGCCAGCCCCGGCGCCGATGACCAGCAGGTCGGTTTCCTCATCAAACCCACCCTGCGTTTGCGGGCCGGCCATGTCGTGCGTGGTCATTGCGAATTTTCCTCTGGAGCTCCCTCTCGGCCGGCAAATTGCCACGGCTGGAGATTTATTGGAAGGAATTTTTATTCTTGAATACTATTCCATATTATGCCAGAACTTGCCACCGAGGAGAGCGGGAGGACGAGAAATGCGGACATGGGGATTCGTCGGTTTGGCTCATGGGGTCCGGTCATGAGCCGGGCGCTGCTGATCGGTGGAACCGGCTTTATCGGCCAGCGCGTCGCCAAGGCGCTGCTTGCGCAAGGGGTGGTGCCGCGCATTCTGGACCTGCCCGCCGCCATCGACCGTGTCGCCATGCCCGAGGGTTGCGAGATGGTTCCCGGCGACGTGATCGACGCCGCCAGCCTTGCCGAGGCCGCGCGCGATTGTTCGGGCATCGTCCATCTGGCAGGCATCATGACCGTGGATTGCGCCCGCGACCCCGAGCGCGCGTTTCGCATCAACGTCATGGGCAGCCTCAACGTGTTCGAACTGGCGCGCGGGGCAGGGCTGCCGGTGGCCTATCTCAGCACGGCGGGGGTCTTTGGTCCGCAAAGCGCGACCCAGCCGTTGCCGATGACGCTTTACGGCGTGACCAAGCTGGCGGTCGAGGGGATCGCCCGCGTCTATGCGACGGACCACGGCGTGCCCAGTTTGGGGCTGCGGCCCTATATCGTTTACGGTCCCGGCATCAGCAGCGGTATCGCCGCAGGGCCGTCGATCGCGATTGCGGCCTCGGTGCGGCGCGAGCCGGCAGAGGTGCAGTTTTCCGGCCGCGTCGGCTTTGTCCATGTCGATGACGTGGCACGGCTGCTGGCCGCCGCCGTCACCCGCCCGATGCAGGGTGCGCATGTGCTGACCATGGCGGGCGATACCCGCGACATGGAGGATTTCATCGCCGAGCTTGCGCAGCAGACCGGATGGCGCGGCATCACCGTCGCGGGTCCTGCGCTGCGGATTCCGGCCGAACTGGCCTCGGACCCCGTGCCCGAATGGCTGGGCGCGCATCCCGTGACGCCGATAGGCGCGGGCATCGCCGCCGCAATTGCCGGGCTGCGACCGCCACAAGGCTGAACAGGCCCCAGGAAACAAGAGGAGGAAACATGTCCAGAACCATTCAGACTGCGGTCCAGGCACTGGCCCTGACCACGTTGTGCAGCTTTGCCACCAGCCTTGCCGCGCAAGAGGGGCCGATCCGCATCGGCTTTGTCATGGCCAAGCAGGGCGCGCTGGCAGAACATGGCAAGCACCACAATCAGGGCACGATGCTGGCGCTGGAGCAGGCCGGCAACAAGGTGCGCGACCTGCCGGTCGAGGTGATCTGGCTTGACGAGCCGACGCCGCAGGACGCCCA
Organism: Paracoccus methylovorus; assembly: GCF_016919705.1. NCBI lineage: Bacteria > Pseudomonadati > Pseudomonadota > Alphaproteobacteria > Rhodobacterales > Paracoccaceae > Paracoccus > Paracoccus methylovorus. The sequence goes on from NZ_CP070369.1 coordinate 64,708, forward strand.
GCAGAACATGCAGCGCCTGATCGACGAACAGGGTGTCGTCGCCGTGCTGGGTGGCGGCAACAGTGCCACAGCCCTGGCGATGAGCGCCGTGGCCCAGCAGAACAAGGTGCCCTTCATCGCCACCAATGCGGCGGCGACCGACCTGACCGGATCGAAGTGCCATCGTTATACCTTCCGGGTGCAACTGCCGGTGAACCCGCAGGTGCGCGCCATCTCGACCGAGTTGGAGCAGCGCGGCACGAACTGGTATTACATGGCTGCGTCCTATGCCTTTGGGCAGGACATCGTGAACTCGTTCCAGGCTGAGCTGGACCGCATCGGCGGCACCTCGGTCGCGGTGGACGAAGCGCCGCTGAACACGCCCGACTATACCTCGTACATCCTCAAGATCCGCGCCGCGAAACCCGATGTCGTGGTGGGCGGTCTGGCGGGGGCCGATATCTCGACCTTCCTGAAACAGTGGAATGAGATGGGCATGAAGGATCGTATCCCTTTTGCCCAGATCGGCGTGGCCGATGCGGATATCTGGGGGATCGGCGCGCGGGCGGCGGCGGGGATCTATGCCAAGATCTGGTATTACGACAACCCGGAAAACCCCGAAGAAGACAAGGCTTTCGCCGAGACCTACAAAGAGCGTTACGGTCACGCCGCACCCGACCGGGCGTGGATGGGCTGGTATTCGATGCGCACCCTGCTGCAGGCGCTGGAACAGTCGCAATCGCTGGAACCCGCCGACGTGGTGCAGGCGCTTGAAGCGTGGAAGGACGAAAGCCGCGGCACCTCGTTCCGCGCGTGGGACCACCAGATGCTGCATCCCATCGTCATTGCCGAGGCCAAGAAAGAGGTCACCGACGACCACGCCTTTCTTGACGTTCTCAGCATCGTGCCGGCCAGCGACGAGCTTTACGGCACCCCCGAACAGATTGGCTGCAACATAGGCAATCTGTAACCCGACGCCCCCTGATCTTCATCTTCCAACCGTCCCTGCCGGCGTGGCGTCGGCAGGGCAGTGCCGGAGCATGTCATGCTGGAACTTGTCCTGTCTCAGATCGCCAACGGTCTTGTCCTGGGATTTCTCTACGTCCTGATTGCCATCGGCCTGTCGATCATCTTCGGCATGCTCGGCATCGTGAACTTTGCCCATGGCGCGATCTTCGCGCTTGGCGCCTATTTCGCCGTTACCATCGTGCCGGTGCTGGGCTGGTGGGGGCTGCTGCTGGTGCCGGTCGCCACCGCCGCGCTGGGGGTGGTCTTCGAGATCACGCTGATCCGCCGGCTTTACGGCAAAGAGCCGCTGTTCGGCCTGATCGTCACCTTTGGCCTTGCCCTGCTGATCGAGGCGCTGATCAAATTCATCTGGGGGCCCAGCGGCCGCCCGTTTTCCCCGCCGGAGTTCCTGCAGGGCTTTGTCGAGATCGGCCCGGTGCTGCTGACCAAGTACCGCATGGCGGTGATCGTCTGCACCATCGCGATCCTGCTGGCGCTTTGGTATCTGCTGGTGCGCACGCCCTTTGGCCGCATCATTCGCGCCGGCAGCGAGGACCGCGAGATGGTCGGCCTGCTGGGCATCAACGTGCCGCGCGTCTTTGTCGGCGTGGTGGCGCTAAGCTGCTGTCTGGCCGGCACCGCCGGCATGCTGGCCGCGCCGCTGTGGACCGTCGCCCCCTCGATGGCGGCAAGCGCGATCATGCCCGCCTTTGTCATCGTCACCATCGGCGGCCTTGGCTCTTATATGGGCGCGATCGTCGCCGGGCTGATGGTCGGGATCGTGACGGCGCTGACCATCCAGTTCTGGCCCGCCGCCGCGGGTGCCTCGATGTATGCGCTGATGGCGCTGGTCCTGCTGATCCGTCCCCGTGGCCTGTTCGGCGATCGCTAAGGATAAAGCCCGATGAACATCCGTTCCATTCTTTCCAGCCCGGTGCTTTTGGCCGCCGTGGTTTTCGTCGCGCTGACGATGCTCAGCTATCCGCTGGGCATCCCGATCAGCCGCATCACCCAGATCGTGATCTATACGCTTTACGGCATGGGGGTGGCACTGCTGGTCAGCTATACCGGGCTGGTGCCCTTTGGCGCCTCGGTGTTCTTTGGCTGCGCGGGCTATGCGGTGGCGCTTGCCGCAAAGCATCTGGGCGGCAACGAGATCACTTCGCTGCTGTTCGCGGGGGTGTTCTCGCTGATCCTTGGCTTTGGCATCGGCGCGCTGATCCTGCGGCGCAGCGGTATCTATTTCTCGCTGCTGACGCTGGCCTGTTCGCAGATAGCCTATGAAATCGCCTTCAACTGGACGGCGGTGACGGGGGGCGAGAACGGGTTGCAGGGCGTGCCGCGGCCGCTGTTCGGTTCGGCCATCGCGTTCCATGTCTTTGTCGTCGTGACGGTGCTGGCCGGCATCCTGTTCCTGTGGCGGCTGGTGCATTCGCCCTTTGGCCGCGCGTTGCAGGCGGTGCGCGACAACGAACAGCGCGTGGCCAGCCTTGGATATGACGTGCGTGGGCTGAAGCTGAAGGCCTTTACCATTTCAGCGGTGCTGGTGGGTTATGCCGGCGGGCTGCTGACGCTGATGATCCGGGGCGTTTATGCCAACAACCTGAACTGGCAGCACGCGGCGGATGCGCTGCTGATGACCATCCTTGGCGGCGTGCATCACTTCCTTGGCACGCTGTGGGGGGCCATCGCCTTTATCCTGTTGCAAGACCAGCTTTCCGCCACGACCGAGAACTGGTGGCTGATCTTTGCCCCCATCATCATCCTGATGGCGCTGCTGTCGCCCGAGGGGATCCAAGGGTTCGTGCGCAAGCTGCTGGGGAAATCCGACTGGACGCTGGTGCGCAACACCATACCGCCGCGCCCGGTCCGGATCGAGCCGTTTCACAGCAAGGCCGCGCAGGTGGACATGACCAAGCCCGTCATGTCGGTGCGCAAGATCTCGAAACGCTTCGGCTCGATCGTGACGGCGCGAGAGATCGACCTGGATGTCATGCCCTGCACGGTGCACAGCTTCATCGGGCCGAACGGCGCGGGCAAGACCACCTTCTTCAACATGCTGACCGGGCTGCTGCGGGCCGATCAGGGCGAGATCATGTTCGAGGGGCAGAACATCAACGGCCTGCCGATTCACAAGCGGGTCCGGCTTGGTATTGCGCGCTCGTTCCAGATCCTCAGCGTGTTCCGCCACCTGACGGTGTTCGAGAACGTCCGCTTTGCGGTTCAGGGCCAAAGCTCCAAGCGCAACGGCCTGTGGCGCGACGCGCATGATATCCAGGAAATCAACGCCCGCGCCTGGTCGCTGCTGCAAGTCGTGGGGCTGGTGGAACGTGCCAGCGAACAATGCTCGAACCTGTCGCATGGCGAGCAGCGGTTGCTGGAAATCGCCATCACTTTGGCGGCGGACGCCAAGATCCTGCTGCTGGACGAGCCGCTGGCCGGTCTGGCCGAGGCGGATCGTCAGGTGGTGGGCAAGCTGATCCACAGTCTGGGCAAGACCCATGCCGTGCTGCTGATCGAACACGACATCGACCGGGTGCTGGAAATCTCGGACAGGCTGACGGTGCTGCATCAGGGCCGGCTGATCGCCGACGGCAAGCCTCATGACGTGGCGCGCGATCATGCGGTGGTCGAGGCCTATATGGGCAATGCCCCCGAAGATACCACGACCATCCCGCTGGCCCCGCCCGATCCCTTGGCCCCCGCGAAAAAGACACTGATCAAGATCGAGAACCTGAAGGCGGGTTACGCCGGCAGCCAGATTCTGGACGGGCTGAACTTCGAAGTGCGCGCGGGCGAGGTGGTCGCGCTGCTGGGCCGCAACGGCGTGGGCAAAAGCACCACCCTGCGGGCGATGATGTCGGCGGTGGACATCACCTCGGGGCGGATCACGCTGGAGGGGCGCGATATCACCAACATGCCCTCTTACGAGATCAACCGGCTTGGCATCTCGATGGTGCCCGAGGGGCGGCGGCTGTTTCACAACCTGACCGTGGCCGAGAACCTGATCCTGGCCCAGCGACCCGGCGGCATCACCGTCGAAGAGGTCTGGGAGCTGTTCCCCAAGCTGAAGATCCTGTGGAAACAAAAAGCGCAGGGGCTTTCGGGCGGCGAAAGGCAGATGGTGGCGGTGGCGCGCGCCCTGATGGTGCCGGGCAAGGTGATCTTGCTGGACGAACCGTTCGAGGGCCTTGCCCCGGCCGTCGTGCAGGACATCATGGACGCGGTGGTCAAGCTGCGCGACCGTGCCAGTCTGGTCATCGTCGAGCATCACGCCGAAAGCGTCCTGCCGATCACCGACCGCGCCTATATCATGGTCAACGGCCAGATCGCCTATGAAGGCAGCGCCTATGACCTCGCCCATGATCCCGCCACCCAGGCGCGCCTGCTGGGCGTCGCGGGTGAGCACTGAGCACTGAGCACTGAGCAAGGAAAAACCCCATGGACCCATCCTTTTACATCGACGGCGCCACCCGGATCTATCCGATCATCGGCGATCCCATCGCGCAGGTGAAATCGCCCGCGGGCATGACGGCGGGTCTGGTGGCCCGGGGCCGGAATGCGGTGGTGGTCCCCGCCCTGACCTCGGTGGCGGATGTGGACGATTACATCCGCACCTGCGGACGCACAGGCAATATCGACGGCATCATCGTCACCATCCCGCACAAGTTCGTGGCGCTGGAACATTGCGCCACCGCGACCGAGCGGGCGCGGATCTGCGGTTCGATCAACGTATTGCGACGCAATGCCGACGGCTCGTGGCATGGCGAGAATTTCGACGGTCTGGGGATGCTGGGCGGCATCCGGTCGCAAGGCGGCGCACCCGAGGGCAAGCGCACCTTGCTGGTCGGTGCAGGCGGGGCCGGGATGGCGATTGCGCAGGCGCTGCTGGAGGCCGGGGTCAGCCATCTGGCAGTGCATGACGTGGACAGCGAACGCCGCGACCGTCTGCTGGGCCGGATGGGCGAATTCTATGGCGATCGCGTGGGCGTTGGCTCGGATGATCCGGCGGGGTTCGAACTGGTGGTCAACGCCACGCCGATGGGGATGCGGCCCCAGGACCCCATGCCGGTGCAGGTCGAACGCCTGTCGCCAGAGGCTTTCGTCGGCTGCGTGATCACCGCGCCTGCGGTTTCGCCTTGGGTGGCCGCGGCACGGGCCAAGGGCTGCCGTGGCAGCGTGGGCATCGACATGTACAAGGCCGAACAGCAGCTCATGCTTGATTTCTTCCTGACGGAGGAAGCGCAATGAGCGATATTGCAGCCTCGGCCCGCACGGTTCTGGTGACCGGGGCCGGCGGGGGCATCGGGCGCGGCATTTGCGAAGTGCTGGCCGAAGAGGCCCGCGCATCTGGCCGCCCGCTGCGGTTGGCGCTGCATGGCAGCCGGATCAGCCCGGCGCTGGAGTCGCTGGCCGCCGGGCTTTCCGGCCCCTTGGTCGAGGCCTGGGCCTTTGCCGCCGACCTGACCGACACGGATGCCGCCGCCGCGCTGGTCGGTGCGGTGACGGGCTGGGCCGGGCGGCTTGATTGTCTGATCTCCAACGCCGGGCAATCGCGTCCCGGCAAGCTGGACAGCCTGAGCGATGCCGAATGGCAGCAGACGCTGGACCTGAACCTGCGGGCCACCTGGGTTCTTGCCCGTGCCGCGCGTGCCGCGCTGGGGGAAAGCCGGGGCAATATCGTTGCCGTCGCCTCGATGTCGGGGCTAAGCCCGCATCCCGGATATGGCGCCTATTCCACCGCCAAGGCCGGGCTGGTGATGCTGTGCCGACAGTTGGCGCAGGAATGGGCAGGGCAGGGGATCCGCGTCAATGCCGTTTGTCCCGGCATGATTCGCACGCCCCTGACCGAATCCGTCTATCAGGATGGGGAAACCCTGCGCCAGCGCGAGGCACTGGTGCCGCTGGGACGGATCGGCACGCCGCGCGATATTGCCAATGCGGTGGCGTTTCTGGCTGGCGAAAACGCCGGCTATATTACCGGCGTTGCGCTGCGGGTGGATGGCGGGATCTCGGACGGGATGCTGAACCTGATTCCCGGTCGCCCGGACAAGCCTGCTGCTGCCACATAGGCTGGATAAGGCGGGACTATTTGCTTGAAAGCCCGGCGTCGTTGGTGACGATACTGTATCGGACGGGAAGATGAGCTTTTTCTTCGCGCCGTCGGATGCCAAGCTCTTTCCGGCAAGCAATCTGCCAAAGGAGCGCGCGGCTCATTAGGTCTGCCGTCTGCGGCGGTCAGCGGAAAAGCCAAGCGTTGGTGGAGTCGTTGTCCGTTGCATCAGTATGGCAACAATCTGCGCAGTCGGTGTAGATCAGCTGCTTTTCCCCGTTGTGGCTTTTCCTCGTCCCCGTTCTCAATTACACCGCAGGCCCAAGGGACCACGCAGATGAGATCCGGAGCAGCATGACCAACATGACCGCAATCATCCCCGCTGGCGAGGAAACGGCCGAGCACATCGAGCGCGAGGTTTCAGAGATCATCTCTGTCTATTCCCGTCTTTTTCCCACGCAGGCGCTGAATTTCGTCTTTTACGAAGGCAAGGACCCGGTATGGAGCGCGCCTTCGGTCGTAGAGGGGCCCTTTACCTTTCACCCCGACCATATAAATGCGCAGTTTCTGGGTCAGGTCGAACGTCCCGGCGCCCATCCCGGTGCGCCGACCGTGACCATCAGGGTGTCGATTCCCCGAAAACCCCTGCCCACCGAACTGAAACAGACCGAAGCGCCATGGGTTCCGGTCAGAAAGCTGCGTGCGGTGCACCGGCTTGCGCCCTTGCTTTACGAAAAAATCCGCTATCAGGCAGAGATGCTGCGAAAGCAGCGCTCCCCCAAGCGCCACCCGCGATTCTCGCTTCCGCGCGGTGACGGGTCGGCCTTGTTTCCCAGCCTGCGGCAGTCGAACAGTGACAAACGCCCGGCGATCTTGATCGGGATGCACTGGTTGGAGGTGGGCGGTGCCGAAAAGCTGGGCTTCGATACGATTCAATGGGCGCTGGAGGCCGGGCTGCGCGTCTTTGTGGCGGCGGGAGTGCCCTCGATCCAGCGACTGGCGGACAAGCTGCCCGACTGCCCGGATGTGACCTTCCTGCGTCTGGACCGCTATCTGCCGCACCATCTTTGGCCGCGCTATGTCGAAAACCTGATCCTCGCCGAGAATATCCAGCTGATCCATATCCATCACTGTCGGCCGCTTTATGAATCTCTGCCGCAGGTTCGGGCCAATCTGCCTTGGGTGAAGGTGATCGACAGCACCCATATCGTGGAATACGCCGATGGCGGCTTTCCGCGCATATCCGGGGTCTGGTCCAACTTTATCAATATTCACCATGTGATCAGCAAGGAGTTGGTCGATTACTACCGCGACAATTTCCACGTCATCGGCAAAGTAAGGCTGGGGCGCATGCTTGACCGGACCGATCATCAGGCCGGTTTGCCCGAACTCAACATGCAGCCCGGCAAGAAGCATTTGCAGGTGGCCTTTGTCGGGCGGCTCTATTACCAGAAACGCCCCGTGATCGTGGCCGAGGCGTTTCGTGCTCTGTCCATCTGGGCGAAACGCAACGATGTCGAACTGGCTGGAAAGATCGTGGGCGAGGGGCCCTTCCTCGATACCGTCAGGGGGCTGCTGCGGCGCTATGGCCTTGCTGACCGGGTCGAGCTTTTGCCCGCCAACTCTCCGGTGCCCGACATCTTGCGGCAATCCGATATCCTACTGCTGCCTTCGAATAACGAAGGACTGGCGCTCGTCTGCTATGAGGCAGTGGAACAGGGCTGCATTCCGATCTCGACCGATGTTGGCTCGCAAGCCGAGATCGTTCCCCCCGACCTGTTGGTGCCGTTGGCGCCCCACGCCTGCGTCAAAGGGATCGTCGGGGCGGTGGATCGCCTCTGGCGCGACGCCGATTTCCTGTCCCGCCAACGCGAGGCGTTGGTCAGCTCGTGGTCCGCGATAATGAGTGAACCTACCGCAAGGGAAATACTGATGCCCGTTTACCAAGAGGCTGCGGCGGGCGTGCTGGAGTAGTTTTTCAAAATGAATGTTTTAAGCAAGACGGCCGCGGTGATCGTAACGTTCAATCGCTCGGCCAAACTGGTGAAAGTGCTGGATGCGCTTGACGCCCAGACGCGGCGGCCCGAGGTCATTCTGGTGGTGGACAATGCATCGACCGATGACACGCAAGAGGTGATTGAAGCCCGGGCGCGCACCGATCTGAGCATCCGCTATCTGCGGCTGCCCAAAAACGTGGGCGGTGCCGGTGGCTTTCATGAGGGCATCAAGGCGGCGTATGCGCTGGGGGCGCATTACTTCTGGGTTTCCGACGATGACGCCTATCCCGAACCCGACGCCATCGAGCGGCTGATCCATGCCATCAACGCGTTTCAGGCGCGCAATGAATGGCGCCCCAGCTTTGCCTGTTCGCGGGTGGAATGGATTGACGGCACCATGTGCGAGATGAACACGCCGCGCCCTGTCTGGGATTGGCCGCGTTTCCTACAACCCGACGCGGGCTGGGCATTGGTCGATTCCGCCTCGTTCGTGTCGATCCTAATCCCGCGTTGGGCGGTCGGGGAACACGGCCTGCCGATCGCGGATTACTTCATCTGGTTCGACGATGCGGAATATACTCGGCGGCTGTCGCGGTCCTATCCGGGGATCTATTGTCCCGAAAGCCGGGTGATCCACGATACGCCCGACAACCGGGGGGTGAATTTCGGGCTGGTGGATGAAAAAAGCCTGTGGAAGTTCAAATACGGCGCCCGCAACGAAACCTCCTGGCGTCGACGCGAGGCCGGCATCATGGGAGTGCTGGCCTATACTTATGGCGTGCATCGGCAAATGAAGGGCGGTAATGTGCCTTGGAGGCTGCGGCGACAGATTTTCCGTGCGATTGGCGGGGGGATGATGTTTGCACCCAAGATTGTAAAAGTTTAGATCTAGGCAATTCAGAAACAAGCAGTACGCGACAAAGACATGCAAAAGCTCTACCTGCACATCGGCACCCATAAGACTGCAACCACTTGGCTTCAGCATTATCTTGGGAAAAACAGCGATAAATTGAACGATCTCGGGTTCTATTATCCTTTGACTGGCCGAGTTACTCAGGCGCAGCATCGCTTGGGGCAGGCGATCTTTATGCGGACGAACCCCAAGGCGGTTCTCGATCAGATCCCTATTTGGGAACGGTTTAAACGAGAGATCGAGCGGACCCGGTATGATAATATAGTGATCAGCTCGGAAGAATTCGAATGGGTTATGCATCCGAAACTGATTCGGGAGTTTCTTCCGAATGTCTCTATTCATACGATTATTTATTTGCGTCGCCAGGACGACTATTTGGAATCCCTTTATGGTCAGCAGATCCGAGATTATCACCCGCGTCTGACCAAGACAGTAAATCAATATATCGCTGAGAATAATCTTAGTTTCCTGAATTATCAAAACCTCTTGCGAAGATGGGAGGAGGCCAGTGATGATGTCACGGTGCGCGTTTTCGATAAACGGACTATGGAAGGCGGCGATATAGGTGAGGATTTCTTGAAGTGCTTAGGAATTGAATCCATAGAGGGCTTTGAGCCGCCTCAAGCTGCAGTGATAAATCATAAAGCCAGCTTAGATATGGAAGCGCTCGAATTCATACGTCAATGCAATAGACTTAAACTGACCGCCGTCCAGCATGATCAGCTGGTCGCAAGAATGATACGTTTTAATAAGGTGATTGAAGCGGTGAGTGAAAAGAGCAACCGGCGCCTGCTGGATTTCGAATCCAGGAAGCTTCTCATGGAGAAGTATAAAAGCGAAAATTCAGCTATTGCGAAGAAATATCCCAATGCTTCACAGTGGGGTGAGCTTTTTGCGCCAATCGGGCCTGATGTGCAGGTTTTTAAGCAATCCGAGGCTTTCAATCAGCTTGATATTATTATGAAGGCCAGCAGCCTCATAAAGCTTGATTAAGCTGCACTTAGTTTATAACGTGTCCTGCAAATTTGATCGCGTCCTGCAAAGTCAAGTTTGAAAGGTGTTAAATTTTGCCCCCTATTGTGGGGAATTCACAAAGGCTGGGACTGCTGTCCCGGCCTTTTCCGCCCCCAGAAACACCCCCGCCGTATCCAGCGCCTCGCGAATGGTCACATCCATGTCGAGATAGCGATAGGTTCCCAGCCGTCCAACGAAGGTCACCTTCTCTTGCGACCGGGCCAGGTCGATATATTGCGTCAGCAGGGATTTTTCCTCGACCAGACGAATTGGGTAATAGGGAATATCCTTGGGGCCTGCCTCGCGTGAATATTCGCGATAGCAGGGGCTGCCTTCGTGGCTTTCCCAGGGTGAGAAATGCTTGTGCTCGGTGATGCGTGTCCAAGGCACGTCACGGTCGCCGTAATTCATTACTGCGCAGCCCTGATAATCGCCCTGATAGGTGAAGCGCTCGAAATCCAGGGTGCGATAGCCCAGCCGGCCCAGGCTATAGCCGAAGAACCCGTCCAGGGGACCCGACCAGAACACATGGTCCGCATCGTCGGCCATCGCCGGGTCATAGCTGGTTTCCAGTTCGACGGTGATGCGCGGGTGATCGAGGATGTCCTCGATCATCGCAGTGTAACCATCGCGCGGCATGCCTTGGAAACGGTGGAAGAAATAGTTGTCATCATAGTTGAAGCGCACGGGCAGGCGCTTGAGGATGCTGGCCGGCAGTTCGCGAGGCGAACAACCCCATTGCTTTTCGGTATAGCCCTTGAAGAACGCCTCGTAGAGTTCTGGGCCGACGAAGCGCAGCGCCTGTTCCTCGAACGTTTCCGGGTCGGCGATCGAGTTGTCGGCCTTGCTTTCGATAAAGGCACGAGCCTCGTCCGGGCGCAGGGTGGTGCCGAAGAACTGATTGATCGTGTGCAGGTTCACCGGCAGCGAATATACCGCGCCTTGCGAGGTGGTCTTGACCCGGTTCTGGAACGGGACGAAGTCGGCGTGGCGGTTGACATAGGCCCAGACCCCCTCGTCGTCGGTATGAAAGATATGCGGCCCGTAAAGATGCAGCATGACGCCGGTTTCGGGATCGCGCTGGGTGTGGCAGTTGCCGCCGATATGGGGTCGGCTGTCGATGATACGGCAATCATGGCCAGCCTCAGCCAATTGTCGCCCGATCACCGCGCCAGACAGTCCCGCGCCCACAAGCAGTATGTTCATCGTCCCCGTTCCGATTCCTCGCCTGCCGGGGCAGGGCGATCAGTCTTTCCCTTGGCGATGCGGCGAAACAGCATCGCGATTCTTCCGTCAGGCTCATGTCAGCAACATAGGCTGAGGTCCAGACCGTGTGTCGTAAAATTGGGCGAAACCGGCGGCGGGTGGCGTAAACATGCTTATTGACGGGCAATCGGGCTGGTTTGATCATCAAGGCGGCATTCGAACCGGTGCAATTGGCTTTATGAGCGGTTCTTTGCAAGCCGGGCCTGTGCAAGGGGACGCGTGGCGCGGGAATCTTCGCAAAACTGTAATAAATTCTCTGTAATACAATAAGATAGGGTTACGTCAGTCAAGCTGACCCTAGCTGGTTGCCATTTGGAATCGAATGAAGCTAAAACTGATCAGTTTAGTTTAAAAGTCGGTTTTTTTCGCCATCATCCCCCATCTCATCATGATCGCATATTCTCATGTCCAAACAATTTGCCTCTATCCTCGTTGCGTCTGAAGACTACGCTGAGGTCAGTGCCTTGGCGCTGCCCGTTCCGCTGATCGTCGCATCGGGCGAGCCGGGAAATGTGGAGTTCAGTGACGACCAAGGAAAGCCTCTGCCGCTGGATCAAGTGGCGTTGCGCGTTATCGGGCGCCTGCCCTTGTCGCGCGGCGGCAAGAACCATCTGGCACAACTGGTCGATCTATGGCGCAGCAAGCTGGATACCGACGCACCGGCCGAGATCCCTCACGAGATGGTAGGCATGCCGGATAGTCGCGCTAAAGTGCTGGAATGGCTGGTGTTGCAGTTGACCAAGGCCCAGCAGCAGGGTGCGCAGCGGTCAACCCGCTTCATGCGTGAGCTGGGCCTGCTGCGTCAGCAGCATGAAGAGATCCAGGCCAGTTTCCAGAACCTGGAGCAATTCGTCTATCGTCACGGGCCGCAGCAGCGCAAACTGGAAACCACGCTGTCGCCGGTGTCGGGCCAGTTGCCGATCACCCTGCGCAATGGTTCACGGCTGGTGCAGCGCTTGCCGGGTTCAAGCGTCGGACTAAGCGATATCGCGATCCAGATCAGCAATGAGACACCACCTGCCCAAGGGGTGCTCAGCGTCAGCCTGCTGAGCCCCGATACCAACGAAACCCTGGCGATCTGGGAGGTCCAGGCCGCCCGCTTGACCCAGGGCTGGCTGCGTTTTTCGCTGGATCGCGCCTTGGGACCGGACACGATCAGCTTGATGCTGAATGTCGCCTATCAGGGCAGGGATACCGTCAGGCTGGCTAGCGCTGTCCAGCACCCCGAGCCGCGATTCCATCCCGATGTCGACGGCCAATCCATCGAAACCCTGCCCGCGCTGCAGATCTGGCGCTGGATTGCCGGAGCGAGAGCGCCGATTTCCGCGAATGCCTTTCTTCAAGTGGGCGGCAAGAACCGTTTGCGCCGCGTTGAGCGGGACATGCTGGCAACCGCGATCAACCTGGACACGCTGAACGATACTGTGCCTCTGTTCCAGTCCGGGGATGCGCTGCTGGTTCATGTGGCGCCAGCCCATACCGCCTGTGGAATTCTGGCCGGCCTTGCCCTGCCTGGAGTGCAGCAGGTCTTTGCCACGCTCCAGACCCGTCACGCCGAAGCGCCCAGAGTCGAATATCAGCTTGCCCTGCTGCCCCAGAAACAACGCCCGCACCACCCTGGCCGCTTGCCCGCGTTCGACCCGGCCCTGAGTTCGGGCTGGATCAGCCTGCAACCCGAGGAAGAGGGTCAGGCGCATGTCCTGCTGCCCAGGCCGCTGGACAGCTTGCATGACATCTATCTGATGACACGCCTGCCGCGGGGGATGTCCAGCAACCATTACGGCTGGTCTACCTTCTCGAACATCTGCCTGCAGTTCTAAGGAGGGAAAAGGATGCAACACGCCCTTCTGCGACCTGAGGATATGCAATCCACTCCCGTCCAGACGCCTCGGCTGGCGGTGGTGGTTCCCATTTACCGCCATTCGGTGCTGCTGGCCGAGGCGATCGAAAGCGTTCTGGCGCAGCGCGCCGGCTTTCCCATCCAGTTGGTTCTGGTCAACGACGGCTGCCCGCACCGCGAAACCGATCTGGTCTGCCGGGAATATGCGCTCAGCTATCCCGAGCGCATAACATATCTGCGCAAGCCCAATGGCGGGCTTAGCGATGCCCGCAACCATGGCATCCGCCATGCGCTGGCAACCTGGCCGTCGGTCGAGGCGATCTATATGCTGGATGCCGACAACCGCCTGCGCCCAGATGCCATGGCCAATGCGATGGCGGCGTTGGAGCAATATCCCGATGCTGGCTGGATCTATCCCAATATCGACATGTTCGGCCTTAGCTGGGCTGGCGATTACGGTGGCGACTATTCGCTGCTGATTCATACGGTGATGAATGTCTGCGAGGCTGGCAGTCTGATCCGGCGCGATGTCTTCGACGCAGGCGTCTATTTCGATACCTCGTTCAAATCCGGGTTCGAGGACTGGGATTTCTTCCTGACCGCTGCCGAGGCTGGATTCCGTGGCCGCAACATCGACAACTTCGGCTTTCTCTATCGCAAGCGGGCCGAAAGCATGCTTGCCGATTCCGAACGCGACGCAGAAGCGATCCGCAGCGAGATGCGCAAGAAGCACAAGAACCTCTTCAGCCCGCGCGGCCTGCTGGAACTGGAGCAGAACGAGGCACCGCGCTATGCCATTTTCCTGACGGATCGCAACGAAGTCCTGTTGACCGTCGATCCTGACGCCTCTGACGTGCGCTGCCTGTCGGCTGCTGAATTCGAGCAGCTTTGGTGGCGGACGCAGACCGACAACAGCCAGCATCAGATGCCCCCGATTCTGGTGATGACGCATTCCGCGGTGCTGGAACAACTGCGCCGTGCGCGCATGCTGCACGGGGTGTTGTGGACGATGGAACGACGCCTGACCCGGCATTGTTTCACGGCGCTGGAGATCGAACCGCGCGAAGCCGAGCGTATCCGTTGGAGCGAACAAGAGGCTCAGGGCTCGGCCGAATTCCATCCGGCCATGCTGATGGTCCGACCCGGAACGCTTGCGGCCATTGTCCGCGACAGTTCGATTTCCTGGGCCACGGGAATCGCCGCGCGTCCCTGTTCTGTGCCCGCCACGCTGATCCAGTTGCAATTGCCCGAGGCGCTTTTTTCCGCCGGGGAAGAGTTTTACGCTTCGGCCGCACATGATTTTGTCGCGCTTGCCGCGCGCTATCACGCGTCACCCAACCGCGGTGCGCTGGCTTATAACTGGGACTGGCGCAACCCGGATATTCCGTGGCGCGCCCGCACGCATGAAATCAGCCGCGTGCCGACCAAGGCGGATGCCGCCTATCCGCGTGTTGCCAGGGACGGGCGCGATGTTGGCTTTGTCCTACCCCTTGTTGAGTTCGGCGGCGTCGAGCGTGTCGCGCTGAACACCGCGCTGGCGATGAAACAGGCGGGTTGGCGGCCGCACCTGTTCGTGCTTGAGGCGCGGAATTGCCAGTTCAGCGCTGAATGGCGCGACACGTTCGACAGCGTCACCTTTCTGGCCGACCCGCATTTCGCAACCTGGGGTCCGGCGAATTCCAACTATCTGGGAACGGATGTTCCTGACTGGTCGCGCTTTGGCGACCAGCGGCAGGCTACAGCAATGCTGTCTTGGCTGGATGCCGTCATCAACTTTCACGGCGGGGCGATCTCGGGCGTGATGGGACGGCTGAAGCGTTTCGGCGTCAAGACCGCATTGTCGCTGCATCTCAGCGACCAAAGCCCGTTCAAACGGTTGGTGGGCAACACCTATCTGGGGCTGGCCTTCGAGCACGCCTATGACGTGATTCTGCCCTGTTCCGAGCAATTGGGCGACTGGTGTCATGGCATGGGTATTCCTGCCGACAAGATCGTGCCGCTGTTGAACGCGCCCAGCTTTGACCTGCCGGAAGGGGCCGAGGCCCGGATCGACGCCCGCCGCGCGACGCGGTCGCCTCAGGACCCGCTGCGGGTCATGTATCTGGGACGGCTCGACCACCAGAAAGGGGTCGAGCGTCTGATTTCGATCGTCGAGACGGCACAGGCGACACGTCTGCCCATCGAGTGGCGCCTGATCGGCAAGGCCGTACTTGGCGATAGCGCATTGGAGCTCCCGCCTCATATCAGCGGCCTTCTGGAACCGCCGCTGACCACGCCAGAGGATCTGGCTGAAGCCTTTGAATGGGCCGACGTCTTCATCCTTCCATCCTATTACGAAGGGTTGCCGCTGACCATTCTTGAGGCGATGCGGTCGGGCGTTATCCCGATTGCGACGGATGCAGGGGCCGTGATCGAGGTCGTGCGTCAATGGGAAAACGGTGTCGTTCTGTCCCAGGCCGAGACCGTTGCCGAGGCGCTGTCAGCGCTGTCGCGGCTGGTTGGCGATTCTGAACTGGTCCAGCGTCTGTCAGCCCGTGCGCGCACCGACATGCAGGGACGCGACTGGAACAGCGCCGTGGCACCGCTAATCCTGCGTCTGGATGCCATGCATGCCGCTGACAAAAACGAAAAACTAAAAAAGGAAAAGCAATGAATTCCGGCCTGTATCCCGCCCTCTACGCGCCCACGGATGGCTATGTTTTCGTGGTTACTTATGGCCGTTCCGGTTCAACGCTGACCCAAAGCCTGCTGAACTCTATCCCCGGGTATTGTATCCGTGGTGAAAATGGGAACATACCGTATTTCCTTGCGCGTGCGGCGTCGATTACTAATTCATGGGATAATTATGTTTGGCGCAGGGCCGATAAGATAAAACCAGCATCAGAACAGAAGCCCTTTCTGAAAGGCATCATAGGCACGCCTTCCGATCCGTGGTATGGGGCGGAAAATACTGATCCAACGCATTTCTGCAAATCTCTCATGGATGTGTTTGCAAGAGATATTCTTCGTATTCCCGAGGGCACTAAGGTGGCGGGATTTAAAGAAATTAGATTTCATGAGGACGCAAAATTTTTCCATAGTTATATGCAGACACTAAGAGATCATTTCCCTAATGCTAGATTTATATTCCAGACGAGAAATGCAGAACATGTAGCTAACTCAAGCTGGTGGGGTAGTAGGCCAAGAGAAACTGTTCTGGAGATGGTCAATATGGCAGATTCCCTTTTCCGAGAGTTCTCATTAAATAACGAAGGCATATGCTATACTGTTCAGTATGAGAAATATGCCGAGGGGTACGGATATGTTCTAGATTTATGCGATTTCTTAAAGGAAGCCCCTAATAAGGAGGCTATTGAATCGGTACTTTGCAAAAGATTAAGGCATTAATACCATGGAAAAAATTGAGGAACTTTTTGAAAGCATCGGTGACAATTGTGAATTTGGCTTTGTACAACGCCGTGCCGGCGTTGAATCTGGGGGGTTGCTAAGATGGGCTATTAGTCCACCTGGGCCTCTTGCGCATGCGATTTCCACAAGATTTTCTGAAATATACAAGTTTGAAAATCTTATTCCCTCTTCTCCAAGGATGGTTCGAGACCTTGGTTCAGGGTTGGCATTCCATACGAAAATGTATTCCCAAGAGGGGAGATTTGTCGCTGTTGAGGCCGAGAGAAGGGGTATATGGGAGGAAGAATTTGAAAAGATTAAGTACCTATCTGTGAAGCTTTGCGATATTTTAAAGGATGGGTCAAAAATAATAACTTATAAAAGGAACGGCGGAATTTCGGAGAAAGAGGTTAACTCCCTTGCCGCAGCAATTGCAGATTGTGGTCCTTGTAAATTCCTCTGTGTGGAGGAGGGTTCGCCAAATATAGTAGGGACTGTGACTCACGTCCGTAATAATCTCTACTCTGGGAAGATAGATCGCTTTGCCTCTTATAGCGAGGCAGGTAAGTGCTCATATGATGTTTGGAGTATAATTTTGATTAATATGCTAGCTTTAGCTGAAGAAGAAAATAAAAATTAATATAATGGTAGAGAATCTCTTTCATGCCCTTCATCCAGCATAACGGTAAACGCGTCCTCTTTATCCATATCCCGAAGGCGGGCGGAACCTCTGTCGAAAGCTGGATGAGGGGGATTGCCCCCTTACGGCTGTTTTCGATGGGCGTTCCCCTCGCAAGTCGCTGCACGCCGCAGCATTATCGCGCGCAGGATATTCAGGCGCTACTGGGCGAAGGTTTTTTTGATTACGCCTTTACCATCGTACGAAACCCCTATGACCGTATCGAAAGCGAATACCGGATGCGGGCGCAATTGGCCAAGGAAAGCTTCTGGAAGGGGTTGCCGGCATTCGCGCCCTGGATCGAGGAAAACCTGACCCGGCAAAAGCGCGAGAAATTCCATCTCGACAACCATCTGCGACCGCAGTGGGAATTCTTGGGCAAGGATGTCGAGGTCTTCAAGCTTGAGGACGGCCTGTCCGCACCTCTGACCGCGGTTGCCGAGCGGCTGGGCATCATGCCGCCCGTCCAGAATCCGCATGAGCTGCGCTCGGACCCGCTGCAGATCGAATGGGATCCGACCGACCGGATTCGCGTGCGCGACCATTACGTCCTCGATTTCGAAACCTTTGGCTATCAGCCCTAAAGACCGGGTGCGGCCAGCCGGTCAATCCAGCGTCCGGCGAAACCGCAGCAGGGCAAGCGCGCCCAGCACGATTACCATGACCGACAGCGCCCCGAATTGCGCAAGCACATCGGAAAACTGTGCGCCCTTCAGCATCACGCCCCGCACCAGCCGCAACAGATGCGTGACCGGCAGCACCTCGCCGATGGCCTGCGCCCAACCCGGCATGCCAAGGAAGGGGAACATGAAACCCGACAACAGGACCGAGGGCAGGAAGATGAAGATGGCGATCTGCATGGCCTGCATCTGCGTCCGCGCCACCGTCGAAATCAGATAGCCCAGCAGCACCAGCGCCAGCACAAAGACCATGACTCCGGCCAAGAGCAGCCCCAGCGAACCAACGAAGGGCACGTCGAAAACCGCCCAGGCCGCGCCCAGGATGACAAGCACCTGCACCGCCCCTACGCCCAGAAAAGGGGTGATTTTGCCGATCATGATCTCGGCCGGGGTGGCGGGCATGGCCAGCAGGTTTTCCATGGTGCCGCGCTCGATCTCGCGGGTCAGGGCCATTGCGGTCATCATCACCATGGTCATTTGCAAGATCACCCCCAGCAGGCCGGGGACGATGTTGTACTGCGTGATCCCCTCGGGGTTATAGCGGCGATGGACGACGATTTCGGGCATGGCGCGTGCGGGATCGGCCTGCGGCAGGTCGCGACGAAATGCGGTTTCCGCGATACGGGTGAGCGATGAGATGGCGCCGCTGGTCGCCGAGGGGTCGGAGCCGTCCGCCTCGACCAGAATTTGCGGCCTTTCGCCGCGCTGCATGCGTAGGCCGAAATCGGCGGGCACGGTCACGACAAAGGAAACTTCGCCGCGGGTCATCAGCCGGTCGGCCTCGGCCTGGCTGGTGACGGGATGGGTGAAACGGTAATAGCCGCTGTGCTCAAGTGCTGTGGAAAGGCTGCGGGTAAAGCGGTCCTGCACCGGGGCGATCAGGGCGGCGGGCATCTGTCTGGGATCGCTGTTGATCGCATAGCCGAACAGCAAAAGCTGCATGATCGGCACGCCCAGCATCATGGCAAAAGTCAGGCGGTCGCGGCGCATCTGGATGAATTCCTTGCGCAACAGTGCCCACAGCCGTGTCGGGGAAAAGCTCATCGCATATTGTCCCTGGACTGATCCATCAACCGGATGAACACATCCTCAAGGCTGGTTTCCGCGGGCTCGCCGCGCGCCCCTTCGGCGGCAAGCGCGGCCTTTAACTGCTGCTGATCGGTTCCCGTAACATGCAGCGATGTGCCAAAGGGCTCGACCTGCTCGACCCCGGGCGCCTTGCGCAGACGCTGGGCCAACTCGCCCGGTCGTGCCGAATGCACGGTCAGCGTGACCAGCCGCGTATCCGCGATCACCTGAGCCACCGTGCCCGAGACGATCAGCCGGCCATAGGCGATATAGTTGATGCGGTGGCAACGCTCGGCCTCGTCCATGTAATGGGTCGAGACAAGCACGGTTATGCCCGCCAGCGTCCGGGCGTGGATTTCGTCCCAGAACTGGCGGCGCGCCTTGGGATCGACGCCGGCCGTCGGTTCGTCCAGCAGCAACAGCCGCGGGTGGTGCATGATGCAGGCCGCAAGCGCCAGCCGTTGTTTCCACCCGCCCGACAGGCTGCCGGCAAGCTGCGTCTTGCGTGAACTCAGACCCAGATCCTCCAGCGTGTCGCGGACCGCCTGTCTGGGCAGATCGTATAGTCCCGCGACGAAGGCCAGGTTTTCCTCGATGGACAGGTCCTCGTAGAACGAGAACTTCTGCGTCATATAGCCGACCTGTCGCCGGATCTGGCGTTGCTGGCGGCGCACGTCGAGGCCAAGGACGGTCCCGCTGCCGGCATCCGGCGTCAGAAGGCCGCAAATCATGCGGATGCAGGTGGTCTTGCCCGATCCGTTCGGGCCAAGAAAACCGGCAATTTCGCCAGTCGCCACTTGCAGCGCGACATCATCGACGACTTTCCTGCCGCCAAAGGATTTTGTCAGCCCGCTGACGTCTATGACGGTCGGTCCGGTCATGGTGCTTTCCATACATCCACGATCTGGCCGGGTTTCAGCGTGGTTCCGGGGTCCGGGCGGGCCTCGATCAGGTAGACCAGCTTTTGCCGCGCGTCGCGGGCATAGATGACGGGTGGGGTGAACTCGGCCTCATTGGCGATAAAAGAGACGGTGGCGTTGATCGGTGCGCAGCCGTCGCAACCCACGGTCAGCCTTGTGCCCAATGCGACCGAGGCCAGATCGGCCTGCGCGATGTAAAAGCGCAGCTTGACCGCGCCATCCGGCAGCAGGGTCAGGACGGGCGCCGAGGGGCCGGCCAACTCGCCTTCGCGCCGCAGGATGTCGGTGACGATGCCGGGAACCGGGGCGGCCAATTCTCGCTGCTGCATCTGCCACTCCATCGCCTGCCGGTTGGCTTCGGCCTGTGCAAGGGCTGCGCGGGCTGCCTCGATGGCATCGGGGCGAGCGGGCAGGCGGGCGACGGCAAGCCGGGCCTCGGCCTCATGAACCGCTGCCTCGGCCATGTCGGCGGCTGCGCGGGCGGTGTCCAGTTGTGCCTGCGCGCTGGCGCGTTGCGCAAGCAGCCGTTCCTGCCGCTCAGCCTCGCGCGCGGTGCGTTGGGCATTGACGCGGGCCGAAGCGAGGCTGGCCTCCAAAGCGGCGATTTCAGGCGCGCGGCCGCCTGTTTCCAGATTGGCCAGATCGCTGGCCGCGCTGTCGCGGGCGGCCTTGGCCGCAGCCAACGACAGCTCGGCATCGCGTGTCTCAAGCGTCGCCAGGGGTTGTCCCGCCGTGACGCGTTCCCCGCGCCGCACTGCCAATGTCTTGACCTGCGCGGTCGTCAGGGGGGTGATCTGGACATATTCGCCCTCGGCGTAGCCGGTTCCAAGCGGCGGGGGTGGGCCGCATTGCGTAAATAGCGCCGCGACAAAGGCAAATGAGCACAGGAAATCAGCCATCGGCCCCCCCGATCATCCGGTCCAGATTGGCCAGCATCCGCCGCGTGATCGCCCGTGCTTCGGGGCGCGAATAACGCTGCCAGCCCATCCGGCGCTGGACGATGGGCGCCGCGACGCGGAAATAAATCACCTGCCCGACCAGTGAGAACACGGCCAGCTTCACATCCTCGGATTCCGCGGGCTGGCCGGTTGCGGCGGACCATAACGCGCAAAGCGCGCGGTGCCGCGGCTCGACCAGCGTGGGATAAAGCCGGTCCAGAACCGGGCTGTCCGGCTGGGCCAGTTCGCGCAGGACAAAGGCCACGGCATCACTGGCCTCGGGGCTGATGATCAGGAAGGTGACGATCCGGCGCATCAACCGCCGCAAAGCCAGCCGCGCAGATCGGGGGTCGAGGTCGCCTTGCAGGACGGGCAGGGGCCGGGCGACTTGCGCGATCCGTCCGGCAACCGCATCGGCGCAGGCAAGGCGCAATCCGTCCTTGCCGCCGAAATGATAGGCGATCGACGAAATATTCGTTCCGGCCCGCGCGGCAATGGTCCGGGTCGAGGCGGCCTCGAATCCGCTGCGCCCGAATTGCTGCATGGCGGCGTGGACCAGCGAAATGCGTGTTGGATGTGCGTCCATGATGACCATATCCAGTGTCAATCAATCGATTGATACAGGAAATTCGACATCAAGTCGAGACATCCGGGCCGGGCCGCTGGCATGTCGCTTATCGCGCGGATATCTCAGTGGTTTGTTGCAGGTTGACCGTCGCGGCCGCCACGCTTTTCAGCCCGATCCGCACCCGGTCCAGCACGGTATCCTCGATACGCTCGGCATAGACCATATGCGTGGAATGCGAAAACTCCGGCGCTCCGGGCACCAGTGCCAGCCGGCCATCAGTCAGGAATGGTCGGACAATGCCCATACGGAAATAGCCGCAACCGCCCACGCTCAGCAGATAGGTCAGCGCCAGCGGCCCCAGCGAGATCGATACCGGCGGGCTGCCCAGTTCAGGAAACGAGGCCGCGAAACTGGCAGCGAAATAGGGCCCCCAATCGACAAAGACGAATTCCTCGGGGTGAAATCGCCGGTCGGGGGTGCTGGTCACCAGCACCAGCTTTTCCTCGGCCAAAAGTTCGTTGACCAGATTGGGCGCATGCGGTGGATTGTACAGCACCGCCACGTCCATCGAGCCATCTTGCACGCGCGCCATCAGATTGGCGGGGTTGTCCACCTCGGCCTGCAGGGCAATATCGGGACATTCGCGACGCATCCAGATCAGCCAGTCGGCCAGCAGCGGATGCCACAGGCTGAGTTCGCCGCCCAGATGCACGCCGCCGCTGCGACCGGGGGGCAGGGCAACCTGTTGGCGCGCGCGTTCCCACAATTGCAGCATTGCGGCGGCGTGGCGCACCAGACGCTCGCCCGCCGGTGTCAGCCGCGCGCCGGCCTTGTTGCGGATGAACAGGCGGCGGCCCAGACTTTCCTCCAGCGTGCGAATGCGGGCGCTGACCGCGGTCTGGGTGATGTTCAGCCGGTCGGCGGCAGCGATGAAGCTGCCGGAATGCACGACCTCCAGAAAGGTGCGGGCCTGATTGATGTCCATGGAATAGGTGCAAAATAATTGCTGATAAATGCAATATAATGAATTTGCTTGCCGGATGCCAGAATGCCATTTTGCGCCTGAACAGGACCGGTTCCCGCCGTTCCGTGGACGGTGCGGCGGGGCCGATGGAAGCGCAGCCGATAGCCGGTTATATTTCCCAATGGCTAAACGGAAATGACCGGAAAAATGGAGGCCGCGATGGCAGAGGATCAACCCGGCGACCGCACCATCGCGGCCGCCCATGGCGTCGGCGGCCGTGACCGTTTCGGGGCCGTTGTGCCGCCGATCTATCTTAGCACCAGCTATGCCTTTGCCGGCTTCGACCAGACGCGTGGCTATGACTATACCCGCGCTGGCAACCCCAGCCGCGACCTGCTGGCCGAGACGCTGGCAGGGCTGGAACATGGCGCCGGCGCGGTCGTCACCTCGTCGGGCATGGCGGCGCTGGACCTGTTGCTGGCGCAGGTGCCGCCCGGCGCTTTGATCGTCGCCCCGCATGACTGCTATGGCGGCACCCAGCGGCTGCTGATGGCGCGGCGCGACCGGGGTGCGTTCCGGCTGGCGCTGGTCGATCCCGGCGATCCGGCCGCCATGGCCGCGGCTTTGGCCGAGCGTCCGGCCCTGTTGCTGATCGAGACGCCCAGTAACCCGCTGATGCGGGTGACGGATATCGCTGCCCTTGCAGAGCAGGCGCATCAGGCAGGGACATTGGTGGCGGTCGACAATACGTTTCTGTCGCCGGCCTTGCAGCAACCGCTGTTGCTTGGGGCGGATTTCGTGGTCCATTCCACCACCAAATATCTCAACGGTCATTCCGATGTGCTGGGCGGCGCGGTCGTGGCCGCCCGGTCCGAGGACGCCGCGGCGCTGGCCGAATGGGCCAATATCACCGGCAGCGTCGGCTCGCCCTTCGATGCCTTTCTGACCCTGCGCGGCATTCGCACGCTGTTCGCCCGCATCGCCCAGCAGCAGGCCAGCGCGATGGCTGTGGCCCAGTTCCTTGCCGACCGGCCCGAGGTGGCGGCGGTGCATTATCCCGGCCTGCCGGATCATCCCGGCCATGCCCTTGCCACGCGGCAGCAACGCGGCTTTGGCGCCATGCTCAGCTTTGATCTGCAAGGCGGCCTTGCCGCCGTGCGCCGCTTTGTCGAGGCGGTCAGGGTCTTTACCCTTGCCGATTCGCTGGGCGGGGTGGAAAGCCTGATCGCCCATCCGGCGACCATGACGCATGTCAGCATGGGGGCCGAGGCGCGGCACAGCGCCGGTATCGGCGACGGCCTGCTGCGCCTGTCGGTGGGGCTTGAGGACCCGCGCGACCTGCTTGCTGGGCTAAGCGCAGGTCTGGCCGCGATCTAAGGGGTTCCCGCCGGATCAACCCGCCAATACAGGCGCGGGCTGATAGCGCCCGTGCAGATGGGCCGGCGCGGCGGCGGCAAGCTGCGCCAACTGGTCCAGCACCCGTTCATGCCCATGCGCTGCGAGAATTTCAAAAGGGCCACGGGGGAAGTTCAACCCCAGCTTCAGCGCCGTGTCGATGCCTTGCTGCGTCGTGCCGCCCTCGGCCAGCAGCCAGCCGGCCTCGTTGACCAGCGTTGCCTCGATCCGCAACACGATGTCCTCGGCATCCTTTGGTGCGGGGCCGGGCTGGTCAGGGTAAAGAAAACCCTTGCCGGTCTTGCGCCCCAGATCGCCGCGGTCGACCTGTCGCCGCAGCGCGTCGAAGACGTGATAGCGCGGGTGGTGATCCATGGCTGCGGCCAGACTTTCCGTCGCGGCCAGATTGATGTCGGCCCCGACCAGATCGATCAGCCCCAAGGGACCCAGCCGATAGCCTGCCGCCAGCATCGCCGCGTCGATTTGCGACGCGCTGCGGCCTTCCTCCAGCAGTGCCAGCGCCTCGCCATAGAACGGCCGGGCGCAGCGATTGACGATAAAGCCGGGCCGGTCGGGGCATGGGATTACGGTCTTGCCTGCGGCTTCGGTCAGGTGGCGAGCCTTGTCCAGCGCCTCGGTGCCGGTATGAGGATGCGCCACAAGCTCGACCAGCTTCATCACCGGCGCCGGATTAAAGAAATGCAGGCCCAGCAGGCGCTGTGGGCGGGACAGCCCCTGCGCCATGGCGGCCACCGACAGTGACGAGGTATTGGTTGCCAGCACCGCATCGGGCGAAACAACCCTTTCCAAAGCGGCAAACAGATCACGCTTGACCTCGATCCGCTCGACCACCGCTTCGATGGCCAGATCGGCACGGCCCATCGCCTCGGGTCCCGCCACGACGGTGATGCGGGCCAGCAGGGCGTCCAGATCGTCTTGCGCCATCTTTCCGGCCTGAACCCGCGGGGCAAGGCCGGCGCGCAGCCGGTCCAGCGCGGTTTCGCGCGCCCCGGCCACCGCATCGGTCGCCAGCACCGCAAAGCCCGCTGCGGCATAAGTCTGGACGATGCCCAGACCCATCGTGCCCAGCCCGATCACGGCAATGGTGGTCATGTCCCGATACCTCGCCTTGCTTCCCCGACATATCATGCCGCATGCCGAATTTATTTCAAGCTTGAAACTTTAAACTTGAAACGAATCCGATTCGCTGGCAATTTTTTCCAACAGGCCGAAAGGCAGCGGAGGTAAGCGATGAAGATCTTGTGCTTGGGCGGCGGACCGGCGGGACTGTATTTCGCCATTTCGATGAAGCTGCGCGACCCGTCGCACCAGATCACTGTTCTGGAACGCAACAAGGCCAACGACACCTTTGGCTGGGGCGTGGTGCTGTCGGACGACGCGCTGGGGCGGATGCAGCAGAACGATCCCGTCAGCACCCAGGCGATCCGGTCGCATTTCGCCTATTGGGACGATATCGCGGTGGTCCATGACGGCGCACGCACCGTCTCGGGCGGGCATGGCTTTGCCGGAATCGGCCGCAAGCAGATGCTGATCCTGTTGCAGCAACGTGCCCGCGAACTTGGCGTCGATCTGCGCTTTGAGACCGTGTTCAAATCGGCCGAGGAATACCGGCAGGATTACGATCTGGTCGTTGCCTGCGACGGCATCAACTCGGTCGTGCGCGCGGAATACGCCGATGTCTTCAAGCCCGATATCGACACGCGGCTGTGCAAGTTCATCTGGCTGGGCACGCATCAGAAATTCGACGATGCCTTTACCTTCATCTTTGAGCGGACCGAGCATGGCTGGGTCTGGGCGCATGTCTATCAGTTCGACGACAACACCGCGACCTTCATCGTCGAGACCCTGCCCGAAACCTGGGAAAAGCTGGGTTTCCCCGACATGTCGAAAGAGGATTCGGTCGAGACTTGCCGCAAGATCTTTGAACGCCATCTGGGCGGTCATGAGCTGATGTCGAATGCCACGCATCTGCGCGGTTCGGCGGTCTGGATCCAGTTCCCCCGCGTGATCTGCGAACGCTGGTATCACGAAAACGTCGTGCTGATGGGCGATGCGGCGGCGACGGGGCATTTCTCGATCGGCTCGGGCTCGCGGCTGGCTTTCGACAGCGCCATCGCGCTGGCCGAATACCTGCACTCCGAACCGACGATGGAAGGTGCGTTCGAACGCTATCAAGAGGAACGCCGGGTCGAGGTGCTGCGCCTGCAATCCGCCGCCCGCAACAGTCTGGAGTGGTTCGAGCAGGTCGAGCGTTATCTGGACATGGAGCCGGTGCAGTTCGCCTATTCTCTGCTGACCCGCAGCCAGCGCATCAGCCACGAAAACCTGCGCCTGCGCGATCCCGAATGGCTGGCGCAGGCCGAGGACTGGTTCCAGAGCCGTGCCGGCGGGCAAAAGGGCCGGCGCCCGATGTTCGCCCCCTTCAAGCTGCGCGACATGGTGCTGGAAAACCGCGTCGTCGTCTCGCCCATGGCGCAATACAAGGCCGTGGACGGCTGCCCGACGGACTGGCACCTTGTCCATTACGCCGAACGCGCCAAGGGTGGCGCCGGGCTGGTTTATACCGAGATGACCTGTGTATCGCCCGAAGGCCGGATCAGCCCCGGCTGCCCCGGCCTTTACGCGCCCGGGCATGAGGCGGCATGGAAGCGGATCGTCGATTTCACCCATGCCGAGACTCGGGCGAAAATCTGCATGCAGATCGGCCATTCAGGGCGCAAAGGCTCGACCCAACTGGGGTGGGAGGACGCCGACCGGCCGCTGGCGCAGGACAACTGGCCGCTGCTTTCCGCCAGCGCGATTGCATGGCAGGACGGCAATGCCGTGCCCAGGGCGATGGACCGTGACGACATGGACAGGGTGCGCGACCAGTTCGTCGCCGCGACCGAAATGGCGGCGCGCGCGGGGTTCGACATGGTCGAACTGCACGCGGCGCATGGTTACCTGATCTCCAGCTTCATCTCGCCGCTGTCGAACCGGCGCGGCGACGAATACGGCGGCAGTCTGGAAAACCGCATGCGCTATCCGCTGGAGGTCTTCGGCGCGATGCGTGCCGTCTGGCCGGCTGAAAAGCCGATGTCGGTGCGCATCTCGGCCAACGATTGGGTGGGGAATGATGGCGTGACCCCCGAAGAAGCCGTCCAGATCGCCAGGTTGTTCGCCGCTGCGGGGGCCGATATCATCGACGTCTCGGCCGGCCAGACCAGCACTGGCGCGCGCCCGGTCTATGGGCGGATGTTCCAGACCCCGTTCAGTGATCGCATCCGCAACGAAGCCGGGCTGGCCACCATGGCCGTGGGTAATATCACCGAGGCGGATCAGGTGAACGGCATTCTGCTGGCCGGCCGGGCGGATCTGGTCTGCCTTGCCCGTCCGCATCTGGCCGATCCCTATTGGACGCTGCACGCCGGCATCGAGGCCGGGGACAGGGCGGCGGCATGGCCCTTGCCCTATCTGGCCGGGCGCGATCAGGCGGCGCGGCTGCAAAGCCGGGCGCAAGAGGCGATCCGGGCATGACGGTCGCGGGCAAGCGCGTATTGATTACCGGCGGCGGCAGCGGTGTCGGGGCCGATCTGGCGCAGGCATTTGCCTCGGCCGGCGCAGCGGTGGTTGTTGCGGGTCGCCGGCTGGACCTTCTGCGGGCGGTGGCCGAAAGCCTGCCGGGGGCCCGCGCCGTGCAGGCGGATGTGACCGACGAGGCCAGCGTCACGGCGATGTTTGCCGAAGCCGGCCCCTGCGACATCGTCATCGCCAATGCCGGGGCGGCCGACAGCGCGCCCCTTGGCCGGGTCAGTCTGCAGGACTGGAATGCCATGCTGGCAGTCAACCTGACCGGCACCTTCCTGACCTTCCGCGAAGGGTTGGCGCAGTTTTCGGGCTGGGGCCGGCTGATCGCGGTGGCCTCGACCGCCGGGTTGAAGGGCTATGCCTATGTCGCGCCCTATGCGGCGGCCAAGCATGGCGTTGTCGGGCTGGTGCGGTCGCTGGCGCAGGAGGTGGCAAGGGGGCCGGTGACGGTCAATGCCCTGTGCCCCGGATTTCTGGATACCGAAATGACCGAACGCTCCATCGCCACCATCATGGAAAAGACCGGCAAAAGCCGGGATCAGGCGCTGGCCGCCCTGACCGCGACCAATCCGCAAGGCCGGCTGATCCAGCCGCGCGAGGTCAGCGCGGCGGCGCTGTGGCTTAGCGCGCCGGGGGCCGAAGGGATCAACGGCCAAGCCATCGCCATCGCGGGGGGCGAGACATGACCGATCCCCTATCCAAGCGCCGGCTCAAGCTGTGGATACGCCTGCTGGGCGTGACCCGCGCTGCCGAGGGTGAATTGCGCGAATTCCTGCGGGTCCGGCATGACACCACGCTGCCGCGTTTCGATGTGATGGCCGCGCTTTATCGCCGGCGCGAGGGCATCACCATGACCGAGCTGTCGCGGATGCTGCTGGTGTCGAACGGCAATGCGACCGCCGTGGTGGACCGGCTGGAAAAGGACGGGCTGGCGCGGCGCACGCCCTCGGAAACCGACAGGCGCACGGTGCTGGTCGCGCTGACGCCCGAGGGGCTGGCCGTGTTCGAAGGATTGGCCGTCGATCATGAGGCCGAGGTGAACCGTATCTTCGCCGGTCTGGGCGAAGAGGACATCGACCTGTTGACCGAGATATTGAAACGCATGGGGGTCGCAAAATGACCAAGCTGGCCGGCATGAAGCCGCAACATTTCATCTGGGAGATGCAGGACCGCATCGCCGTGATCCGCCTGAACCGCCCTGATCGGAAAAATCCGCTGACCTTCGACAGCTATGCAGAGCTGCGCGACACCTTTCGCGCACTGGTCTATGCCAGCGACGTGGATGTCGTGGTGCTGGCCTCGAACGGGGGGAATTTCTGCTCGGGCGGGGATGTGCATGACATCATCGGCCCACTGGTCGGGCTGGATATGAAAGGGCTTCTTGCCTTTACCCGCATGACCGGGGATCTGGTCAAGGCGATGATCGGCTGCGGCAAGCCGGTGATCGCGGCGGTCGATGGGATCTGCGTCGGTGCGGGTGCGATTCTGGCCATGGCCTCGGACCTGCGGCTGGCGACGCCAGAGGCGAAATGCGCCTTTCTGTTCACCCGCGTCGGGCTGGCGGGCTGCGACATGGGCGCCTGCGCCATGCTGCCGCGCATCATCGGGCAGGGTCGGGCGGCGGAACTGCTTTACACCGGCCGGGTGATGAATGCCGGCGAAGGGCATGCCTGGGGTTTCTGGAACGGGTTGCATGAGGCAGAGGTGCTGGAGGCCGAGGCCCTGACCTTGGCGCGGCGGCTGGCGGCGGGACCGGTCTTTGCCCATGGCATCACCAAGACGCAATTGAACCAGGAATGGAACATGGGGCTGGAGCAGGCCATCGAGGCCGAGGCGCAGGCGCAGGCGATCTGCATGCAGACCCGCGATTTCGAGCGCGCCTATCGTGCCTTCGTGGCCAAGGAAAAGCCCGTGTTCAAGGGCGACTGAAACGCACCGGGGGCTGTCTGCCCCCGGACCCCCGAGGATATTTGGACACGGAAGATGGACAAGAGCTTTCTGGACTGGCCGTTTTTGGAGACCCGCCACCGCGAGTTGGCGGTTGCGCTGGAGGATTGGTGCGCAGCGAACCTGCCCGCCGATCACGGCGATGTCGATGCCGCCTGCAAGGGTCTGGTTGCGGCGCTGGGTCGGGCGGGGTTCCTGCGCCATACTGGGGCTGGTGCTGACGAAGTGCTGGATGTGCGCAGCCTGTGCCTGATCCGCGAGACGCTGGCGCGTCACGATGTGCTGGCCGATTTTGCCTTTGCCATGCAGGGTCTGGGCATGGGCGCGGTGTCGCTGTTCGGCACGCCGACGCAGCGGCAATGGCTGGACCGGACCCGCACGGGTCAGGCCATCGCGGCTTTCGCGCTGACCGAACCGGGCGCGGGCTCGGATGTGGCCAGCACGGCGACACTGGCTGAACGGGTCGAGGGCGGCTGGCGGCTGAGCGGTGAAAAGACCTATATCTCGAACGGTGGCATTGCCGATCTTTATGTCGTTTTTGCCCGCACGGGCGAGGCGCCGGGTGCGCGCGGCCTGTCCGCCTTTCTGATGCCGGCCGATAGCGCGGGGCTTTCCGTGGCCGAGCGGATCGAGGTCATTGCCCCGCATCCTCTGGCGCGGCTGACGCTGGATGGGGTGGTGCTGCCGGATGCGGCGCTGATCGGCCGGCCCGGCGAGGGGTTCAAGATCGCCATGTCCGTGCTGGACGTGTTCCGCGCCACCGTGGGGGCTGCGGCGCTTGGCATGGCGCGCCGCGCGCTGGATGAGGCGCTGGCGCGGGCGCAGCGGACGCGTGCGGGCGGCGGGATGCTGGCCGATTACCAGATGGTGCAGGGGCATCTGGCCGATATGGCGCTCAAGGTCGATGCGGCGGCGTTGCTGGTCTATCGCGCCGCCTGGACCAAGGACGGGGGTGCGGCGCGCATCACGCGCGAGGCGGCGATGGCCAAGCTTTACGCCACCGAGGCCGCGCAAGAGGTGATCGACGCCGCGCTGCAACTGCATGGCGGCGACGGCGTGCGCCACGGCTCCAAGGTCGAAGAGCTTTACCGCGACATCCGCGCCCTGCGCATCTATGAGGGCGCCAGCGACGTGCAGCGCGTGGTCATTGCGCGGAGTGTGCTGGCATGACCTATCGGCGCCGTATCCAGGTTGAGTTCAATCACTGCGATCCAGCGGGGATCGTCTTTTACCCCCGCTATTTCGAGATGCTGAACTCGGTGATCGAGAACTTCTTTGCCGATGTGCTGGCCTATCCTTTTACCCGCATCCACGTCGAAGAAAAATGCGCCGTCCCGACCGTGCAGATCGACGCCGGTTTTCAGGCCGTGTCGCGTCTGGGCGAGATGCTGGAATTCACGCTTGAGGTGCAGCATGTCGGCCGCTCCAGCGCCCGGCTGGCGCAGCGCGCCACTGCGGGCGGACAGGTCAAGCTGCAATGCACCTCGACCCTGGTGTGGGTCACGCCGGACGGTCGCGCTGCGCCCTGGCCCGAGGCGATCCGGCAAAAGATGATTGCGTTCATGGAGGCAAACGATGGTGCATGAGGTTCTGCATCCAAAAAGCTGGAAGGCGACGCCGGGCTATTCCAACGGGATCGCCGCGACCGGACGGATGGTGTTCACCGGCGGCATGATCGGCTGGAACGACCAGCAGGAGTTTGAAACCGACGATTTCGCCGAACAGGTCCGCACGGCGCTGAAATCCATCGTCGCCTTGCTGGCCGAGGCCGGCGCGCGCCCCGAACATCTGGTGCGCCTGACGTGGTATGTAACTGACAAGGCTGAATATCTTGGCGCGCTCAAGGGGATCGGCCAAGCCTACAAGGACACCATCGGCCGACACTATCCGGCCATGGCGCTGGTGCAGGTCGTGGCACTGGTCGAGGACCGCGCCAAGGTCGAGATCGAGGCAACCGCCGTGATCCCCGCCTGACGGGGGCAAGGCGTCTGCGGGCAAGGCACGAAAAGATGCCTGTCCGCCCAACAGGGAGACTTAACATGACAGGCAATCTGCCGCTTGGACCCTCGGCGCATGTCGACAGCTTCGCGCGCGACAACCTGCCGCCGGCCGAGCTTTGGCCGCGGCTGAAGCTGGAGGGTTTCGACTATCCCGACTATCTGAACGCGGCGGTCGAACTGACCGACCGCATGGTGGAAAAGGGCTTTGGCGACCATATCGCGCTGATCGGCAACGGCCGCATCCGCAGCTATAAGGAACTGACCGACTGGACCAACCGCATCGCCCATGCGCTGGTGGAAAACTATGGTGTGCGGCCGGGCAACCGGATCCTGATCCGCTCGGCCAACAACCCGGCCATGGTGGCGTGTTGGCTGGCGGCGACCAAGGCGGGCGCGGTGGTTGTCAACACCATGCCGATGCTGCGCGCCGGCGAACTGTCCAAGATCATCGACAAGGCGCAGGTCAGCCACGCACTTTGCGACACAAGGCTGATGGACGAGCTGACGCTGGCCGCGAAAGACAGCCGCTATCTGAAAACCGTGGTGGGCTTTGACGGGACGGCGAACCACGATGCCGAACTGGACCGCGCCGCCCTGTCCCAGCCGGTGCGCTTCGACGCGGTGCGTACGGGCCGCGATGACGTGGCGTTGCTGGGCTTTACCTCGGGCACCACGGGCGAGCCCAAGGCGACCATGCATTTTCACCGCGACCTTCTAATCATTGCCGACGGCTATGCGCGCGAGGTGTTGCAGGTGCAGCCCGAGGACGTGTTCGTAGGCTCTCCGCCCCTGGCCTTTACCTTTGGGCTGGGCGGGTTGGCGGTGTTTCCGCTGCGGTTCGGCGCCTCGGCGGCGCTGCTGGAAAACGCCGCACCCCCGCATATGATCGAGATCATCCAGAAATACCGCGCCACCATCTGCTTTACCGCACCGACCGCCTATCGGGTGATGATGCGCGCCATGGACGAGGGCGCGGACCTGTCCAGCCTGCGCATCGCCGTTTCCGCGGGCGAGACGTTGCCAGGCCCGGTCTATGAGGAATGGATGGCCAAGACCGGCAAGCCGATGCTGGATGGCATCGGCTCGACCGAGATGCTGCATATCTTCCTGACCAACAGGCTGGGCGACAGTCGCCCGGCCTGCACAGGCCGTCCGGTGCAAGGGTATGAGGCAAAGATCATCGGCCCCGACGGGCATGAACTGCCCCCGGGCGAGACGGGGCGGCTGGCGGTTCGTGGCCCGGTCGGCTGCCGCTATCTGTCCGACCCGAAAAAGCAGCAGGCCTATGTGCAGGACGGCTGGAACCTGACCGGCGACAGCTTTTGGCGCGACGAGGGCGGGCATTTCCACTTTGCCGCCCGCACCGACGGCATCATCGTCTCGGCCGGCTACAACATCGCCGGTCCCGAGGTCGAGGCCGCGCTGCTGTCGCATCCCGACGTGCTGGAATGCGCGGTGGTCGGTGCGCCCTCGGACGATCGCGGCCAGATCGTCGAGGCGCATGTCGTGCTGCGCCCCGGCTCCGAGGCGGACGAGCTGATGGCGAAGAACCTGCAGGACCACGTCAAATCCGTCATCGCGCCGTTCAAATATCCGCGCAGCGTGGTGTTTACCGATGCCCTTCCCAAGACGGAAAGCGGTAAGATCCAGCGTTTCCGCCTGCTGGAAGGGCGGACGTGACCACGGCTTGCGGGCTGATGCGCGAAAGCCGTTGCAGCCCGTGACCACATCATAAAAAAATGCGACGAATAGTCGCGCATACAACAGGGAGTTTGTCATGAAACTGAAAAGGCTGCTGATCTGCGGCACGGCCGCTTTGGCCCTTGCCGGGGCCGCTCAGGCCGAGGGCGTCAAGGTCGGGATGATCACGACGCTGTCGGGCGGTGGTGCGGGGCTGGGCGTCGATACGCGCGACGGCTTTCTGCTGGCGCTGAAAAACGCGGGCGACGCCGGTAAGTCGGTCGAACTGGTGATCGAGGACGACCAGCAAAAACCCGATGTCGCCGTGCAGATCGCCGACAAGATGATCCAGTCCGAACAGGTGGACGTCCTGACCGGCATCGTCTGGTCGAACCTTGCCATGGCGGTGGTGCCGGCGGCGGTCGGGCAGGGCAAATTCTATCTTTCGACCAATGCCGCGCCCTCGCAACTGGCCGGGGCGGGCTGCAATCCGAAATATTTCTCGGTCTCGTATCAGAACGACAACCTGCACGAGGCGGCGGGTGCCTATGCCACGGATGCCGGTATCGGCAAGGTGTTCATCATGGCGCCGAACTATCCTGCCGGGCAGGATTCGCTGGCGGGCTTCAAGCGCTACTATAAGGGCGAGGTGGTCAACGAGATCTATACCCAGGTCGGCCAGACCGATTACGCCGGCGAGATCGCCCAGATCCGCAACAGCGACGCCGATGCGGTGTTCTTCTTCCTGCCGGGCGGCATGGGCATCGCCTTCATGAAGCAATATGCCGAATCCGGCGTGGGCAAGCAGGTGATCGGCCCCGCCTTCAGCTTCAGCCAGGACATCCTGCCCGCCGTGGGCGATGCCGCGCTTGGCGTCAAGAACACCGCGCAATGGTCCAAGGATCTGGACAACGCGGCCAACGCGGCCTTTGTCGAAACCTTCCAGGCCGAATATGGCCGTCTGCCGTCGCTTTACGCGGCACAGGCCTATGACACCGCGAACCTGCTGCTGTCGGCCATCGCCAAGGCGGATGTGCAGGACGCCGATGCCTTCCGCGCCGCATTGGCCGAGGCTGATTTTCCCAGCGTGCGCGGCAAGTTCAGCTTTGGCCCCAACCAGCATCCGATTCAGGACTATTACGTCCGCGAGGTGGTCAAAGAGGGTGACGTGCTGACCAACAAGATCATCGCTCCGGCCATGGCCGATCACGGCGACGCCTATGCCGAACAGTGCAAGATGTAGGCTGCGCTGAGAACCGGGCCGGCGATGTCCGGCCCACCCCCAGTCCGGCAATTCGGGAGAAAAAGCGGTGATGCTTCTGGCCGAGCAGGCGCTCAACGGCCTGCAATACGGGATGATGCTGTTTCTGATGGCCGCCGGGCTGACCCTGGTCTTTGGCGTCATGGGGCTGATCAACCTTGCCCATGGTTCGCTTTACATGTTCGGCGCCTTCGCCTGTGCGGCGGTGGCGGCAGCCACCGGCTCGTTCTGGCTGGGGCTGGCGGCCAGTCTGGTGGCCGCCGCCGCAGCGGGCGCGCTGGTTGAAATGGTGGTGATCCGGCGGCTGTATGCGCGCGACCATCTGGATCAGGTGCTGGCCACATTCGCGCTGATCCTGGTGTTTTCCGAGGGCACGCGCTGGCTTTTCGGCTCTTTCCCGCTGTATCTGACGCTGCCGCCCACGCTTTCGGGCGCGGTCGTGCTGCCGGGTGGGCTGCATTATCCGCTGTTCCGGCTGGTCATCATCGGCTTTGGCGCGGCGGTGGCGGTCGGGCTGTGGTGGCTTATCACCCGCACCCGGCTGGGCATCCGTATCCGCGCCGGAGAGGCGGACCGCGAGATGATCGGCGCGCTTGGCGTCGATATTGCCCGGCTTTACACTATCGTCTTCGCGCTTGGCGCGGCCTTGGCGGGCTTTGCCGGCGCCTTGGTCGGCTCCATGCAGTCGGTGCAGGTCGGCATGGGAGAGCCGGTGCTGATCCTGGCCTTTGTCGTGGTGGTGATCGGCGGCATCGGGTCGATCAAGGGGGCGCTTGTGGGCGCGTTGTTGGTCGGCATGACCGATACGCTGGGCAAGGCGCTGCTGCCGGGGCTGTTCGCCCGCGTTCTGGACACCTCCAGCGCCAATACCATCGGGGCCTCTCTGGCCTCGATGCTGATCTATATCCTGATGGCGGTGGTGCTGATCCTGCGGCCGCAGGGACTTTTCGGGGCAAGGGCGTGACCATGCGACAGACATTGAACCGCGACACGGCCATCAACCTGATTATCTTTGGCCTGCTGGTCGCCACCGCAGTCGGGGCGCAACTGATGGGCGACGGCTTTACCGTCACGCTGGCGACCAAGGCCGCGATCTTTGGTCTGGCCGGGGTCGGGCTGAACCTTGCGCTTGGTTACGGCGGGCTGATCTCTTTCGGGCATGCGGCGTTTTTCGGCATCGGCGGCTATGTGACCGGGATCTTTGCCAGCCATGCCAGCCTGGGCACCCCAGTCACCAGCCTGCCATTCACCGTCATGGGCAGTAACGAGATGCTGGGCATCTGGCCGATGGCGATGCTGGCGGCGGGTCTGGCGGCGCTGGTCATCGGGGCGCTGAGCCTGCGCACCTCGGGCGTCTATTTCATCATGGTGACGCTGGCCTTTGCGCAGATGCTTTACTATTTCGCCATAAGCTGGCCGCGATACGGCGGCGAAGACGGGCTGAGCTTTTACGTCCGCAATACCTTCCCCGGCCTGAACACCTTTGCGCCGCTGCAGTATTTCACCATTTGCGCGGCGCTGCTGGCCATTGCGCTGGTCTTTACCGCCGTGGTGACGCAGTCGCGCTTTGGCCTGACGTTGCAGGCGGCGCGGCAGAACAGCCAGCGGACCGTCGCGGTCGGCATCCGTCCCTATGCGATCCGGCTGACCGCCTTTGTGCTGTCGGGCATGATCGTCGGGCTGGCGGGGTCGCTTTACGCCGATCTCAACCGCTTCGTCAGCCCGTCCATGCTGTCGTGGCATATGTCGGGCGAGATCATGGTGTTTGTCATCCTTGGCGGGGTGGGGCGGCTGTGCGGGCCCGTCGCGGGGGCCGCGATCTTTATCCTGCTGGAGCAGGTGCTGGGCGGCATCAGCGATTACTGGCAGGCGCTTTTGGGATTGTTGCTGCTGGCCATCGTCCTGTTCGCGCCGGGCGGCTTGATCGGCATCGTCACGCGGAGGGGCCGCAATGCCTGAACCCAAGCTGAACGAACCGATTCTGGAAATCCGCTCGCTGCGCAAATCCTTTGGTGCGTTGGTGGCGACCGACGATGTCAGCCTTGACCTGCGGCCCGGCGAAATCCACGCGCTGATCGGTCCCAACGGTGCCGGAAAGTCCACGCTCATCAAGCAGATCGTGGGCGAGATCCGTCCCGACAGCGGCTCGATCCGCTTCGAGGGGCAGGTGATCGACGCACTGGACGCGGCGGCGCGGGCGCGGCTGGGGCTGGCGCGCAGCTTTCAGGTGTCGTCCGTGATCCCGGATTTTACCGTGCTGCAGAATGTCATGCTGGCCGTTGCGGGGGCCAGCGGCGCGGTGTTCCGCTTTCACCTGCCGGCGCTGGCCGACCGCAAGCTGACCGAACCCGCGATGTTCCATATCGAGCAGGCGGGGCTGGCCGGGCGGCATCTGGTCCCCGCCGCGAAACTGTCGCATGGCGAACGCCGCAAGCTGGAGATCGCGATGGCGCTGGCCATGCGCCCGCGCGCCTTTCTGCTGGACGAGCCGATGGCGGGCATGGGGCTGGAGGGCGGCCGGCAACTGACCGCCATCCTGTCCGAACTGCGCGCCGAGGCGCCCATTCTGCTGGTCGAACATGACATGGACGCGGTCTTTGCGCTGGCCGACCGCATCTCGGTTCTGGTCTATGGCCGGATCATCGCCACCGGCAGCGTGGCCGAAATCCGCGCCAACCCCGAGGTACGCCGGTCCTATCTGGGAGAGGACGCATGACCCGCCTGCTAGAGCTTGGCGACGTCACCGCCGCTTACGGCGCGGTGCAGGCGCTGTTCGGCATCTCGCTGGACATGGATGAAGGCGAGGTGGTGGCCCTGATGGGTCGCAATGGCATGGGCAAGACCACGACGATCCGCTGCATCAGCCGCCTGATGCCGCATTCCGGCGGCAACCTGCGCTTTGCCGGCCGGGATGTGGCGGGCTTGACGGCGCCCAAGGTGGCGCGGCTGGGCGTCGGTCTGGTCCCCGAGGGGCGGCGCTGCTTCGCCCCACTGACCGTGGCCGAAAACCTGACCGTTGCCGCCCGGCCCGGACCTTGGGACATGGCCCGTGTCTGCGCCCTGTTTCCCCGCCTGCAAGAGCGGATGGGTCAGGTGTCGCGCACGCTGTCGGGGGGGGAACAGCAGATGCTGGCCATCGGGCGGGCGCTGATGACCAACCCGCGCCTGCTTATTCTGGACGAGGCAACCGAGGGGCTTGCCCCCGTGGTGCGGCAAGAAATCTGGGAAGGCGTGCGCCGGCTCAAGGCCGAGGGGCTGTCGATCCTGCTGGTGGACAAATCGCTGCGCGAGATCGCATCGGTCGCCGACCGTGCGGTCATCCTCGAACGCGGCGCGACGGTCTGGCAGGGCGGGATGGCCGCGCTGACCCCTGAACTGACCGACCGCTATCTGGGTGTATAAGGAGGCTGGGGTGGCAACCATCTATCGCGGCATGAACCGGGCCGAACTGGACACGGCCTACAGCAATACCGGCCGGTTGGCAGATTTTCCGGGCTTGATGCGGGATTACCGCGCCCGCAGCGACGCGCTTTATGCCGCGCGGGACTGCCGGCGGGACCTGCACTATGGTCCGGGCCTGCGCCAGACCTATGACTGGATTTCATGCGGCCAGCCCGATGCGCCGGTTTTTGTCTTTCTCCACGGCGGCTATTGGCAACATTGCGTCAAGGAGGATTTCGCCTTTTGCGCTGTGGGTCCGCTGGCGCAGGGCCATGATGTCATCCTTGCGGAATACACGCTGGCGCCGCAGGCCGGCATGACGCAGATCGTGGCCGAGATCGGGCTTTTGCTGGACCATCTTGCGCCGCAGCTTGCCGGGCGGCCGCTGTGTCTGGCCGGACATTCCGCCGGCGGTCATCTGGCCGCCATGCATTGCGGCCACCCCGTGGTGGGCAAGGTGCTGGCGATCAGCGGGCTGTTCGATCTTGAACCCATCCGTCTGGGCGAGTTGAACGACAAGCTGCAACTGACCGAGGCCGAGGTCGCCGCCTGCAGCCCGCAACGCAATATCGCCGCAGGCCCGCCCATGCTGATCGCGGTCGGCGCGGATGAACTGCCCGAGCTGATCCGGCAATCGCGGGACTATGCCGAAACCTGCCGGCAAGCGGGTGAGCGCGCGACTTTGCTGCATGTCTCCGGCTGCGATCATTTTCAGGTGCTGGACGATCTGGCCGACCCGCAGGGGGTGCAGTTGACGGCGCTGGCCCGCTTGGGCGGGTAGACAGCGCGCGGGCTATGACGGGTCGCGCGCGCCGCCTTGGCATGCGTCGTTGTGGGTCCGCCACGCCTCCAGCGCCTGGGTGAAACTGTCGAAATCCCCGGCAAAGCGGGCAAGCCGTTCGTCGGGCCAGTCGCCGACGATTTCGCGGATCATTTCGAACTTTACCCGTTGGATCTCGGCAAAGATATGGTCGCCCGTATCGCTGCGCTGTAGCACGGCACGGCGCGCATCCTGCTGCGAGACGGCGCGAATCAGAAAACCCTGCCGCACCAACTCTGCCACCAGACGACTGGCGCGCGAAGGGTCGATCCGTAACTGACGCGCAATGTCGCCGACCGAGACTTCGGCCGCAGGGTGGTTGTCGCCGCTGACAGGTCGCTGAGGCACCAGGCCGAGCACGTCCAGGTCCGACACATCCAGCATCGGCGCGACATTCCGCAGCGCCAGCCGGCCGATCACCCGTCGTCCGATCAGCATGCGGAACCGCCCCATCGAGGACGATATCCGGTCGATCCCGGCCATCCTGCCGGCTTCTTGCATCAGCTCTTCCTCTCGCATATACGTGCGCTTGACACATATATGCTATCCGCACATATTGCGCAATGCAAACACAGCCCGCGACGGTGTTCGGGCCCAGTCAGGTTTTCGGCCCATGTCCCAGCAAATGCAACCCGGCCCCGTGGGTCTTGGTCTCAGCCATCGCCGTCGCAAGGTGATCTTCTGCTTCCTGATGCTTTCCATGTTCATGGCGTCGCTGGACAACCAGGTCGTCTCGACCGCGCTGCCGACCATCGTGGGCGAGTTCGGCGCGATCGAGCGGTTCGGCTGGGTCGGCTCGGCCTATCTTCTGGCGCAAAGCGCGATCATGCCGGTCTATGGCAAGCTGGGCGATCTGTTCGGGCGCAAATATGTGATGATGTTTGCGGTGGCGCTGTTCACGCTGGGCTCGGTCGTCTGCGGGCTTGCATGGTCGATGGAAAGCCTGATCGCGGCGCGTGCCTTTCAGGGGCTGGGCGCGGGCGGGATCATGGTGTCGATCTTTTCGATCAACGCCGATCTGTTCGAACCGCGAGAGCGGGCGCGTTATCAAAGCTTTTCCAGCCTTGTGCTGATGGCCTCGGGTTCGGTCGGGCCGACGCTGGGCGGCACGATGAGCCAGTATCTGGGCTGGCGTTCGATCTTTCTGGTCAACCTGCCGATCGGAGCGGTGGCGCTGGTGGGGCTGCTGTTGCTTTTGCCCTATCGGCGGCCCGAACGGCAGCCCCGGATCGACTATCTTGGCGCGCTGACGCTGGCGGTGGCGATCGCGGGCATCGTCTTGTGGGCCGACAGCCAGTCGCTGTTCGGTTCGCTGACCGCGGCCCCTGCGCTGGCGCTGCCGGTGATTTCGGTCGTGGCGCTGGCGCTGTGGCTGCGGATCGAACGCCGGGCGCCCGAGCCGATCATCCCGCTGCACCTGTTCGGGGATCGCAACTTTGCGCTGCTGCTGATTGTCGGGGCGACCAGCGGCGGCATCGCCATCGGCATGGTCAATTATCATGCGCTGTTCTTGCAGATGACCACCGGCCTTTCACCGGCTTCGGCCGGGCTGTTCTTCATCGCCGTGACCGGAGGCATTACCATGGGGTCGCTGACGGCGGGGCGGCTGATCTCGACCACCGGACGTTACAAGCCTTGGATGGTGCTGGGCCTGTGTCTGGCGATGTGCTGCCTGCTGGGCCTGTCCGTCCTGCCGCTGCATGCGCCCTTCTGGGTGGTGGCGGTGCTGCTGATGGGGCAGGGCATGGCCATTGGTCTGGGCCAGCAGGGGCCGGTGATCGGCGCGCAGATCTCGGCCCCGCGCGCGGATGTGGGCGCGGCAACCGGGGCGGTGACGCTGACACGGATGGGGGGCGCATCGCTGGCGATCTCGATCTACGGCGCGATTTTGTCGGATCGGCTGATGCACGCTACGGTTCAAGGTGCGGGCAAGCTGGCCGAGATGACGCCCGAGCGCATGGCGGCATTGGCTCCATCTGTGCGCGAGGCGGTTTCGGCGACCTTCCGCGATGCTTTTAGCTGGGTTTATCTGGCGGCCGTCGGCGTGGCGGCGGTGGGACTGCTGGCGGCGGCGGCGCTGCGCCCGGTGCTGTTGGCGCCGAACCAACCGGCGCAGCCTTCGGACAGCGTCCGCGCCGAACTGGGCACCTCCGTCGCGCGTGCGGGCTAGGTATTTGCAGACTGCCCGAAGCCCGCTCAGCGGTTGCTGTCGATCCAGCGCGACAGCAACTGCCGGTCGCGAAAGCATTCGTCGGGCACGGCGCGCCGTTTGAGCCGGGCGATACGCTCGGCAAAGGCGACCTGTTTTGATGTCGGCAGCCCCGTGGCCGGTCTTATCCGCGCCTGCGCCTCGATCCATGCGCTGAGCGTGCGGCGATCCTGCTGCACTTCCCAAGGCAGCAAGGTCTGGTTTCTCAGCGCCAGCGACCGGGCATAGGCGATCTGGCGCGGTGTGGCCGGCAGGGCAAAGGTGGTGGCATCCATCGCGGATCTCCCTTGCTGATCATGATTCCAATATAGAACATACAGGGAACAAAATCAATCCGGGGTCGAATACCGCCGCCTTTACAGATTCAGTCTGCGTGTCAGGATCTTTTCGATCTCCAGAATGGTCATGGTCGCCACGCCGACCAGCAGAATGACCAACCCGTCCACAAAAGCCACCGGGGCGCTGTCAAACAGATCGTGCATGAAGGGCGCATAGGTGAACAGCAATTGCGCCGCGACCACCACCGTGATGGCCCCCAGCACCGCCGGCGTGCCCATGGCGCCGATCAGGCTGAACGAGGTGCGGTGCAGGTAGCGCACGTTGAACAGATAAAAGATCTCCATCACGACCAGCGTGTTGACCACCATGGTCCGTGCGCCTTCGATGGCATAGCCGCGGCGTTGGGCATATTCGAAGATGCCAAAGGCCCCCAGCATGAACAGGAACGAGACGAAGCCGATGCGCCACAGCAGAAAGCGCGACAGGATCGGGGCGTCGCGCGGCCGGGGTGGGCGGCGCATCACGTCGGGCTCGGCCGGTTCAAAGGCCAGCACCAGCCCAAGGGTGACGGTCAGGATCATGTTGATCCACAGAATCTGCACCGCGGTCATCGGCAGGGTCAGGCCCAGGATGATGGCCAGGATGACGCACAAAACCTCGCCCCCGTTCGAGGGCAGCGTCCAGCCGATCACCTTGCGGATATTGTCATAGACGGTGCGTCCTTCATGGACCGCGGCGACGATCGAGGCGAAGTTGTCGTCCAGAAGCACCATCTGCGCCGCCTCCTTGGCGGCCTCGGTACCCTTGCGGCCCATAGCGACGCCGACATCGGCCTGCTTGACGGCCGGGGCGTCGTTCACGCCGTCGCCGGTCATGGCGACGATATGGCCGTTGGCCTGCAGGGCATCGACGATGCGCAGCTTGTGTTCGGGCGTGGCGCGGGCAAAGACGCTGATATTTTCGACCACGCGGCGCAGTTCCTCGTCCGGCATGCCGTCAAGGGCCGCACCCTCCATCACCCTGGGATCGTCGGCGATGGCAAGCTGGCGGGCGATGGCCGCTGCCGTGCCCTGGTGGTCGCCGGTGATCATCTTGATGGCGATCCCGGCCGAGCGGCACTCGGCCA
This sequence comes from Paracoccus methylovorus, assembly GCF_016919705.1. NCBI lineage: Bacteria > Pseudomonadati > Pseudomonadota > Alphaproteobacteria > Rhodobacterales > Paracoccaceae > Paracoccus > Paracoccus methylovorus. The sequence goes on from NZ_CP070369.1 coordinate 106,728, forward strand.
CGGCGGCGATGGCCTCGTCCCGGGGTGGGTCGATGAAGCCGGCAAGCCCAAGGAATGTCAGCCCGCCCTCGACCATCGCGAAATCCAGCCTTTCGGTGTCGGTGCCGACGGCCATGCTGGCAAAGCCCAGCACCCGCTCGCCCCCCGAGGCGCAGGCGTCGATACATTCCTGCCAATAGCCCGGATCAAGGGGCCGCGTGGTCCCACCCGCCGCCTGATCCGCGCACATGGCCAAAACCCGTTCCGGCGCGCCTTTGACAAAGATGCGCCGGCCGCCCTGCGGGTCGTCGTGCAGCGTCGCCATGAAACGGTGCTGCGCGTCAAAGGGGATTTCGTCCAGTCGGTTCCACAAGGCGCGCTGGGTTTCGGGATGCAGGCCGGTCTTGGCGGCGGCGGCGACCAGCGCGCCCTCCATCGGGTCGCCCAGCACCGCCCATTGATCGCCGCTTTGCACCAGCCGGGCGTCGTTGCACAAAAGCCCGGCATGGACCAGCATGTCACGGTCAACGTCCGGCACAGGTGCCGCGCCTTGCGGGTCCGCAAGCTCGCCCTCGGGTGCGTAGCCTGAACCGGAAACCGCGGTCACGCTGGCAGAGGTCACCAGATGGCGCACGGTCATTTCGTTGCGGGTCAGCGTGCCGGTCTTGTCCGAGCAGATCACCGACGTCGCGCCCAGCGTCTCGACCGCCGGCAACCGACGCACCACGGCATTGCGCGCGGCCATGCGGCGCACGCCAAGGGCAAGGGTGATGGTGATGACGGCGGGCAGCCCCTCGGGGACCACGCCGACCGCCAGCGCGACCACCACCATCAGCGCATCCAGCGGGGCATAATCCCGCGCCAGCGTGGCAAAGGCGAAAAGCAGCGCGGCGGTGGCGATGGCGAACCAGGTAAAGCGGGTGCCAAAGGCGTTGATCTGGCCAAGCAGCGGCGTGGTCAGGCTTTGCACCGCCCCGATCATGCCGGAGATGCGGCCGATCTCGGTCCGTGGGCCGGTGGCGATGGCGACGCCGGTGCCCTGGCCGGTGGTGATGAGGGTGCCGGAATGCAGGATCGGTGCGCGATCACCCAAGGCGGCGTCGGGGGGAACGGACCTTTCGGTCTTTTCGGCCGGGACGGATTCGCCGGTCAGGATCGCCTCATCCGCGCTTAGCCCGCGCGCCCGCAACAGGCGGATATCGGCGGGCACCTTGTCGCCCGCCTCGACAACCACGATGTCGCCCGGCACGATCAACCGGGTGTCGAGCGTGTGCCGCTCGCCCCCGCGCACGACGACGGCATGGGGGGCGATCATGTCGCGGATCGCGTCCAGCGCGCGTTCGGCCTTGCCCTCCTGGATAAAGCCGACCACGGCGTTGATCAGAACGACGACGACGATCACCGCCCCGTCGATGATATGCCCCAGCGCGATGGCGGCCACCGCCGCCGAAAGCAGGAAATAGATCAGGGCGTTGTTGAACTGGGCCAGAAACCGCAGCACCGGATGGGTGCGGGCGGCGGGCGGCAGCTCGTTGTGGCCAAAGCGGTCCAGCCGCCGCGTGGCTTCGTCCTGCCCCAACCCGTCAAGGCTTGTCGCCAGTGCCGCGCAGGTCTCGTCGCCGGTCAGGGCATGCCATGCGGCGGATTCGTCCGGGGCGAGATCGGCGGGCTTCATCGGGCTCTCCTTCGGCAGTCGCCTGCCTTTCGTCGTGTCTGGCGGCATGGGCTTGTCGGTTCATTGCGTGGGGCGGGGGTCTGGACCCGCGCCGGCATCAGCGTTGCATGACATAGGTGCCGGGCGCATCGGCCCGCGGCGCATAGCCGGCCTTGGCTGCACCCATCGCCGGCGGTGCGGCGCGGTCTGGGGCGGAATGGATGGCGAGCCATTCGGTCCAGCCTTCCCACCACGATCCGGGCCGCGCCTCGGCGGTCTGGGTCCAACTGTCGGGGCTGGGGCAGCGGCCGCCTGCGGGCCGCTGGGCGATGCGATAGCGCCGCCGCGGCCGTCCCGGTTCGCTGACGATGCCGGCATTATGGCCGCCGCTGGTCAGCACAAAGGTCAGTTCGGTATTGCTGAGGTAATGGATCTTGAAGACCGAGCGCCATGGCGCGACGTGGTCGCGTTCGGTTCCCACGACGAACATCGGCACGCGGATGTTCTGGATCGCGGCGGGGCGGCCGTTGACCATGAAGCGCCCGGCGGCCAGTTCGTTGTCCAGATAAAGCCGCTGCAGATATTCGGCATGCATGCGATAGGGCATGCGCGTCGAATCCGCATTCCACGCCATCAGGTCGATCATCGGCGTGCGCTCTCCCATCAGGTAGTCATGCACCATCCGCGACCAGATCAGGTCGTTCGAGCGTAAAAGCTGGAACGCCCCGGCCATCTGGTCGGCCGAGAGATAGCCCCGGTTCCACATCATGCTTTCCAGCAGGTGCAACTGGCTGTGGTCGATGAACAGCGCAAGCTCGCCCGGTTCGGTGAAATCGGTCTGTGCCGCCAGCAGGGTCAGGCTGGCCAGCCGGTCGTCGTCGCCATGCGCCATGTCGGCAGCGGCGATGGACAGCAGCGTGCCGCCCAGACAATAGCCCACGGCATGAACCTTGCGTTCCGGCAGGACGGCGTTCACCGCATCCAGCGCATCCATCACCCCCAGCCGGCGATAGTCGTCCAGCGTCAGGTCGCGATCCTCGGCCCCCGGGTTGCGCCACGAGATGCAAAAGACCGTATGACCCTGCGCCACCAGATGCCGGATCAGCGAATTCTGCGGCGACAGGTCCAGAATGTAATATTTCATGATCCACGCCGGCACGATCAGGATCGGCTCGGCCATGACCGTTTCGGTGGTGGGGGCGTATTGGATCAGTTCGATCAGGTGGTTGCGATAAACCACCTTGCCGGGCGTGACCGCCACATCCTTGCCGACCACGAAATTCTCGGCCCCGACCGGGGGGCGGCCCGCCGCCTGCCGGACCATGTCCTCGGTCCAGTTGCGCATGCCGTCCAGCAGATTCATGCCGCCGGTCTGTATGGTGCGGGCGATCACCTCGGGATTGGTAAAGGGCAGGTTCGAGGGCGAGAATACGTCGAGCATCTGCCGCGCCGCGAAGGATACGATTTCCTCGTGATGCGGGTTCATCCCCGGCACCTCATGCGTGGCATTGTGCCACCATTGCTGCTGCAACAGGAACGCCTGCGCCCAGATGCTGAAGGGCGGTTTCTTCCAGCCCTCGGCGGCAAAGCGGTAATCGCCGGGCAGCGGTTCTATGCAATCCGGGGTCTCGCGGTCAAGGGTCCGCGCAACGATATGGCACAGCAGGCGCGCGGCCTTGCGGTTGGCCTTGTCGATCAGCTCCAGCCGCTTGCCGGGTGCTGCGGCCAGATGCATGCTCCAGTCCTGCAGGGCCAGCGTCAACGCCGCCGGAGACAGGCCGTTGGTCAACTGCCCCGCCATCGCCTCGCGCATGCGGTCGAGGGTGCGGAACACCTCGCGTCCCAAAGGCTCGGGGCAAGGCACCGGAGGCAGATCGGCAGAGGCGGCGGGCGGTGTCGATGCGCTGGTCGGCGTCTTCATGGGCGTCTCCTCGGCGGTTGATCGGGGCGGGAAGCCGGGCTGTTGGCGCAGGCGATCCGCCCGAAACTCCCGTCATGGTGGCGCGAACGCCTTATGCGCCACCCTTGCGGATATCGCGCCCGACCGACGTTGATTCAAGTCAAGATGCCCGGAGTTTCCCGGTCTTGTCCAGCGCTTGCCCGGAAACGCCGCACCTGTTCAGCCGTGCGGGACCCGGCGCCGGGCCCAGATGATCCAGCCTGCCCAAAGCGCCGCCAGCGAAAACCACGTCAGCGCATAGCCCAGATGGCTGTTGCGAAACCGGATCACGGTCAGGCCGCCGACCGGTTGCGCGTCAGTGCCTCCGGCGTCGGCGTCGATGAAATAGGGCGCAACCGGACCGATCCCCTGTGTCGCGGCGATGGCGGCGGTGTCGCGCGAATACCAGCGACCGGCCTCGGGGTCGTTTGCGCGCAAGAAGGCACCGCCCGGCTGGCTGATACGCATGAGGCCCGTGACCGTTACCTTGCCGTCCGGCAGGGGGCGGTCGTCGCGGGCCGTGTCGGCGACGAAGCCGCGATTGACCAGCACCAGCCAGCCCTGCGGGGTCTGCATCGGCGTCATCACCCAGAAACCCGGCCCGCGTTCCGTCACCGCCTTGACCAGCGTGTCGTTGTTTGTGCGAAAGCTGCCCGTCACCTCGACCCGGCGATATTCGGCATCGCGCGGGTCGAGCCCCGCCCATTCGGCGGGACCGGGGGCGGGGATCGGCGGGGCGGCCAGCCGCGTCTCGACCCGCGCGATGAGGTCGGTTTTCCACGCAAGGCGCTGCACCTGCCAGACCCCCAGCGCGCAAAGCGTTGCGAAAACCGCCAGCGCGCCGGCAATGACGGCCCACCTGCGCAGGGGGCCTGCACCCCCCGCCCGGGTCACGAGCCCAGACCCTGCATCAGCTCGTGGTTCATCTGCGGCATCATGTTATTGTTCATGTGATACATGACCCAAAGCGAGCCGGCCAGCAGGATGACCACCACCACGATGGTGAAGATGGTCGAAAGCAGGGTCCAGCCCTCTTCCTGGGTGCCGTTCATGTGCAGGAAATAGACCATGTGGACCAGGATCTGCACCACGGCAAAGCCGATCACCGTAACGGCGGTCAGGGCGCGGCTGTCGAAACCGCCCGCCATGACAAGGCCAAAGGGGATCGCGGTCAGGATCACCGACAGCACGAAACCCTTGATATAGCCGGCATAGCTGCCGTGGGCATGGCCGTGATCGTGATCGTCGTGATGTGCGTGTGTGTCGGACATCAGATCATCCCCAGCAGATAGACAAAGGTGAAGACGCCGATCCAGATGACGTCCAGAAAGTGCCAGAACATCGACAGGCAGACCATGCGGCGTCGGTTGGCGGTGATCAGCCCCTTGCGCCTTAGCTGCACCATCAGCGTCACCAGCCAGATCGAGCCAAAGGTGACATGCAGCCCATGCGTGCCCACCAGCACGAAAAAGGCCGAAAGGAACCCGGACCGCTGCGGGCCGGCGCCGATGTGGATCAGGTGGTGGAACTCGTAAAGCTCGATGGCCAGAAAGCACAGGCCGAAGAACAGCGTCACGAGCAGCCAGCGCAGCGTGCCCGCTTTATCGCCCTTGCCCATCGCCAGCATGGCGAAGCCGAAGGTGATCGAGGACAGCAGCAGCATGGCGGTGTTGACCGCCACCAGTTCCAGATCGAACAGGTCCTTGGGTCCGGGTCCGGCCGCGAAACTGTTGGCCAACACACCATAGACCGCGAACAGGACCGCGAACATCAGGCAGTCGCTCATCAGGTAGACCCAGAAGCCCAGGCTGGTCGAGGACCCCTCGGGGTGGTGATGGGGTTCAAGCTGCCAATAGCGGGCGATGGGATTGGTGGATGCGGTGCTCATGTCTCAAACCCCCTGCGCAAGCTGACGCGTGCGGGCATCCTCGGTCGCCTGAACCTGCGAGACGGGGATGTGATAGTCGCGATCATAGTTGAAGGTATGGGCGATGCTCGCGGCGATGATGCCAAGAAAGCTCAGGGCCGCCAGCCACCAGATATACCAGACCAGCGCCAGGCCGCAGACCGTCGCCAGCGCGGCGATGACGACGCCCGTGCCGGTGTTCTTCGGCATGTGGATCGGCATGAAGCCGGCAGTGGGACGGATTGCGCCCTCTCGCTTCATCTCCCACCAGCTATCCAGCCCGTGCGAGATCGGATTGAAGGCGAAGTTATAGGCCGGAGGCGGCGACGAGGTCGCCCATTCCAGCGTCCGCCCATCCCATGGGTCGCCCGACACATCGCGATATTCCGGGCGGTCGCGACGCATGATCGACACGCCGAACTGCACGAACATGGCCGCGATCCCGCAGGCGATCAGCACCGCGCCAAAGGCGGCGATGGCGAACCAGATCTGCAGGTCGGGGTCCTCGAACACCCGCAGCCGCCGGGTCACGCCCATCAGGCCCAGGATGTAAAGCGGCATGAAGGCGACCCAGAAGCCCACGACCCAGAACCAGAACGAAACCTTGCCCCAGAACACGTCCAGCTTGAAGCCAAAGGCCTTGGGCCACCAGAAGTTGATGGCCGCGAACAGGCCGAACACCACGCCGCCGATGATGACGTTGTGGAAATGCGCGATCAGGAACAGCGAATTGTGCAGCACGAAATCGGCGGGCGGCACGGCCAGCAGCACGCCCGTCATGCCGCCGATCACGAAGGTCAGCATGAAGGCCACGGTCCACATCATCGGCAGCTCATAGCGGATGCGCCCCTGATACATGGTAAAGAGCCAGTTGAAGAGCTTGGCCCCGGTCGGGATCGAGATGATCATCGTGGTGATCCCGAAGAACGAGTTGACCGAGGCGCCCGACCCCATGGTGAAAAAGTGGTGCAGCCAGACCAGATAGGACAGCACCGTGATGCAGACGGTGGCGTAGACCATCGAGGAATAGCCGAACAGCCGCTTGCCCGAGAAGGTCGAGGTGACTTCGGAATATACGCCGAATAGCGGCAGGATCAGGATATAGACCTCGGGGTGGCCCCAGATCCAGATGAGGTTGATATACATCATCGGATTGCCGCCAAGATCGTTGGTAAAGAAATTGGTCCCGACATAACGGTCCAGCGTCAGCAGGATCAGGGTCATCGTCAGCACCGGGAACGAGGCGACGATCAGGATGTTGGCGCAAAAAGAGGTCCAGGTGAAGATGGGCATCCGCATCATCGTCATGCCCGGCGCCCGCATCTTCAGGATCGTCACCAGCAGGTTGATGCCCGACAGCGTCGTGCCCACGCCCGCGACCTGAAGCCCCCAGATGTAATAATCGACCCCGACCCATGGGCTGTAGCCGATGCCCGACAGCGGCGGAAAGGCCAGCCAGCCGGTCTGCGCGAACTCACCCACGAACAACGAGGCCATGGTGATGATCGCGCCGCCCACCGTCATCCAGAACGAAAAGTTGTTCAGGAAGGGAAAGGACACGTCGCGCGCCCCGATCTGCAGCGGCACGATATAGTTCATCAGCCCGGTAATGAACGGCATCGCCACGAAAAAGATCATGATGACGCCATGGGCGGTAAAGATCTGGTCGTAGTGATGCGCGTTCAGATACCCTTCGGAGCCGCCAAAGGCCCAGACCTGCTGCAACCGCATCATGATGGCGTCGGCAAAGCCGCGCACGAACATGATCAGCGCCAGCACGATATACATGATGCCGATCTTCTTGTGGTCGACCGAGGTGAACCACTCGTGCCACAGCCAGCCCCACAGCCGGTATTTCGTCAGCGCCGCCAGTACCGCAAGGCCGCCAAGGGCCACGACGGCAAAGGTCGCCCAGACGATCGGCTCTTTCGGGATCGCGTCCCAGTTCAGCCGGCCAAGAAGAAAGGTGGTTTCGTTTGAAAACGTAGCCATGCTTGCGTCCGATCAGAAGTTCCGCGCCTGACCCGAGGCCGGGTCCAGCAGCGTGACTGAATTGTCATTCGACGGGGAAAACGGCCCTTTCGGCGGCACCAGCGCATGGCCGCGCATGGGCGTCATGTCCACGGGCGCGCGGGCGAGTTCGGGCGATTTGCCAAACATCAGCGCCGAATCCTCGGGCGTGCAGAACGAGGCGACCTGAAAGGGCTTCCATCCCAGCACGGGTGCGCGGGTGCCGCGGCGCTCATGCTTGTCGTAGGTCAGTTGGGTGACGTTCATCGTGCCCGCCAGCCCGGTGCCGCCCTGCGCATCCAGCGCCATCATCTCGGCCATGCAGATCTTGCCCGGTTCGACGCACATGTTGACGATGCGCGCGAAAAGCTGCGGATCGACCTGCGCAAAGGGCATGGGCGGCACGTTTTCGCTAGGTGCCTCCAGCTCCAGATAGCGTGGGCGGTCAAGCGTTTCGCCCGTGGCGCGCACCTGTTCCACCCAGGCGTCAAAGCCCGCCTCGTCCGTCGCCAGCGCCTTGAAACGCATCCCGGAAAAGCCGTGGCCCGAGTAATGCGAGGCGATGCCCTGATATTCGCCGGGATTGTTGAAGACGCCGTGCAGCTTGGTCTCCATCCCCGGCATGGCATAGATCATGCCGGCCATCGCGGGGATGTAGAACGCGTTCATCACCGAGGTCGAGGTCAGGGTGAATTCGACCGGGCGGTCCACCGGCACCGCCATTTCGTTGATCGAGGCGATGCCCTGTTCGGGATAGATGAACAGCCACTTCCAATCCATCGCCACCACCTGCACCGGCAGGGGCTCATGCGCCTCGGTCATGGGCTGGTCGGCGCTGATTCGGTCCAGCGGCCGATAGGGGTCCAGCAGATGCGTGCCAACCCAGGTCAGCGCCCCCAGCGACACGATGATCAAAAGCGGCAATGCCCAGATCACGAACTCCAGCTTTGTCGAATGGTCCCAGTCGGGCTTATATTCGGCCTGGCGGTTTCTTTCGCGGTAACGGCGTGCGAAGATCACGGTCATCACCATCACCGGAATGATGATCAACAGCATCAGCAAAGTCGAGATGACCAGCAGGTCGCGCTGGCGCGTGGCCACGTCCCCGGCGGGGGCCAGAACCTCGGCCTTGCATGCAGCAAGGGGAATCAACAGGCCAAGCCATGCCAGGTTGGCGAATTTTCTTATGTGAGTCATTGGACTACCCGATGTCGGTGAGCGACAGTTACGGACGGCTGAGTCGCGGCGCTGCGACAGGGCACAAATTGAATTACCTTGATTTCGATCAAACTCGCCATGCGACGTTTTGTCCTATGCTGTTTGCCGCCTGCTTGCTGCACCAATAGGGACGGAAACGCCGCGGCGGGTGAATCTATCCCATCCCGGCAAGAATCTGCATCGCATCGGATTCCTCGGACATATGAACACGACATCTTCAACGCCCGCCGCACCGTCGGCCGCCCCGACATCACACGGCCGCCACAGGGTTTCGCCTTCGGATATCGCCGTGGGCGTCATCATCGGCCGCACGTCGGAATTCTTCGACTTTTTCGTCTTTGCCATCGCGGCTGTCATCGTCTTTCCGCAGCGGATCTTTCCCTTTGTCGATCCGCTGACCGGGACGCTTTTGTCGTTCGCGCTGCTGGCTCTGGCCTTTATCGCCCGGCCGCTGGGCAGCGTGATGTTCATGAGCCTGGACCGAAGACACGGGCGCGTGACCAAGCTGACGGTGGCGCTGTTCCTGATGGGAACCGCGACCGTCGCGATGGGCCTGATTCCCAGCTACGAAAGCGCGGGCGTCTGGGCCATCATCATCCTGGCAGCGTTGCGCATCGCGCAGGGTCTGGCGCTTGGGGGGGCGTGGGACGGCATGTCCTCGCTGCTGGCGCTGACTTCGCCGCGCGACCGTCGCGGCTTTTACGCCATGTTGCCGCAACTGGGCGCGCCGATCGGGTTGATCGTCGCCAGTTTGCTGTTCGCCTATCTGGCGGCCAACCTGACGGCGCAGGATTTTCTGGACTGGGGCTGGCGCTATCCGTTCTTTGTCGCATTTTCGGTCAACGTGGTGGCGCTGTTCGCGCGGCTGCGCATCGTTGCGACCGAAGAATTCGCCGAGCTTTTCGAATCGCGCGAATTGCAGCCGACCCGCATCGGCAAGACCCTGCGCGAGGACGGCGGTGCGGTGCTGATCGGCATCTTCGTGCCTCTGGCCAGCTTTGCGATGTTCCATATGGTGACGGTCTATCCGCTGTCGTGGATCTATCTTTACACCAACGAGACGCTGCTGAGCTTCCTGATTATCGAGGCCGTGGCCGCCAGCTTTGGTATCGTCGCCATCCTGCTGTCGGGCTGGTTGGCCGACCGCATTGGCCGGCGCAACCTGTTGCTGGTCGGCGCGCTGCTGATTGGCTGTTTCGCGGCCTTGGCGCCGCTGCTGCTGTCGGCGGGCAAGACCGGCGAACTGGTCTATATGATCGCCGGTTTCTTCATCCTTGGCCTCAGCTTCGGGCAAAGCTCGGGCGCGGTGGCGTCGCTGTTCGAGGCGCGAAACCGCTATACCGGCTCGGCCATCGTGTCGGATCTGGCATGGATGTTCGGCGCCGGTTTCGCGCCGCTGACCGCGCTGCTGCTTTCGACCTGGTTGGGGCTGTCGGCGGCGGGGCTTTACCTGCTGTCGGGGGCGATCTGCTCGACCATCGCCATCCTGATGTCCGGCAAGCTGGAGTTCCGCGCCGTCGACCGCTAGGCCCACCTCTGCCCTTGTTCTGTCCCCTTGCATAAAATGCCGCGCGGCAAGGATGTTGTGAAACGCCCGCGCTTAGGCTTATCAATGTATTGCGGGCAGGAGGAACGCCGGATTGGCGCCCGCCGCAGCCCCACAAGGCTGCGCCGGGCGCGATGACAAGGTTGGGAGGGGGCAGAGATCCATGCGGGATTCCTCTGAAGCATCAGTATGGCCTGCGCGCATCTTGCGACAGGGGCGCCTGCGATGACGGGCGGCGAACAGGCGTCGGGTCAGGACCAGCGCGAGATGTTGACGATGCTGACCGCAAGGGTGCGCGACGCCATCCTGCGCAAGCCGCACTTCGTCGATGCCGATACCGATCTGGTGACGCTCTGCGGTGAGCTTGCGGCGCGTGGCATTGCCGATGCGCTGGTGCGCGACGGCGACTGGCTTGGCATCTTTACCACGACCAATCTGGTGCAGGCCGTCTTGCGCGACACGCCCCCCGCCGCGCTGAAAGTGCGCGAATTTACCAAGTTCACCCCTTGGTCGGTCGGCATCGAGGACGATCTTTACGACGCGATGATGCTGATGCTGCGCCACCGGATCCACCGTGTTCTGGTGCGTGACGGCGATCAGGTGGTCGCCATCCTCAGCCAGCTTGACCTGATGGGGTTTCTGGCCAATCAGACGCATCTGATTTCGGCCGAGATCGCGCGGGCGGCCAGCCCGGCCGAACTGGCCAGACCTGCCGCGCAGGTCGAGGTGCTGATCCGCGTGCTGCACGAGGACGGCGTGCGCATCGAGGTCATCGCCGGGCTGGTCGGTCGGTTGAACCGGCAGATCTTTCGCCGGTTGTGGCAGATGCTGGCCCCGCAGGTCCTGCGCGACAACAGTTGCCTGATCGTCATGGGCAGCGAGGGGCGGTCCGAACAGATCATCCGCACCGATCAGGACAATGCGCTGATCCTGCGCGACGATTTCTCGTTCGACGGGCTGGACCGGGTCACGCAGGCTTTTACCGATGCGCTGATTTCCTTTGGCTATCCGCCCTGTCCGGGGGGCATCATGCTCAGCCGGCCGCTGTGGTGCCAAAGCGTGCAGTCCTTTGGCGATACCCTGCGCGACTGGATCCATGGCGGCGATCCCGAGGGGCCGATGAATCTGGCGATCTTTCTGGACGCGGCTGCCGTGGCCGGGGACGAAAGCCTGTTGTCCGCCGTGCAGGACCGGCTGCGACGGATGCTGACCGGCAGCGACAGCTTTTACGCAAGCTTTGCCGCGGCGATCCGGCAGTTCGACAGTGGCGGAGAGGGTGGCTGGTGGCGCCGCATGCCGGGGCTGCGCGGCCGCGAGGCTGCCGAGATCGACCTGAAAAAGCTGGGCATCTTTCCCGTCGTGCATGGCGCCCGCGCACTGGCGCTGGAATATGGCGTCGCCGCGCCCGGCACTCGCGCCCGTTTGCAGGCGCTGGCCGATGCGGGGCGGATCGACGGCGGGCTGGCGCGCGATCTGGCCGATGCGCTGCATTGCATGATGGGGCTGAAGCTGGACAGCAATCTGGCCCAGATCACCCGCGGCCAGCCGCCCGACAATAGCATCCGCCCGACCGAACTGGGTCGGCTGGATCGTCAGGCCCTGCGCGATTCGTTGAATATCGTGCGCGATTTCAAGCAATGGCTGGGCCAGCACTACCACCTGGACCTGCTATGAGACGGCGCGACGGACCCTCGGCCCAGGTATTGCTGGCGCTGTGCGGCGCTGGCTTCTTGCTGTTCAACTTTCCGCTGCTGCTGATCTGGGGGCGGCCGGTCACGGTCTTTGGCCTGCCGCTGTTGCCGGTGGCGCTGTTTGCGATCTGGGCCGGGTTGATCGCGGCGCTGGCTGCGGTCAGCGCAAAGGCCGCAAGGCGGCCGCCGCCGGGCGAGTCCGGCGACCGTGGACCCGGGGAGGACGGATGATCCAGCCCGGCCTCGTCCTTGCGGTTTCCTTTGGCTACCTGCTTTTGCTGGTCGCGGTGGCGGCGCATGGCGACCGCCGCGCCGGGCAGGGACGTTCGCTGATCGACAACAGCCTTGTCTATGCGCTGTCCTGGGGGGTCTATTGCTCGGCCTGGACCTATTTCGGCAGCGTGGGCCGAGCTGCCTCGGGCGGGGTCTGGTTCCTGCCGATCTATCTGGGACCGATGCTGGCCATGCTGCTGGCGTGGCTGGTGCTGCGCAAGATGGTGCGGATCGCGCGCAGCTATCGCATCACCTCGATCGCGGATTTCATTGCCAGCCGCTATGGCAAAAGCCCGCTGCTGGCCGCGCTGGTGACGCTGATCACCGTTGTCGGCATCCTGCCCTATATCGCCTTGCAGCTAAAGGCGGTCTCGGCCGGCTATGAAGCGCTGACCGGGGGCCACGGCCAGCCGGACGCGGCATGGTGGCGCGACGGCACGCTTTACATGGCGCTGTCGCTGGCGGGTTTCGCGGTGGTTTTCGGCACCCGCCACCTTGACCTGTCCGAGCGGCACGAGGGGATGGTCGCCGCCATCGCCTTTGAATCCGCGGTCAAGCTGGGGGCCTTTCTGGTGGTTGGCATCTTTGTCACCTACGGGCTTTTCGGCGGCATGGGCGATATCTGGGCGCGTGCGCAGGCCCAGCCCGACATCGCCGGGCTGCTGCACCTTGGCGGGCAGGGGTTCGAGGGTTTTCAGGGTGCGCAATGGTTTGCGCTGACGCTTTTGTCGATGCTGTCGGTACTGCTGCTGCCGCGCCAGTTCCAGATGATGGTGGTGGAATGCGTGGACGAGCGGCATATCCTGCGTGCCTCGTGGATGTTTCCGGCCTATCTGCTGCTGATCAACATCTTTGTCCTGCCTATCGCCATCGGCGGTATGCTGATTTTTGGCGACGGCGGGGCGGGGGCGGAAAGCTATGTCCTGACGCTGCCGCTGTCGCAAGGCGTCGGGTGGCTGGCGCTGCTGGCCTATCTGGGCGGGCTTTCGGCGGCGACGGGCATGATTATCGTGGAAACCGTCGCGGTCTCGACCATGGTTTGCAACGATCTGGTGATGCCCGCGCTTTTGCGCGGCGGGCGGTTTGCCCGCACCGGTGGCGACCTGACCCGGCTTTTGCTGAACATCCGCCGCGCCGCGATCCTGCTGGTGCTGCTGCTGGGCTATCTGTATTTCCGCGTCGCGGGCGAGGCTTATGCGCTGGTCTCGATCGGGCTCATCAGCTTTGCCGCCGTGGCGCAATTCGCGCCGGCGCTTTTGGGCGGAATGTATTGGCAGGGGGGAACGCGGGCCGGGGCGCTTGGCGGGCTGCTGGGCGGTTCGCTGGTCTGGGCCTATACCTTGATGCTGCCCTCGGTCGCCCGTTCGGGCTGGATTCCGGCGGGATTTCTGGACGGCCCCTTCGGATTTGGCCTGTTGGCGCCGCAAAGCCTTTTCGGGCTTGGGGGATTTGACGACCTGACCCATTCGCTGTTCTGGAGCCTGCTGGTCAATATCTCGCTTTACGTGGGCCTGTCGGTGACCGGTCGCGCCTCGGCGCGCGAGGCAAGTCAGGCGCTGTTGTTCGTCGATGTGTTCCAGCGCGGGCAGGCGCAGCCGGTGTTCTGGCGCGGCCGTGCCCGGCTGGAGGATCTGCGCCGGCTGGCGGGTCGCTTTCTGGGTGCCGCGCGGGCCGAGGCGGTGTTTCGCGACCATGCGCGCGAAACCGGCACGGCGCTGGACAGTCTGACCGCCGACGCGCGGCTGGTCGACCGGGTCGAGCGCCAGATTGCCGGCGCGATCGGCACCGCCTCGGCCCGGGTGATGATCGAATCGGTGGCGCAGGAAGAGCCGCTCAGCCTGCGCGACGTGCTGGAGATCATCGACGAGGCGTCGCAGGTGCGTACCTATGCCCACGAGTTGGAACTGGCGACGGTCGAACTGCGCGAGGCCAATGAGAAGCTGAAAAGTCTTGACCAGCTCAAGGACGACTTTATGTCCTCGGTCACGCATGAATTGCGCACGCCCCTGACCTCGATCCGGGCGCTGACGGAACTGATGCTGGACACGCCCGACGTCGAGCCGTCACAGCGCGAGGAGTTCCTGAACATCATCCTGACCGAAAGCGAAAGGCTGAGCCGGCTGGTCAATCAGGTGCTGGACCTTGCCAAGATCGAATCCGGCATGGCCGAATGGCACAACACCGACGTGGACATGAAGGCGCTGATCGTCGCGGCCTTGCGTGCCACTGCCGAACTGTTCCGCGAGCGCGGGGCGCAGGTGGTGCTGGACCTGCCCGACCGGGTGCCGATGGTGCTGGCCGATGCCGACCGGCTGACACAGGTGCTGGTGAACCTGTTGTCGAACGCCGCGAAATTCGTCCCCGAGGGGCGCGGCCACGTCAAAGTCGCCTTGCGTGTTCAGGGGGATGAGCTGGTGGTCACGGTGCGCGACAACGGCCCCGGCGTCGCGCCTGCCGATCAGCCCACCGTGTTCGAAAAATTCCGTCAGGGCGGCCAGGCCGGCAACCGCCCGTCCGGCACGGGGCTTGGGCTTCCGATCAGCCGGCAGATCGTTGTTAATCTGGGCGGCAGGATATGGCTGGACAGCCCGCCGGGCCAAGGCGCGTGCTTCGCCTTCAGCCTGCCGCTTCGCAATCAAGGGAGGGTCCGATGACAGACAGGGTGCTGATTGCGGATGACGAGCCGAATATTGTCGTCTCGCTGTCGTTCATGCTGAAACGCGAAGGCTACGAGGTGCTGGTTGCCCCTGATGGCACGCAGGCGCTGGCGATGATCCGCAGCGACAGGCCGCGGCTGGTGCTGCTGGATGCGGCGATGCCGGGCATGAGCGGTTTTGAAGTCTGTGAAACCGTGCGCGCCGATCCCGATCTGGCTGGCACCCGCATCCTGATGCTGACCGCCAAGGGCCGCGACACCGATATTGCCCGCGGCATGGGTGCGGGGGCGGATGCCTATGTCACGAAACCCTTTTCAACCCGCGAGTTGATCGTGCGCATTCGCGAGATGCTGGCATGAAGTTCAGCCTGCACCGCCTTATGCTTGTCGCCGTGCCGGGGTTGGCGCTGGCGATGTGGGTGCTTGGGGGGGCGGTGCTGTTTTACGCGACGCTGCCGCCAGGACAGCGCGACGGGCTGTTTTCGGCGCTTCTCCCCGCAGTTCAGGGCAGCGGTGCGATCCTGTTCGGCTGGTGGCTGGCCGGCTCGGCGCTGGCGGGCTGGCTTGCGGTCCGGCTTTATGCCCAGCACGTCCAGACCCCGGCGCGGCTGGCCGATGCGGCGCGGCTGCTGGCCGACAATGCCGCCGCCCCCCGGTTGCAGCCGACTGCGCCCGGCGCCCTTGGCGAACTGGCCGGGGCGATCAACCGACTGGCCGACCAGCGCCAGACCTTGCAGGGCGATATGGCCCGGCTGGTGGCCGAGGCGCAGCAAAAGGTCGCGCAGGAACGCGACCAGCTTGGCGCGCTGATGGCCGAACTGCGCCAGAGCGTCATCGTGTGCAATCTCGACGGCCGGATCCTGCTTTACAACGACCATACCCGCAGCCTGTTTCAGCGCGTCCTGGGCGGACAGCAGATGGCAGGCGGGGCCGAGCTGATCGGGCTGGGCCGCTCGATCCACGGCGTCATCGACCGTGCTCTGATCGAACATGCGCGCGAGACCGTGGACCGCCATATCGCGCGTGGCGAGGCGGCGGTGTCGGCGCAATTCGTCACCACCACGCCCTCCGGCAGCCTGCTGCATGTTGTGCTGGCCCCGGTGCGCCCGCAGGCCGGCGAGGCCCTCGCGATCAGTGGCTATGTGCTGCTGCTTGGCGATATTACCCAGGATTATGCCGGCCAGTCCCGCCGCGACCGCCGCCTGACCGAACTGACCGAGGCCAGCCGCGCCTCGCTGGCCAATATGCAGGCGGCGCTGGACATGCTGGACTATCCCGATCTGGAACCGGCCGAGCGCGACGGCTTTCACGCCATCGTCCGCGACGAGGTGGCGGCCATGGGCCAGCGGCTGCAGACCTTGACCGAGGATGCCTCGCAAGAGATCCTGACCCGCTGGCCGTTGCAAGAGATGCTGGGTGACGACCTTCTGGCGGCAGCGGCACAGCATGTGCTGGCCCAGACCGGGCGGGTCGCCAAGGTCGTGTCCGCCGATGAAGGGCTGTGGCTGCGGGTGGACAGTTTTTCGCTGATTCAGGCGCTTGGCGCACTGGCCGGACAGTTGGCCGGGCCGCGCGGTATGCCGGCGCTGACCCTGCGCCTTGCGCCTGCCGCTACGCCGGGCTGGGCGCATCTTGATCTGGTCTGGCCGCTTGATGCCGCCGTGCCCGCTGCCGGCGCCATGGGCAATGGCGATCACGATGTCACCGCCCGCGACATCGCCGAACGCCACGGCGGCGAATTGTGGCTGGAACAGGATCGCCCGGCCGGACTGTCCTTTTTCCGCTTTCTGTTGCCGACCGCCTTGTCGGGCCCCGAGGCCGAGGCGCTGGAGGCGCGCCCCGAGTTCTATGATTTCGACCTGTTCGCGGCCAGTGATTCCAGCCGCTCTCTGGACGACCAGCCATTGGAGCGACTGACCTATACCGTCTTCGACACCGAAACGACGGGGCTGAACCCGGCACAGGGCGACGAGATCATCCAGATCGGCGCGTTGCGGATCGTGAACGGCAAGATCCTGCGCGGCGAGCGTTTCGACCAGCTTGTTGATCCCGGCCGTGAGATCCCCGAGGAATCCATCCCCTATCACGGCATTCTGCCTGAAATGGTGCAGGGCCAGCCCCGTATCGCCCAGGTGTTGCCGGCATTTCACGCCTATGCCTCGGACACGGTTCTGGTTGGCCATAACGTCGCCTTTGACATGCGCTTCCTGCAGTTGAAAGAGGCGGCGACCGGGGTGCGCTTTGACCAGCCGGTGCTGGACACGCTGCTTTTGGCCAGCATCGCGCAGCCGCACGAGCCCTCGCAGTCGCTTGAGGCCATTGCCGCGCGGCTGGGGGTCGAAATCACCCTTCGCCACAATGCCGCCAGCGACGCTCTGGTCACGGCCGAGGTGTTCATGCGGCTTTTGCCGCTGTTGCAGGCGCGCGGCATCGTCACGCTGGGGCAGGCACGGGCCGAGGCCCAGAACTCTTATTACGCGCGGCTGCGCTATTGACCCGCGCAGGGTGGTCAACAGCCGCGCTGCTCTTTCGCCCAGATGATTGATGGTCAAAATAGTTTGTAATAAAAACTATTTTGACCTACATATATTTTCATGACGACTCCTCCCAGATCTGCGCGCGTCCGTTTCGGGCGCTATTTCGTGACGCTTGCCCGCCAGTGGCGGCGCGCAGTCGAACATGCCCTTGCCTCGGCGGGGCTGACCGATGCCACATGGGCCCCGCTGGTGCATCTGGCGGAAGGTGGCGACGACATCAGCCAGACCGAGCTTGCCGGGCGGCTGGCGCTGGACAGTTCGACTCTGGTCAGGTTGCTGGACCTGCTGGAAGGCCGTGGTCTGGTCGAGCGCCGGCCCGACCCCGCTGATCGCCGCGCCCGCCGCATCCTGCTGACGCCCGCGGGCCGGACCGAGGTTCTACGCGTGCGCCGGATGCTGGACCGGATCGAAATGGACCTGCTGGCCGATCTGGACGAAGCCACGGTCGAGGGCATGATGCACAACCTGTCCCGGATCGAGGCGCGCGTCGCCGCAAGACTGGCGGGCGAGCAGGGATGAGCGAAGCGAGCTGGCTGCAGCGGAACGGTTTTGACAGGGCAAGGCTGCTGTTTGCCACGCGCACGGCGCTGGCCTGCTGCCTTGCGGTGGTGGTCGCCTGGGCCATGGGGCTGGAACATCCGCAATGGTCGGGCATGTCGGTCTGGGCCGCGTCCCAGACGTTGCGCGGGCAATTGCTTGAAAAGGGGTTCTTCCGTTTTGCGGGCACGCTGATCGGCACGGTCGTCGGCGTGTTTCTGGTGCTGGGCATGCAGTTGCATCCGGCGATCATGGTGGCGGGGCTTGCATTCTGGGTCGGGCTTTGCACCTGGGCCGGCAATCTTCAGCGCGGGTTGATCGCCTATGGCACGGTGCTGGCGGGCTATTCCGCCTCGATGGTGGCGCTTTTGGATACGGCGCATCCCGATCAGGTGCTGCACTTGGGGGCCGACCGGCTGGCCACGGTGCTGACCGGCGTTCTGGTCGCGACGCTGGCCGGATATTTCTTTGCCGGGCAGGGGGATGCCGCCGATCTGCGCGCCCGTATCCGCAACCTTCTGGCCGACCTGCTGCGCCATCTGGCCGAACCGGCCGGGGGTGGCGGTGCGCTTTTGTCGCGCATGGCGGCGCTGGAGGAAAGCCTTGATCCCCACGCGGCCGGGTCGCTGCGTTCGCGGCGCGAGGTGCGGGCCTGCCGGGCGGTGCTGCTGGCCGCCCTGCCGCTGCTGTTGCGGGCCGAAGGCGCGCCCCCTTTGCCCGCACCGCTGGCGGCGCGGCTGTCCGATGCGGCCGGGGCGCGGGATCGCGGCGATATGGCCGATGCACGGCGTATCCTTGAAAACCTGCCCTTGGACGATTGCGACGATCCGGGTCATCTGGTGCAGGGGTTGACCGGGGCGCTGCGCGACTGGGATGCGCCCGAGGCTGCCGACGGCGCGACCTCGACGGCTCCTCTCGTTGTGCTGCACCGCGACTGGATCGGCGCGCGCGAGGCGGCTCTGCGGGCCGGCGGGGCGATGCTGCTTTTCGGCGCGATCTGGCTGGTGACGGGTTGGAGCCTTGGTCCCTTCATGCTGCTGGGCCTGTCGGTGATGATCTCGCTATTCTCGACCTTCGAAAACCCGGCCCGGATGATGCGCTATGTCGGCGCCGGGCAGGCGCTTGGCGTGATCGCCGCGATCCTGTGCCACCGGCTGCTGTGGCCTTTGGCGCAGACGGAATTGCAACAGATCCTGATGCTGGTGCCGTTCCTCATGCTGGCGCCGATCCTGGTGGCGCATCGCCGGACCGTGCTGGGGGCCACGGATTACAGCATGATCCTGCTGCTGATGTCGCAACCGCATCTGCCGCTGCAAGAGGGGCTGTCGGATATCCTGCTGAGGGGAGTGGCGATTCTGGCCGCGCCCTTGACGGCCTGGGTCGGCTATCGGTTGATCTATCCGGTCAGCCTGCAACGCCGGCGGGGGCATCTGGTGCAGATGATGCTGCGCGATCTGGCGGCCATTGCCCGTGATCCACAGGCGTTGGCGCGTCGCCCGGTCTGGCAGGCGCGGCTGTATCACCGCGCACTGCGGCTGGTGCGGATATCCGAGCGGCTGCCCGGTGCGCGGGACCGTGCGCTGATGCAAAGCCTGACCATCCTGACGCTGGCCCATGCTGTGATGCGCTGTCACGAGCTTGTGGCCGACCCCAACACTTCGGCCGCCACCCGTCGCGCCGCGCAACTGGTCTGCCGGCGGCTGGAGCGTATCGCCAGTAGCGGCGACCGCACGCCCCGCAGTCTGGACAGGCTGGCGCGGCGTCTGGATGGCGTGGACGCGCAGACCTTGCGGCGGGCGGCAAGCGGGTTGCGGCAGTTGCCGCCCATCGGCTGATCGGTGCTTGGCTGGGGCAGGCGGGCCCCTTGGCGCGCGCAAGACGCGGGTGTCAGCCGGGCTGTGCCGCCATTTCACGCACCTGCGCCAGTACCTTGGCGTTCAG
This sequence comes from Paracoccus methylovorus, assembly GCF_016919705.1. NCBI lineage: Bacteria > Pseudomonadati > Pseudomonadota > Alphaproteobacteria > Rhodobacterales > Paracoccaceae > Paracoccus > Paracoccus methylovorus. The sequence goes on from NZ_CP070369.1 coordinate 126,615, forward strand.
GGTCCGGGCGGTCTCTTCGCTTTCGGTTTCGGTATAAACCCGCAGTTCGGGCGCGTTGCCCGAAGGGCGCAGGTGGATGATCGCGCCACCCTCAAAGCTCATGCGCAGCCCGTCGGTCTGGTCGATCTGCCGCAGCCGGCCGACGAGCGCACCGAACTGCGCCTCGATCCGGGCGATCTGCCCGGCCTTATCGCCTTGGGTCAGCGCGATCAGGATGGCCTGCGAATCGCGGGTCGGAAAATCCTTGAGCCGGTCGCTGAAGGTCACGCGCCGCGGCAGGCCGGCGCAAAGCTCGGCCAGCGGGCGCGTTCTTGCCGCAGCCAGCACGCTGACCACCGGCAGCACCGCGTCCCGTGTCGGCAATGCCGCAAGCCGCCGCCCGTTCCGCAGGATATCGGTGCCCAGCAGAAAGCCGCCGTTCGCCTCATATCCGCAGACGGTGCCGCCGGTCTGGCTGGCCGCGTCGTTCATCGCAGCGATGACGTAGGGGGAGCCGATGCGGGTACGGATGGTGCGCGGGAACGCCCCGCTCAGCTCCAGCGCGGTATTGCTGCTGACCGGCGTGACCACGCAATCGGCGCCCAGTTCGCGGGCGCAAAGCAGGCCCAATATGTCGCCGCGCAGCCATTCGCCCCGATTGTCGGCCAAAAGCGGCCGGTCGGAATCGCCATCGGTCGAGATGATGGCGTCCAGCCGGTGCTGCGCCGCCCAGTCACGGGCCAGTGCGATATCCTCGGGGCGCAGCGCCTCGGTATCGACGGGGATGAAATGGTCCGAGCGGCCAAGCGGCAGGACCTGCGCGCCAAGCCCCCGCAGGATGCGGGCCAAGAGGTCGCGGCCGACGGCGGAATGCTGATAAAGCCCCAGCACCAGCCCTGAAAGCGCATCATCGCCGAAGAAATCGACATAGCGGCGGACATATCCGTCCTCGATATTCACCGGATCGGGCAGGGGCGCGGCCTCGGCCAACCCGCCATCCGGGCCAAAGCGTGCGGGGTCCAGCGTCAGTGCCTGCCGGGTCATTCCGGCCTCGTCGGGCTTCAGCACCTCTGCTCCGGGGCGGTGGAACTTGATGCCGTTGCGGTCGTCGGGGATATGGCTGCCCGTGACCATCAGCGAAGGGATGCCCCGGCCAAAGGCGTAACAGGCCAGCGCCGGCGTCGGCACATGGCCGCAGAACACCGGCTGCCCGCCCGCGTCGCGGATGGCCTGTGCGCAAGCGCGCAGGACACGCGGGGTCGAGGGGCGCAGATCGCCGGCCAGCGCCACCGGGGTTTTGGGGGGAAATTCGCCGATCTCGCGCAGATAGTGCAGGAAGCCTTGGGTATAGCCATAGACCACGCGGTCGGTCATGGCGGTGACCAGACCACGCGCGCCGCTGGTGCCAAAGGCGACGCCGCTTTCCGCGATCAGGTCTTGGACGGTGAAGGTTCCTGTCTTGGTCATGGTCGAAGCCCGCTGTTTGGAAAGGCGATCATGCAAGCGCGGCGGGCGGTTCGTCCAGAGCCGCCGTGGCGAATGCGGCCCAAATCCATCGGCGGGTTCGGCGGGCGGCAGATCCGCCCGCGCCGCAGCTCTGCTCAGGCCGGTTCGTTCTCGCGCCGCAGCGCGGGCAGGCCGACGCCGGTGGCGTCAAATCCGCCATCCACCGCCAGCGTCTGGCCCGAAACGAAGCTGGCCTTGTCCGAACACAGGAAAACGACGGCTTCTGCGATCTCTTGCGCCTCGCCATAGCGGTTCAGCGGGATGGCATCGTAATAGGCGGCGATGATTTCGGGCGCATGCACGGCCGCCGCCAGCTTGGTCCGGACCGGACCGGGGGCCACGCAATTGACGCGGATGCCCTGTTCGCCCAGTTCGGCGGCGAATTGCTTGGTCAGGTGGATCACCGCCGCCTTCGACGTGCCATAGGCCACCCGCAACGTCGAGGCCCTGAGCCCCGAGATCGAGGCGATGTTGACGATGGAGCCGTGGGTCTTGGCCAGTTCGGGCGCCGCAGCCTGCGTGCACAGGAACACGCCGTCAAGGTTCGTCGCCATCACCTCGCGCCATTCCTGAAAACTGGTGCGACCCGCGCGCGAAAACAGCGCGACGCCCGCATTGTTGACCAGGGCATCCACGCGGCCAAAGGCGGCGACGGTTTCGGCCACCATGCGCTCCACCTGTTCGGGGATCGAGATGTCGGCCTCGACCGCCAGCACGTTTTCAATGCCGTCGGCTACGCGGTGCAATTCCTCGGTGTCGCGATCGACCATGGCGACGCGCCAGCCCTGTTGCAGCAGGATTTCGGTGACGGCCAGGCCGATGCCCCGGCAGCCGCCGGTGACGATGGCGGTTTTCATGCTGTTTCCCCTGTCGGTTCGATGATGAGTTCCAGCGTCACGCCAACGGGGTTTTCGCCCCGCGTCAGCGTGCCGCGCGCGATCCGGCCGTCTATGTCCACGACCTCGATGGGTATCCGGGCGCGACCCTGCACGAGCTCTGCGCCGTCAAAGCGCAACTCGGTGGCAAGGCAGTCCATACGATGACCTTCGGCAAAGCGGATATGGTCGATGCTGCCCACGGCATGCAGGCGCGCATCGGTGATGCCATGGCGCCGGCCCAGCGTTTCGATGGCCGAGACCACATCTTCGCCGGGCAGGACGCGGGCGAACAAGGCAGGCCCCTCGTCGTCCCCTTGCGGGGTGAAAAGGGTAAAGGCGGTTTCCTCGTCCGGCAGGGCCTGAAACCATGCCTGAGCCGCGCCAAGGCCCGATACCGTCGCGTCCTCGGCAAGGATCGCGTCAAAGGGCAACAGATGGCCCATGGCAGTGTCCTGCCCGTCCGACCAGATGCCATGGCAATGCAGGAACGGCGCGCCGTCCTTGCTGCCCACGGTCGCGGTGGCGCTTTGGATGGTCCAGCGGCCCTTGGGTGCATGGGTTTCGGAATACCATGCCGCATGCAGCCCATCGGTCGAAAGCGCCGGCAGGACATAACGCATCGGTTCGCAGGCGACGCCGGCCAGCCAGACCACGCCGCCCTTGCAACCATGCGCAGCGAAAAGATCGCCCACCGCCTGCATGACCGTTTCACCCGCGCGCAGCGTGCCGTTGATCGGGCGCAGCGTGGTGCTGCGGGCCTGTATGCGTTCGGATGCGCGGGGGCCGGGGTGGATCATCCTCATGCCGGGGTTTGCTCCAGCAGCCCGCGCGCCTCGATTTCGTCGCGGACCATCTTCTTGGTGATCTTGCCATAGGCGGACTTCGGCAGGGCATCCCAGAACAGGAACCGCTTGGGCAGTTTGTAGCGCGAGATCCTGGGTTCCAGAAACGCTGTCAGTTCCTCTTCGGTCACCGGGGCGCTGGCGACGCAGACCGCCCAGCCGACCTCGCCCCACAGCGGATCGGGAATGCCCAGCACCGCGACCTCGGAGATGGCCGGATGGGTCAGCACCTTTTCCTCGATCTCGCGAGGATAGACGTTCGAGCCGCCCGAGATGAACATGTCCGATTCGCGCCCGGTGATATACAGAAAGCCGGTGTCGTCCATGTGGCCAAGGTCGCCGGTGCGGAACCAGCCGTCGCGAAAGGCTTTCGCATTGGCCTGCGGGTTCTGGTAATAGCCGGCAAAGACGGCGGGTCCGATCACGCAGATCTCTCCGGTCTCTCCCGCGGGCAGTTCGCGGCCCTGATCGTCCTGGATCTGGATCTCGATCCCGGTGCGGGCATAGCCGCAGGTGCCGATGCGGACAGCGGGGCCGTCCTCGGCCTCGTGCAGATGCGCGGGCAGCACGGTGATATTGCCGGTGCATTCGCCAAGGCCGAAATATTGCACCAGCACCTTGCCCAAGGTGCGCAGCGCCTTTTGCTGATCCACCCGATACATCGGAGCGCCGGCATAGATGACATAGCGCAGCGACGACGTGTCGGCCGTGGCCATCGCGGGATGCTCGACCAGCAGTTTCAGGATCGTCGGCACGGTGAATATGGTCGAGACCCGCCATTCCCGCACAAGGTCCCAGACCTGCGCCACGTCGAACCGCTCGGTCGGCAGCAGCACGGTTTTCACGCCGCGCGCCACCTGCGTCAGTTGGTGCACGCCCGCGCCATGCGAAAGCGGCGCCACGACCAGTGAGGCATCTTGTCCCGTCAACCCCGGCATCAGGTCGGCAAGGTGGTTCGTGACCACGAAAGCCATCTGGCCATGGGTCAGCACCGACGCCTTGGGCCGTCCGGTCGTGCCGGAGGTAAAAAAGAACCAGCAAGGATCGTCGCGATCCACTACCGCGACCTGCGGTTTCCGGCCCATGTGCCCGGCGGTGATGTCCTGCACCGAGGGACCAAAATCGGCGGAGCCAAAGGCGATATGCGTGACGCCCGCGCAGGCTGCGGCGTGATCGGGAAAGCTGGCGTTGCACAGCATCAGCCTTGCCCCCGAGGCTTCGGTCAGCCACGCGACCTCTGCGGGGGTCTGGCGGAAATTCGCGGGCACCCAGACGCCGCCCGCGCGCCAGACCGCGAACATGGCCTGCATCATCTCCAGACAGTTCTGCGACTGGCACATCACCCGGTCGCCCTTTTCCAGCCCAAAGCGGGCCTGCAGGGCATGGGCCAGCGCATCGGTGCGCGCCTCGAACTCGGCCCATGTCCAGCGCGTCTCGCCCATGACCAGCGCGACGCCGGCCGGATCGCGGCGCGCGGCCTGCGTCAGAAACGTGGCAAGGTTCATCACCCGGGTCGAAACCGGGGTCAGGCCACCAGCAGGATCACCGATGGGTTCCGTCATTTCATGCGCTCCAGAATCGAGCAGTAGCTGGCGACCGCCGCGCCGCCCATGTTGAAGACACCGCCCAGCGTGGCGGCGGGCACCTGCATGGCGCCGGCATCGCCTGCCAGTTGCATGGCCACCATGACGTGCTGCGATACGCCGGTCGCGCCGATCGGATGGCCCCGCGACTTGAGCCCGCCCGAGGGGTTCACCGGCAGTGCGCCGTCAAATCGCGTCACGCCGTCGCGGATGACGCGCCAGCCCTGTCCGCGCGGGGCAAGCCCCATGGCCTCGTATTCGATCATCTCGGCGGTGGTGAAGCAGTCATGGGTTTCCACCAGTGACAGGTCGGTGATGGCGAGCCCGGCCTGATCCAGCGCGGCAGCCCATGCCCGATGCGGTCCTTCGAAGGCGATGGGGTCGCGCCGCGACAGCGCCAGCAGGTCGCCCGCCTGTGCACGGGCGCGAAAACGGATGGCGCGTGCAAGGCTTTCGGCCACCTCGGGTGCGGCCAGCACCAGCGCCGCCGCCCCGTCCGACACGAGCGAGCAATCGGTGCGCCGCAGCGGTCCCGCAACCCGCGGGTTCTTGTCCGAGATCGTGTTGCAGAAAGCGACGTCAAAGGGCTTTTGCATATGCGCATAGGGGTTGCGCATGCCGTTTTCGTGGTTCTTGGCGGCGATCATCGCCAGTTCCTCGGAGCGGTCGCCGTGGCGCTGGAAGTAAGTGTCGGTGATGCGGCCGAAGACGCCGGCAAAGCCGCCGGGGATGTCGCCCTCTTCCGGGATATAGCTGGCCGACAGCAGGATGTCGCCCACCTGATCGCCGGGTGTCGCGCTCATCTTCTCGGCCCCGACGACCAGCGCCACCTTGCCGCGCCCCGAGGCGATGAAATCCGCCGCCGCATACAGCGCGGCCGAGCCGGTGGCGCAGGCGTTTTCGGTCCGCATGAAGGGCACGCCTGCCAGTTCCGGCGTGCCCATGGCGACCAATGCGCCCTGAAAATCCTGTCGCGAGAAGCCGTTGTTATAGACGCCGACAAAGATGCCATCGACGGCATCGGCGGGCAGGCCGGCATGGTCCAGCGCGGGACGGGCCACCTCGGCCATCAGGGCCATGGTGTCGGGCGCTTCGGACTTGCCGAATTTCGTATGCGCCCAGCCGACGATCAGCGGGTCTGTCATGCGGTGCTCCTTCTGCGTTCGGATTGCGGTTCAAGGGTGGCAAGGCTGGCTTCGACCAGCCGAGCTTCGCGGTGCAGCGCGGTGGCCAGTTCGGCCCGGCGCGCCGCGCCCATGCGGGTTTCGATTGCGGCGATGGACAGCGCGCCGGCGGGGCGACCGTCGGGCCACAGGACGGCGACGCCCAGCCCCCAGGACCCCGGCACCACGCGGCCCGGGTTCAGCGCATGGCCGGCCGCGCGCGCGTGCGCCAGATCCCGGGCCAGCGCCGCAACCAGATCGGGGGCCAGATCCTCGATCAGCGGTGCGACGCGATGCAGCAGCGCATCGCCCTCGGGCTCCGGCAAGGCGGCGAGGATCGCCAACGCGCCCGCGCCGACGCCTGCGGGTTTGCGGTCGCCGCGCATCAGGGCATGGGTGCGGATCGGGAAATCGCCCTCGATCCGTTCCAGACACAGTGTGTGATCGCCCTGCGGCACCGTCAGCAGCACGACGTCGCTGGTTTCACGCGCCAGCCGCAGCAAGGAGTTGCGGGCATGGGTCAAGATGCCGTGCCGCTCGGCGGCAAAGGTGCCCAGCAGATAAGCCTCGGGGCCCAGATGATAGCGCCGGGTCTGGCGGTCCTGTTCGACCATGCGCGCCTGTGCCAGGGCCAGCAGCAGCCGCCGCACCGTGGGCCGTGCCAGCCCGGTTGCGGCGGCCAGTTGCCCCAGCCCCAGCCCGTCGCCGCCGCCCCTGCCGACCTCTGACAAAAGCGACAGCGCGCGCGCCACCGCCTGTGTGCCGCCGGTCGGTTCAGGGGCGGGGACGTTTGTCATGTCAGGCCAGCTTGCGGCCGACGGCGGCTTCAAGGATTTCCCATGCCTCGTCGCCATAGGTCTTTTTCCACTCGGCGTAGAATCCGACTTCGCGCAGCTTGTCCTCGAACGGCTGGGGATCCACGTCGTTGAAGACAAAGCCGTGGCTTTCCAGATCGCCGCGCAGGGTCGCGTTCAGCGCCATCACGTCCGCGCGCTGCCGTTCCGCGCCGGCATTGAAGTGCTTGGCGACGATCTGCTGCGCGTCTTCGGGCAGGGCGCCCCAGGCGCGGCGGTTCCCCAGCAGCCAGAAGCCGTCCCACATGTGGTTGGTCATGGACAGGTATTTCTGCACCTCCCACAGCTTGGCCACCTTCATGATCGCCAGCGGGTTTTCCTGCCCATCGACGATGCCGGTTTGCAGCGCGGTATAGACCTCGGCAAAGTTGATCGAGGCCGGCGCGGCGCCAAAGGCCGAGAAGAGCGAGGTCCACAGCGGGCTGACCGGCACGCGGATCTTGAAGCCGGCGAAATCCTCGGGCGTCTGGATCGGCCTGTTCGAGCTGGTGGTCTGGCGGAAACCATTGTCCCAGATCTTTTCCATCACCACCAGACCGGCATTTTCGATCTGGCCGCGGGCATAGGCGCCTAGCTCGCCGTCCATCGCCTTCCACACCGTGTCGTAATCGGGGAAGGCGAAACCCACCCCGTTGATCGAGGCGTTGGGCACCAGCGTCGACAGGATGACCGGCGAAAGCTGGAAGAACTCGACCCCGCCCGAGCGCAACTGGCCCAGCACGTCGGTATCTGCGCCAAGCTGGTTCGACGGGAAGATCTGGATGTCCACCGCGCCCGAGGTTTCCTCAAGGATCGCCTTGACCGCCTCGGCAAGCTGGATGTTGCTGGGGTGTTCCAGCGGCTGGTTGTTCGCGATCTTATAGCTGAACTCGGCAGCACGGGCGGCGCCCGGCCTGATAAAAGGCGCGGCCAGCGCGCCGGCGGCGGCGCCCATCAGGACGTTGCGGCGGGTGATGATCATATTTTCCTCCTCCCCGAGGTTTCGTGGTGATCAAAGCAAAGCGGTCGAGAACCATGGCACGGCGGCGATGGCCAAAAGTCCGATCATCAGCGCGGCCAGATAAGGCCAGATCCGGCGCATCACCTGATCGGCCGGGACATTGGCGATCTTGCAGGCGATGTAAAAGCCGATGCCGATGGGTGGCGCCATCAGGCCGATGTTCATCGCCGTGACGATGACCATGGCGTAATGGATATCGTGGATTCCAAGGCCGCGCGCGATGGGGAACATGATCGGCGCCAGCAGCACGATGGCGGGCAACCCCTCAAGCACGCAGCCAAGGACCAGAAAGATCACGATCGAGGCCAGCATGAACACCACCCAGCCGCCCGGCAGGTTGGTCACGATGTTCATCAGGTCGCGGGCAAAGCCCGATTGCGTCAGCGCCCATGCCATGGACGAGGCCGCGCCCAGGATCAGCAGGATCGCACCGGACATCGCGGCGGTCTCGACCAGCATGGTGCCGACCTTGCGGATCGGGATGCCGCCATACAGCACCACGCCGATCACAAAGGCATAGACCACCGCGATGGTCGAAACCTCGGTCGCGGTCGCCACGCCGCCGCCGACGAGGCTGCGGATCATGAAGGGCAGCACAAGGGCGGGCGTGGCGATGATCGCGGCCTTGCCGATCAGCGGTAGGGTGGCGCGAAAGACGCCGGACATATCCTCGTTCCGCGCCTTCCAGCGTGCCAGAATGGCAAGCATCACCAGCAGGACCATGGCGATGGCGAAACCCGAGATGAAAAGCCCGGCGATGGATACCCCTGCGACCGAGCCCAGCACGATCAGCACGATCGAGGGCGGCACCGTATCGGCCATGGCGGCCCCGGTGGCCAGCAACGCCGTCATCTCGGGCGCGGAATGGCCACGACGGCGCATCTCGGGGAAAAGCGCCGGGGCCACGGTCGCCATGTCCGAGACCTTGGAGCCGGAAATCCCCGACACGAGGAACATCGACCCCAGCAGGACATAGCTCATCCCCGCCTTCACATGACCCAGCAGCGAGGCCAGAAAGTTGACGATGGCCTTGCCCATGCCGGTGGCATCGAGGATGCAACCCAGCAGCACGAAGACCGGCACCGACAGCAGGATCAGCGAGGACATGCCCTCGTCTATGCGGCCCATCATTACGAAGATCGGCGCATGGCTGGCAAAGGTCAGGTAGGCCAAGGTCCCCAGCGCAAAGCAAAAGGCGATGGGCACGCCGACACACAGCAGCACCGCCACCAGCAGGCCCAGCCAGATCGGAAGGTTCCAGTTGCCGATCCCCATCAGCGCGGGTCGGGCATACCACAGCACCACAACCGCCGCCGCCGTCACCACCGCCGTGCCGGCAATGATGCGCCATTCGCGCGTGCGCAGCAGCGAAATCACCGCCAGCACCGCCATCAACCCGATGCCGGCCGGCAGGGCTGCGGCACGGTATGACATCGGCAGCCCCAGCGCCGGCGACCTGACAAAGCTTTCCTCATAGGCATATTCGATTGCGACCGGCAAAAGCCGGAGCAGCAAAAGACAGACCAGCGCCTGTCCAGCCACCTCGGCCACCCGGGCCACCCGTTCGGGCAGCAGCGGCAGGACCACGGTCAGCTTCATGTGTTCGTGACGGTCCACCGCCAGGGCCGAGCCCAGCATCGCCATCCAGATAAAGCTGATCGACGCGACCTCGTCGCCCCAGATCAGCGGCTTGGCCAGCACATAGCGAAAGAACACGTTCGCCAGCACCGTGACGATCATCATCATCAGCAGGCCGGCAGCCAGCACCTCGACCGGACGCATCCATCGCTCGGCGCGTTTCGGCTCGGCCAGTGCCTCGATGCCGCCAAGCGCCAGCTCGGCTTCCGATTGGGTGTCGGTCAACTGCATTTCTTCCCTCCCATGGCGGCTGGGCTCTCCCCTTCCCATGCTGCCGATCCATGATGTGGACCGGGCAGCGGCCGCGTCTTTGGCGAATTTCTGAGAGATTCTGGGCAAAGTGCAAGAAAAAATTGTGACCAGCCAGGATTTCTGCCGGATTGGCCATGTATCGGGCAGATCGCATTCCATAATATAGAATTATTACCGAGTGCTGGTTGTGCGGGCTTTTGCCCCTTCAACGCAGGACCCGGCGCAACCCTTCCTGCACCTTCAGCAGTGCCGGCAGATACAGCGTCACCAGTTCCTGCGCCGAGGATTGCACCGCTGCCACCCCGATGTTCAGCGCCGCCGCCACCCGGCCATGCGTGTCGAACAGCGGCACGGCGATAGAGCGCAGACCCAGTTCGATCTCCTGATCGTTTACCGCATAGCCGTCGATTCGGGCGCGGGTGATTCGCTCCATGATCTCTTGCGGGGCGGTCAGGCTGTTGCGGGTGCGCGGAGTCAGGTCCGAGCGGTCAAGGATGGCGCGCGCCTGAGCCTCTGGCAGGGCGGCCAGCAGTACCCGCCCCATCGAGGTGCAATGCGCCGGCAACCGCGAACCCGGCATCAGCCCGATCGACATCACCCGCTTTTGCGCCGCGCGGGCCAGATAGACGATCTCGGTCCCGTCGAGAATCGAGACTGAGGCGCTTTGCCCGATCTGCTCGGACAGTTGGTCCAGCCATGGCTGCACAAGCTGTGCCAGCGGCATCGCGGCCAGCGCGCCCATGCCCAGCCGCAACACGCGCGGGGTCAGGGTAAAGAACTTGCCGTCGTAATCGGCATAGCCAAGTTCGTGCAGCGTCAGCAGACAGCGCCGCGCCGTCGCCCGGTCCAGTCCCGTCGCCTCGGCCACGTCTGAAATCGACAGCCGGGGGCGGTCGGCGTGGAATGCCTCGATCACCCGCAGTCCCTTGGCGAATGAGGCGATGATGTCGGTCTTGTTCACCATGCGCACAAGTTTTTATGCAGATTGAACAAATGTCAACATCCGCACAAAACTGCTGGGCAGCGCAGGGCTGGGGCTGGCATGACAGCCCGGAACGACCCCCAAGGAGGAGGCCATGGACAAACGCATCCCCAACCTGACCGAGGCAGTCGCCGGCATCCCGGACGGCGCCACGGTGATGATCGGCGGGTTTGGCGGTTCGGGCGCGCCGATCGAACTGATCCACGCGCTGATCGACCGCTATCTGGCCACCGGCAGCCCCGGAAACCTGACCGTCATCAACAACAATGCCGGCAACGGCCATGTCGGCATCGCCGCGATGATCGAGCAGGGTATGGTCCGCAAGATGGTCTGTTCCTTCCCGCGTTCGGCCGACCCGCGGGTTTTCACCGACAGATACCTGGCAGGTGAGATCGAGCTGGAGCTGGTGCCGCAGGGCACGCTGGCCGAACGCATCCGCGCAGGCGGTGCGGGTATCCCGGCCTTTTACACTCCGACCAGCTATGGCACCGATCTGGCCAAGGGCAAATCGGAGGCCGAATTCGACGGGCGGAAATATGTGCAGGAACGCTGGCTCAAGGCCGATTTCGCGCTCATCAAGGCCGAGTTGGGCGATCACTATGGCAACCTGACCTATCGCATGGCGGCGCGCAACTTTTCGCCCCTGATGGCGATGGCAGCGGCACAGACCATCGTGCAGGTGACCAAGGCGGTCGCGCCGGGCGGCATCGACCCCGAGCATGTGGTGACCCCCGGCATCTTTGTCGACGGCATTATCGAGGTGGCGGACCCCGCGCAGGAAGAAGAACTCAACCGCGCCAATGCGGCCCATCCAAAGGTGCAGGCATGACCCAGAAACTGACCAACGCCCAGATCGCCTGGCGCGCAGCGCAGGACATCACCGACGGCGCCTATGTCAACCTTGGCATCGGCTTTCCCGAGATGGTCGCCAAGTTCCAGCCCCCCGGCCGGCAGGCGGTGTTCCATACCGAAAACGGTGTTTTGGGCTTTGGCGGGGCGCCGGCCGCGGGACAAGAGGACTGGGACCTGATCAACGCCGGCAAAAAGGCGATCACCCTGCAACCGGGTGCCGCGTTCTTTCACCATGCCGACAGCTTTGCCATGGTGCGCGGCGGCCATCTGGATGTGGCAATCCTGGGCGCCTATCAGGTGGCGCAAAGCGGCGATCTTGCGAACTGGTCCACCGGACCCAAGGGCGTCCCGGCAGTCGGCGGCGCGATGGATCTGGTGCATGGGGCAAGGCGCGTGGCGGTCATCACCGATCACGTCACCAAGGACGGCAAACCCAAGCTGGTGGAAACCTGCACCCTGCCGCTGACCGGGGTGGGTTGCGTCACCCGCGTCTATACCTCGCTGGCGGTTGTCGATATTCACGGGGGCAAGTTCGTGCTGCGTGAAAAACTGCCCTCGATTTCGCTGCAGGATCTGCAGGCGGTGACTGGGGCGAAACTGCATCTGGATGGCGAAGTCGCCGATCTGATCGTACCGGAGTTGTGACCATGACCGAAGTTTTCATCTGCGATTACATCCGCACGCCGATCGGGCGTTTTGGCGGTGCCCTGTCGTCGGTGCGCCCGGATGATCTGGGGGCGATCCCGTTGCGTGCCTTGATGGCGCGTAATGCCGGCGTCGATTGGCAGGCGGTGGACGACCTGATCTATGGCTGCGCCAATCAGGCGGGCGAAGACAACCGCAACGTCGCGCGCATGTCCGCCCTGCTGGCCGGTCTGCCGGTCGAGGTGACGGGGACCACGATCAACCGGCTTTGCGGCTCGGGCATGGATGCAGTGCTGATGGCGGCGCGCCAGATCGCGGCGGGCGAGGCCGGGCTGGTGATCGCTGGCGGGGTCGAGAGCATGTCCCGTGCCCCATTCGTGTTGCCCAAGGCCGAGACGGCCTTTTCCCGCCATGCCGAGATCCACGACACCACCATCGGCTGGCGTTTCGTGAACCCGGCGATGGACAAGGCTTACGGCACCGATTCCATGCCGCAGACCGGCCAGAACGTCGCCGACGACTATGGCATCGCGCGCGAGGCGCAGGACGCCATGGCGCTGGCCTCGCAGGCCAAGGCGGCGGCGGCCATCGCCAGCGGCCGGCTGGCGCGAGAAATCACGCCGGTCAGCGTGCCGCAGCGCAAGGGCGATCCGCTGGTGGTGGATACCGACGAACATCCGCGCGCCACAACCCCCGAGGCTCTGGCCAAGCTGCGGCCGCTGTTTCCGAACGGCTCGGTCACTGCGGGCAATGCCTCGGGCGTGAACGACGGCGCGGCGGCGCTGATCCTGGCGTCAGAGGTGGCGGCCCGTGCCCATGGCCTGACCCCCATCGCCCGGGTGCTGGGCGGGGCGACGGCGGGGGTGCCGCCGCGCATCATGGGCATCGGCCCGGCGCCGGCCAGCCAGAAGCTGATGGCGCGACTTGGCCTTGGCCCGGCCGATTTCGACGTGATCGAGTTGAACGAAGCCTTTGCCGCGCAGGGCATCGCCACGCTGCGCCAGCTTGGCATCGCCGATGACGACGCGCGGGTGAACCCGAACGGCGGCGCGATTGCGCTGGGACATCCCCTGGGCATGTCGGGCGCGCGCATCACCGGCACCGCGGCGCTGGAACTGCAATTGACCGGCACCCGTCGCTCGCTGTCCACGATGTGCATCGGCGTCGGCCAGGGCATCGCCATCGCGCTGGAAAGGGTCTGACGTCAGGCCGCATCCGGGTCATTTCCGGGGGGTGACGCGGCGCGTCGGCCCCCGTCGCTTTGTCAGCGTTCAGCGGCGTGGCCGGCAATCTCTCTCGCGACCTGTTCCAGCGTGGCAAGGCCCGGAGCCGTCGCGGCCTGCTGGCGGGTCATGCCGACCGCGCCGGACAGGAATTTCGCCCCGGTCGGAAACTCGATCAGGACGCCGCTTTCGATTTCCTCCAGAACCACGCCGCGAGAGATGAACCACAGCCCATCCGAGGCAAGGCAAACCCCCCGCCCCAATGCCAGCGACACCGTCTCGACCATCGGCTTTGGATTTATCAGCCCCAGCGAGGCCAGATAGGCATCGACCGAGGCGCGGATCAGCGCCGTTGTCGGCGGCAAGATCAGCGGCGACATCCGCAGCGCCTCGGCTGCGGGGCGGTCGGCAGCGGGGTGCCCGGTGCGGGCGACCAGCATGATATCTTCTTCGTAAAGGTGATCGAAGCTTAGCCCCGCCATTTCCGATGGGCTGGGCAGGCGGCCGATCATCAGGTCGATGCTGCCCGCGCGCAACATGCGGATCAGGTAGTGATGCGGCCCGGTTTCGACCGCCAGCAGCACCTCGGGCAGGATCTTTTGCATTCGCAGCACGACCTGCGGAAAGAACCGCGTCGCTACGGTCGGCAGGACGCCGACACGAAGCGTGCCGCTGGTTTCGGGGTGCAGGGCCGCCGCGCCCGCCTCCAGCGCCTGCACCGCCTGTGCGGCATGATGGCGAAACAGCGCGCCCGGTTCGGTCAGCACCATTCGCCGGCCCTGCCGCAGGAACAATTGCTGACCCAGCAGCGTCTCCAGCTCGGCCAGCGTGCGCGACAACGCGGGCTGGGTAATGCCTTGCCGGCGCGCTACGGGCGACAGTCCGCCTTCCGCCGCGATATCCAGAAAGGCCCGGATATGACGCAGCTTGACTGCCGGATGCATAACTCTTTGCTTATACATGACCGCTCATTTTGCATTTTTCGCCCGGAACAGGCTATGGCAGATTATGGGTGAGAGAGGATACCCCATGCAAGTTCTGATGCGCCCCTGGGGGGCGATGCATTACCGGATCGACGGGCCAGACGATGGGCCGACAGTGGTTTTCGGCAATTCTCTGGGCACCGACCTGCGACTGTGGGAAGCGGTATTGCCGCTGCTGCCGGGCATACGCGCCGTCCGCTATGACAAACGCGGCCATGGGCTGTCCGATACGGGCGGCGCGGCCTCCATCGCCGATCTGGCCGAGGATGCGGCCGCGCTGGTCGAGATGGTCGGCGGCGGGCCGGTGGTCTTTGTCGGTCTGTCTATCGGCGGCATGATCGGGCAGGCGCTGGCCGACGCGCGCCCGGACCTTTTGCATGCGCTGGTGCTGTCGAACACTGCCGCCCGCATGGGCTCGGCCGAGACGTGGAACGCGCGCATTGCCGCGGTTCGTGCCGGCGGCGTCGCCAGCATCGCCGCGCCGGTGATGGAGCGCTGGTTTGCCCCCGGATTTCGCGCCACCCCCGCGTTGCACCTGTGGCGCAACATGCTGACCCGGAGCGACGCCGATGGTTATGTCGCCGGCTGCGGGGCCATTTCCGCGGCCGACCTGACCGAACGCACCGCCACGCTGCGCCTGCCCACGCTGGTGCTTGCGGGTGAAAGCGACGGCTCCTCGCCGCCTGATCTGGTGCGCGCCACCGCAGACCTGATCCCCGGCGCTGCCTTTCACGTCATTCCCGGGGCCGGCCATTTGCCCTGCGTCGAAACGCCCTCCGAATGGGCCGCGCTGGTGGCCCCTTTCCTTCAGGAGCATGCCCGATGAGTGATCGCTATGATCAAGGCCTCGCCACCCGCCGCCGCGTGCTGGGGGATGCCCATGTGGACCGGGCAGAGGATACCAAGACCGATTTCGACCAGCCCTTTCAGTCCCTGATCACCGAAGCCGCCTGGGGCCATGTCTGGTCGCGCAACACCATCAGCCCGCGCGAACGTTCGATGCTGACAATTGCGCTGCTGGCGGGTTTGGGCAACGATCACGAACTGGCCCTGCATATCCGTGCCACCGCGAACACCGGGGCCACGCCCCAGGACGTGATCGAGGCGCTTTTGCATGTCGCCATTTACGCCGGTGTCCCACGCGCCAACCATGCGATCAAGATCGCCAAGGAAACCTACGCCGAGATGGAGGCAGCACCGCGATGACCCTCAGCAACTCAATCGACCGCGGCCCGTTGTTCTTCCGCGACCGCGACTGGCATCCGGCCGCCTATACGCCGGGTTACAAGACCTCGATGACCCGCGCGCCCTTCCGCCCGCTGGTGTCGCTGGGCTCGACATTGTCCGAGGAAACCGGCCCCGCCTTCGGCCACTCGATGATCGGAGAGCTGGATAACAACCTGATCATGAACTTCACCGGCCAGCCGGCCATCGGCGAACGGATCATCATGCACGGCCGCGTGCTGGACGAAAACGGCCGCGGCGTGCCCAATACCCTGGTCGAGATCTGGCAGGCCAACGCCGGCGGCCGCTATCGCCACAAGAAAGACGGCTATCAGGCCCCGCTCGACCCGAATTTCGGCGGCTGCGGGCGCACGCTGACCGGGCCGGACGGCGCTTACGAGTTCCTGACCGTCCGTCCCGGCGCCTATCCATGGCCGAACCATGTCAACAGCTGGCGGCCGATGCATATCCATATCTCGGTCTTCGGCAGCGGCTTCGGCCAGCGCCTGATCACCCAGATGTATTTCGAAGGCGATCCGCTGATCGCAAAATGCCCGATCGTCAACACCATCGGCCAGGAAAACGCCATTGAGGCGCTTGTCGCCCCCTTGGACATGAACCGGGCGATCCCGATGGACTGCCTTGCCTATAAATTCGACATCGTGCTGCGCGGCCGCCGCCAGTCGTTCTTCGAAAACCGCACCGAGGGGCTGTGATGCAAAAGCTGGATTACCTCAAGGAAACCCCCTCGCAGACAGCGGGTCCCTATGTCCATATCGGCCTGACGCCGAACGCGCTCGGTATCCCCGGCATCTATCCCGTGGACCTGGGCCGGTCACCGGTCCGCGACGGGGCCAGAGGCGAACGTATCACCATCACCGGCCGGGTCATTGACGGTGCGGGGATGGTCTTGCGGGATGCGCTGTTCGAAACTTGGCAGGCGGATGCGGACGGCATCTACCCGGGCAACGACCCGCGCGGCGCGGCCGACCCCAACGTCACAGGCTGGGCGCGGGTGGCTGCGGATTTCGACACTGGCATCTGGCGGCTGGACACGATCAAGCCGGGCCGCGTGCCTTTCCCGGATGGCCGGCCGATGGCGCCGCATATCAACGTCTGGCTGGTGGCGCGTGGCGTCAATCTGGGCCTGCAAACCCGGATCTGCTTTGACGACGAGGAACAGGCCAATGCCGAATGCCCGGTCCTGACCCGGATCGAGCACAAGGCCCGCATCCCGACGCTTCTGGCCAAAAAGACCGGACCCGGCGAATACAGTTTCGACTTCCGGCTTCAGGGCGAAGACGAAACCGTGTTCTTCGACATCTGACCCCAAGGGGTGCGGCGGAACCGGGCAAACGCGCAAATCCTGCCGCATGCCCCTCGTATCTTCTTTGTTGTCCAAATACCCTCGGGGGGGTCCGGGGGGCGGAAAGCCCCCCGGTCCTGCCATTGCAAAAGGACCGACCGATGCCCGCCGCCGCCGCCGACAGCGCCCTCTATCGCAGCCTCTTTTCGGATGACGACACCGCCGCCCTTTTCACCGACAGCGCCGAGATTCGCGCCATGCTGCTGGTCGAAGGGGCGCTGGCGCGCGTGCAGGGCGGGCTGGGCATCATCCCGCAAACCGCCGCGGCCTTCATCGACCGCTCTTCGCGCGAGGTGCAGATCGACCCTGCCGCGCTCGCGGCCGAGACAGCCACCAATGGCGTTCCGGTCCCGGCGCTGGTCGCGGCGTTCCGCAAGGGGATGGGGGCGCCCGACCATGCCCAATACCTGCATTGGGGTGCGACCAGCCAGGACATCATGGACACCGGTCAGGCCCTGCGCCTGCGTCGGCTGACGGCGATCTGGGACGAACGGCTCGGCCAGCTTGCCGCCGCGCTTGGCCGGCTGGCCCGCCAATATGCCGATCTGCCGATGGCGGCGCGCAGCTATGGGCAGGTGGCGACGCCGACCAGCTTCGGTGCCGTCGTCGCGGGCTGGGGCCATCCGCTTTTGCGCCACCGGGCGCGTCTCGCGACCCTCGCACCCGAACTCGCCACCGTCTCTTTGGGCGGGGCCGCTGGCACGCTTTCGGTCATGGACGGGCAGGGACCCGCCGTGCGCGCCGGACTGGCCGAGGCATTGGGGCTTCGCGATCCCGGCCACAGCTGGCACGCCGAGCGTGACAGCATCGGCGCCTTTGCCGCGTGGATGGCGGGGCTTTGCGCCAGCCTTGGCAAGATGGGCGAAGATCTGATCCTGATGGTGCAAAGCGGCATCGGGGAAATCCGCATCGAAGGCGCTGGGGGCTCTTCGACCATGCCGCAAAAGCAAAATCCGGTCGGCGCATCGGTTCTGGTGGCGTTGGCGCGGCAGTCGGTCGCGCTGTCCTCGGCCCTGCAGGGCGCAGGCATTCACCGCCAGCAACGCGACGGTGCGGCATGGTTCGTGGAATGGTTGAGCCTGCCGCAGCTTTGCATCTCGACCGGCCGGGCGCTGGCGCTGGCGCTCGATCTGTCGCAGCGCATCGCGCCCGACGCGCAGGCCATGGCGCGCGGGTTGGACGACGGTTCGGGACTGATCCATGCCGAAGCCCTGACCTTTGCGCTGGCTCGCCACTTGCCGCGCCCCGAGGCGCAGGCAAGGATCAAGGCGATTTGCGCCGAGGTGCAATCGTCGGGTCAGCCGCTGCCCGCACTGGTTGCCCGTGATTTCCCCGATCTGGACCTGTCGGGCATCGGCGGGCTTGGCACCGCCCCGGACGAGGCGCGCGCCTTTGCCGACGCTGCCGGGGCATGATCCCACGACCTTGCGGACAGGCACAGCAGCGCGAATGAACGGGGGCCAAGGCCGGCCCCCGGTTCAGGCCGCATCCTCGATATGGCCGCCCAGGAAAAGCTGGCCGACGCGCGGGTCTTTCAGCAGCTTGTCGGCCTTGTCGAACATGCGGGTCTGGCCCAGTTCCAGCACAAGCCCATAGTCCGACATGGCCAGCGCCGCCTTGGCGTTCTGTTCGACCATCAGCACGGTGACGCCCTGTTCGCGCAGGCGGATCAGGGTCTGGAACACCTCTTGCACCAGATTGGGCGACAGCCCGATCGAGGGCTCGTCGATCAGGATCAGCTTGGGGTCCAGCAGCAGGGCGCGGGCGATCTCAAGCTGTTTTTGCTGGCCGCCGGAAAGCTCGATGGCCTTCTGGTCCTTGCGCTCGCGCAGCATCGGGAACTGGTCCATGACCTGCTCGATCCGCGCCCTGACCCTGCCCTGATCCTTCGAGGTGATGCCGCCCAGTTCAAGGTTATGGAACACCGACAGTTGCGGCACCACGTTGCGGCCCTGCGGGACATAGGTCAGCCCGCGCGCGATCATCTCGGCCGGTCGCCTGCGGGTCACGTCCTCGCCCTCCAGCAGGATCTGGCCGGAATGGATGTTCAGCAGTCCGAAGATCGCCTTGAACACGGTGGACTTGCCCGCGCCGTTCGGCCCGATGACCGTGGTGATCGAGGCCTTCGGAATGCTGAACGAGGTGCCGTTCAGGATGGTGATGCGGCCGTAACCGCCGGTGATGTCTTTCAGCTCCAGCATGTCAGCCCCCCAGATAGGCGTCGATGACCATCTGGTTCGCGCGGATTTCATCGGGCGAACCTTCGGCGATGATCTCGCCCTGCGCCAACACGATGATGCGGGTGCAAAGCGACATGACGAATTCCATGTTATGCTCGATCACGACGAATGTGGTGCCGTGTTCGCGGTTATAGGTCAGCAGCCGCTCTTTCAGATGGGCCAGCATGGTCAGGTTCACCCCTCCGGCCGGTTCGTCCAGCAGCACGATACCGGGACCGGCCATGAAGGCCATCGCGGCATCGACCAGTTTTTGCTGGCCATAGGACAGCGAGCCGGCCTCGGTATCGCGATAGGGGGTAAGGTTGAAGAACTCGACCAGTTGCTCGGCCTTTTGGGTCAGGCCCGCGTCGGGCGGGCCGAACAGCCGGCTCAGCATCGAGCCCTGATGCTCCTGTCCTGCAAGGATGACGTTGTCGATCACCGTCATCTTGGGAAAGACCGAAAGCTGCTGGAACGTGCGCCCGACGCCCATCAGCGACAGGTCGGCCGGGCGTACGCCATCGGTCGATTGGCCGTTGATCCGGCAATGCCCCTGCGTCGGGCGCAACTGCCCGAGGATGCAGTTGAACAGCGTCGACTTGCCCGAGCCGTTGGGACCGATCAGGCCCAGAATCTCGCCCTTTTGCACATCGAAACTGACGTTGTTGACGGCGCGGATGCCGCCGAACTGCTTTGAGATGTTACGGACGGAAAGGACGGGCGCGTTCACAACTGGAACCCTTTCTTGCTGTCGCGGCGTGCTTCGTGCCGGGGGCGGAGCTGGTTCCACAGCTTATGCCCCAGCCCGATCAGCCCGCTGGGCGAAAAGACCATCAGCACGATCACCAGCGTCGCATAGATGATGAGGTAGTAGCCCTCGGTAAAGCGCAGGACCTCGGGCAGCAGGATCACCACCGCCGCGCCCAGCATGGGGCCGAAGAAAAAGCCCGCGCCGCCCACGACGACCATCAAAAGCAGCTTCAGCGAATGGATCAGTGCGAAGCTGCCCGGTTCGATGAACTGCACCAGTGGGGTCTGCAACGCCCCTGCCAATCCGCCGAATGCCGAGCCGATGGCAAAGGCCAAAAGCGTCTGGCGGCGGATCTTCAGCCCAAGGCTTTCGGCGCGGATCGGGTTTTCGCGCAGTGCCTTGAAGGCGCGACCCCAGGGCGAGCGCAGGATCCACCACATCACGAAGGCCGCGATTAAAAAGCAGGCCAGCGCGAAATAGTAAAAGTTCAGGTTGCTGTCAGTCGGGACGCCAAAGACCGATGGCCGGGGCATCCCCACAAGGCCGAACGAGCCGCCGGTGATTTCCTCTTCGTTGCGCAGCACCAGAAACAGCAGCGTGTTGAAGGCCAGTGTCACGAAGGCCAGAAAATGGTGCTGCACCCGCAACGCCGGCCAGCCCAGCAACAGACCCACGGCAAAGCTGGAGGTGATCGACATCAGCGCGGCCACGATCCACGGCACGCCCGCCAGCGTCATCAGCGCGGTGACATAGGCGCCGATGCCCATGAACGCCGCCTGCGCCAGACTGACCTGTCCGGCATAGCCCAGAGTCAGGTTCAGCCCCATGGCCGAGATGGAAAACAGCAGCCACGACGTCAAGGTATAGACGATGTAGTTGCCCTGACCGATGGGGGCGGCGATCAGCACCGCGATGCCAAGGATGATCAGGATGATCTGGGTGCGGGTCATACGGCTCGTCCTTCCTTGGTGCCCAAAAGGCCCTGCGGGCGCAGCAGGATGATGGTGATCAGCAGGATCAACGGCATCGCCGAGCGGTATTCGGCCGAGATATAGACCGCCGAGAGGTTATCGATCACGCCGATCAGCAAGCCCCCGACCAATGCTCCGCGGATCTGGTTGAAGCCCCCGACGATGGCCGCGATAAAGGCGACCAGACCCAGCGTTTCGCCATTCGAGAACTTGGCGAGGTAGACCGGCGAGATCAGCACCGAGGCAATGGTCGCCAGCGCGGCGTTGATCAGAAAGGTATAAAGCACCATCCGCTTGACATCGACGCCAAGGATCTCGGCCACCTGCGGGTTCTGGGCACTGGCCTGCATGCAGCGGCCGGTGCGGGTGCGGTTCAGGAACAGTTGCAAGCCGCCAATGGCCAGCATCGACACGGCCAGGTTGCCGATATCCTGCACCGAGACGCTGGCCCCGGCGAAATTATAGACTTTTTGCGGAAAGATCGCCGGAAAGGGTTGGGCGGTGGCGCCGTAAAACTCTTTGACGCTTTCCTTCATCAACACCCCAAGCGCGATGGTGGCGATCACCAGCGGCAAGGTGCCATGGGGCAGCATCGGCTCGACGATCAGCTTCTTGAAGGCAACCCCAAGGATCAGCAGCGACAGGATCAGCGCAAAGCCGATGGCGGGCCACATCGACAGGCCCAGCCCCATGCCGATCAGCACGAAAAAGGCCGGCAGCATGACGAATTCGCCCTGCGCAAAGTTGATGGTCTGCGACGCCTGCCACAACAGGGTAAAGCCCACCGCCGCAAGGGCATAGATGGAACCGGCGGCAAGCCCGGAAATCAGGATCTGGATTAACTCGGCCATAAGAGCCTCACGTCAGGGGACGGATGCAGGGGCAGGCCGGTGGGATGCCGGTGCCGGCCTGCCTTGCAATCCTGCAAACTCGTTCAGTTCGGCGGCAGGATGGCCTTGACGACCTGCTTGCCGTCCTGCACCTCGACGAAAAAGCTTTCGCGCGACATTTCTCCGGTGTCGTCCCAACTGACATCCATCAGCACGCCGGGGCAATCCGCGGCCTTCAGCGTCAGGCCGTGGAACTTGTCGGCGATGGCCTGGCTGTCCGCCTTGCCCACCAGTTCGGTGACGCATTTGATGGCATGCGCTGCCGTATAGCCTTTTATGGCGTTGTGGTCGGGGGTGTAGTTGTATTTTTGCTTGAACCGCTCGACCATGTCGGTCATCGCGGGGATATTGGCGTCGGGGGTCAGGCCGACATGGCCCATGGCGCCGTTGGCCGCGTCGCCCGCCAGTTCGATGACCTTATGCCCGATCAGCGTCGTCTCGCCGACCAGCGGCAGGGTCACGCCCTGCTTGCGCGCCTCGCGCAGGAAACGGGCGCTTTCCTCTTCGGTCAGATAGACGAAGGCGGCGTCGGCCTCGATCCCCTTCAGCTTGACCACATCGGCCGAGAAATCGGTCTGCGCCTGTTCGGTGGGCAGGTCGGCCACGATCTCGAACCCGTAATTCTTGGCCTCGTCCATGAAGGCGGTGTGGCCGCCCTTGCCGAATTCGGTATTGGCCCAGACCACGGCGACCTTCTTGACGCCCATTTCATCGGCCATGTACTTGGCCATCTTGGGCACGCCCTTTTGTGAACCAAAGGCGGTGCGGAAGATATAGGGGTTGTTCATCGAGGTGATCGAGGGCGCCTCGGACCCGGTGAATTGCGGAATGCCCGCCTGTTTGGCCACCAGCATGTTCACCACCGTCGAGGATGAGAACACCGTGCCGGTGATCGCCACCACGCCGTCGTCGATGGCCTTTTGCACCATGGCCCGGCTGACCTGCGGGTCGGTCTGGCTGTCGTATTCGCTGACCGCTACCTTTTCGCCCAGAATGCCGTCGGCGGCGTTGATTTCTTCAAAGCCCATCCGCACCCCGTCGCGGAAGTTGGTGCCGGCGGCGGCACCGGGGCCCGACAGCTCGACGATCGAGCCGACCTTTATATCGGCCAGCGCCGGCATGGCGGTCAGCGCAAGCGCCGTGGCGGCCGAGCCGATCAAGGTTCTGAACATGGTTTCCTTCCTCCCTGGTTCGGACCCCGTTAAAGTGGGATCTCATTCCATAATCTGCCACGACGCGTCAGGCGCGAACATTGCAAAATGCGCGGGCAAATATAATCATACGGTTATAGATGCGACCGTATCTGGCCAGAGTATGGCATGGTTGCGCGTTCCCGCAACCAACACTGTTTTATCAGTCATATCAATGGACTCATCACAATCGCCCCAAGCCGTGTGCCCATATCCGTCCATCACCACAGAGTGCACCGACCGGCTGGCGGCCTGAAGCAACGGGCCGGGCCAGGCGTCATACACGTCGATCATCAGGCTTTCGCCATCGGGCTTGGGTGACGCACGATCTTATCGGCCGGCGCCCCGAGCGTCTCTTTGGCCTCATCGAATTCTTCGGCATCCGACAGCCGCGGATCAGTTGGCCGATACGGTTGCGGTAAGTTTTTGCCATGGGTGAAATCGGGCCGGGGGCAGGTGAGCACGACACCCCCGTTCCAGCTTTTCCCGGGGCTCATCCATCTCGATTATTCTAACCTTGACCTGCTTGGCCGGAACCTCAGCGATGATTGCATCGACCAGCTTCTTGTGGTCGGCCGTGACTGGCCGCAGTTCCTGGATATGTGGCGTGTCGGCGGGGTTCGGACGGAGGGCACGGCAAGGATTGAGGCTGTTGCCCCTTTGCTCTTGCGCTCTGCATCCTGCTTGCCCAGCCTATGCCAAAAGCAATTCTCTCCCATGCCGTGCAGGGCAAGGTTCCTGAGCCTGTTTCGGCGAGAGAAGGGCCGGACCCGGCCCGCGCTAGGCTTGGTAGATCCTGCCTCTGGGCAGGAAGGGGAGGGTGCTGGCGTCGGTTACCAGATAGTCTATCGCCGCAAGGTCGCAGATGGAAACGCGGCTTTCTATCCCGATTTTGGATGAATGGCACAGCATGACGCATGATTTTGCCCGCCGCATCATTGCGCGCGCCACCTCGGCCTCGTGCAGTTCATAGTCGGTGACGCCGCGTTGCTGGTGCAGACCAACCGGCGAGATCACCGCGAAGTCTGCTAGAAAGCGGTCGATCTCGCTCAGCGTCATCTCACCATAGGTGCCGGGAACGTCGCAATGTGGGCGCCCGCCCAGAAGCAGGATCTCGCAATGCTCAGCGCAGGCGGCAAGCTGGGCGATCTCGATCGAGTTGGTGATGATGCGCACATTCCCTTTGCGTACCAGCGCGCGGGCGAAGGCAAGCGTGGTTGTGCCTGCGTCGATCATCAGCGTGGCGCCTTCTGGGATAAGTTCGCACGCCTTCGTCCCGATGGCGTCCTTTGCCTGCGCATGTTCCCTTAGCCGTTCGGTAAATGCGGGTTCGGGCTGGATGTCTGAACTTTGGGGGATTGCCCCGCCATGCACGCGGGACAGGCTGCCCGTTGCCTCCATTTCCAGCAGGTCGCGCCGGACCGTCTCGCGCGAAACTTCGAACAGGCTGGCCAGATGATTCGTTAACACCTTGCCGTCGCGACCCAGCAGCTCAAGGATTTTCGTCTGGCGCTCATGCGACCACATGCGACCTCCTCAGGGTATGGTTCCGGTCATGCGTTTGCCAGATGTAATCCGGGTGGATGTGGATTCATATGGATATCTCTCGCTGAAAACGGAATTATTGGCGATTTTGCAAGCTCCGCGTTCGAAAATTACGGCAGATGGCAAAAATCTCTTGCTTGCGATGTCAAATTTTTGTGGATTTTATTGCAATACTGCGCTTAGCCTGACTCAACTGCCACGCAAATCCACGAGATTCCACCCCGTGATCGACCTTGATGATGCGCTGAGCTTCGCCAATCAGGTGGCCGACAAGGCCAGACGTATTGCAATGGGCCATTTCCGGCAGGGGCTGGCCGTTGAGCACAAGGGAGATGACAGCCCCGTCACAATTGCCGATCGCAGCATCGAATCTTTCATTCGGGCTCAGATCGCCGAGACCTTTCCCCATCATGGCATTTATGGCGAGGAAGAGGGGGTCGAGAATATTGACCGGCGCCATGTCTGGGTCGTTGACCCCATTGATGGCACAAAAAGCTTCATTACCGGTCATCCGTTGTTCGGGGGGCTGTTGGCGCTGTTGGAAGACGGAAAGCCCTGCCTTGGCCAGATCGACATGCCCGCGACGGGGGAGCGCTGGTGCGGCGTGGCGGGTCAGACAAGCACGCTGAATGGGCAACCATGCCGCACCAGCGGCCGCAAGGAGCTGGCGGCCGCCACCGCCTACACGACCGATCCCTTGCTGTTCACCGGCCCCAAGGCTGCCGCTTTCGAGGCGCTGCGCGCCTCGACCCGCCTGATCCGTTTTGGCGGGGACTGCTATAACTATGCGCTGCTTGCCTCGGGTCACTGCGATCTGGTGCTGGAAACGCGGCTGGAGCCTTACGACTACCTGCCGGTGGTGCAGGTGATCCGCGGTGCGGGCGGCGTGATCACCGACTGGCAGGGCCGACCGCTGACCATCGCTTCGTCGGGTGACGTTCTGGCGGCGGCGACACCCGAACTACATGACGCGATGCTGCAGAAACTGACTGCGATGCAAGAGCATCAGGCGACGTAAGATCGCCGATGCCATCCCAACCAACAGGAGTTAGAGAGATGGACAGACGGAATTTCCTTCGTTACGCCTCGGCCGCGGGGGCGCTTTTCGGTGCGGCGCGCATCAACCCCGACTTTTTCTTCAAATCGGCCTATGCTCAGGCTTCGCGTCCGCTGGTGTTCCTGTCGGCCGAGAATATCACCGGCAACTGGGACCCGACCGCGCACACCACCCTGTCGCAGACCAATATAGAAGGGTTCGTGATGGGTTACCTGACCCGCGCACCCATGCGGCCCGAAAACCCGGACGAAGTGGTCTATGAATTGGCGACCGAGATCACCGAGTTGGACGCGCACCGCTTGCAGATCAAGCTGCGCGAGGGCGTGACTTTCCACGACGGCAAGCCCTTCAAAGCAGAGGATGTCAAGGCAACCTTCGAATATGGCGCGCTGCTTGATCGGCCCAAGCAGGTCTATCCCGGTTCCGAAGACACGTTCGAGGTGACGACCCCGGACGATTACACGGTGATCGTGGATACAACCAAGGGCGGCTATGGCGCATCGCTTTTCATTTTCTTGGCCTCCTACCTGCCGATCCTGTCGGCCACGGACGTCGCGGCGGGTCCGGGTGGAGCGCTGTCTCAACGGCTGAACGGCACGGGCCCCTTCAAGTTTGTCCAGCAGCGCGGCAACGATACCGTGATGGAGGCTTTCCCCGATTACTTCAAAGGTAGCCCCAAGGTGCCCGGCGTTACCTTCAGCTTTGTCGGTGATGCGACCACGCGGATGCTGTCGCTGATGAACGGACAGGCCGACGTCATCGAACGGCTGGAGCCCGAGCAGGTGGAAACGCTGGAACAGGAGCCGAACATAAAGCTGTCGCGCCTGGTTTCGGTAGAAAACAAATATTTGTGGTTCCGCTGCTCCAAACCGCCTTTTGACGATCCGCGGGTGCGCAAGGCTGCCGCCCATGCGATCGACCGCGAGATGATCATGGAAATCATGGGATCGGCGGGGGAGGCATCAAACAACTTCATCTCGCCGATCAAGTTCGGTTATTTCGATATCCCGAACTATCCCAAATATGATCCCGAAGAATGCCAGCGCCTGCTGGCCGAGGCTGGTTTTCCCAATGGTGAGGGCCTGCCTGCGCTGGAATATATCACCTCGACCGGCTTCTATCCCAAGACCAAGGAATATGGCGAACTGATCACTGCCATGATGCAGGAACAGGGCTTTCCGGTCACGCTGAACGTGATGGAGGTCGCCGCTTGGAACGAGCGACTGTATGACCGCCCCGGTGGCGGGCCGGGCCATATGGTCGATTGCGGCTGGTCCACCGGCTCGCCCGAGCCGGATCTGGTTTTGCGAACGCATTTCCATTCCAGTTCCAAGCGGATCTGCGGCATCGAGGACGCCGAGCTTGACGCTGCGCTGGACGAGGAACGCAATGCGTCGTCGCTGGAAGCCCGCAGGGAATCGTTGCAGGGCAATTTGATGCCAATGCTGGCTGAGAAGGTCCCGGCGCTGAGCCTGTTCACCTCGGTTCTGATCCACGGCATGCGCAACGAGGTCGACGGCCTGTTCATCTATCCAGACGGGCAGAGCGACGCCTCGACCACCACGCTGGGCTGAGCGGGGCACCCGTCGGCCAGAGCCTGTCCAATGCCCTGGCCGGCGACCCGATGACAAGCCACGCCAAGCGGAGCAGCCGATGTTCATCCTTCGATTCCTTGCACGCCGGCTTTTTCAGGGGGCGATCATCGTCTTCCTGGTATCGGCGCTGATCTTCACGCTTCTGCGCGTCGTGCCCGGCGATCCCGTTCGCCTGATGGCTGGCGGCATGGCACCCGAGGCGTTGATCGAAGAGATCGCGACCGAGATGGGCCTGCGCGACCCGATCTGGCAGCAGTTCGGGCGCTATATGGGCGGGGTCGTTCAGGGCGACTTGGGGCAAAGCTTCGTGCGCCCCGCCAGCGGCGCGGCGGTGGGCGGCGCCAGTTTCGACGACGCCACCCGTAGTGAAAGGGCCCAGGTGCTGACGCTGATCGCCGAAACCGCGCCCATGACCTTGCAGTTGGCATTGCTGGCGATGGGTTTCGCGCTGCTGATCGCCGTGCCAATCGGGGTTTGGGGTGGGTTGAGGCCGGGACAATGGCCCGACCGGATGGCGCTTTACCTATCCTCGATCTTCGTCAGCTTGCCGAATTTCTGGCTGGGTATCGTGTTGGCACTGCTCTTGTCGGTCAAGATGCAACTGTTGCCGGCCATCGGCTATCGTGGGTTTGCCTATACCATTCTGCCCGCGCTGGTGCTGGCGGTCGAAATCGCCCCCTTCATCATTCGCACGCTGACCGTTTCGGTCGCAGGGGTGATGGGTCAGACGTTTATCGAGATTGCCCGTGTGCGCGGGCTGACCAGAAACCAGATCGTTTTTCGCCACGCGCTGAAGAACTCGGCCGTGCCTTTATTGAACCTGCTGGGCGTACAGTTCTCGATGCTGCTGGGTGGCGTTCTGGTGATCGAGTTTATCTTCGACTATCCCGGCCTTGGCCTTCTGACAATCAACGCGGTGATGCAGCGCGATTTCCCGTTGATCCAAGGCATCGCCATCGTCACCGCCGCCGCTTTCGTCCTGATCAACATCGTCGTGGATCTTGCGGCGACCGCCATCGACCCAAGGCTGGAATACTGATGAGCAGCATAGACATCAATCCCGACGCAGTGACCAAAGCCGACGGGCGCAAGGTTTCGTCACGGATCTGGCGGCAGGCGTTCGCATCAATCGAATTCAGGATAGGCATGGTCGTTCTGGTGCTGCTGGTCGCGGCGGCGCTGGTCTATCCATGGCTATCCGGCATCGACCCGTCAAAGATGAACGTCCGTGCGCGCTTTACCCCGCCGCTGTTCATGGGCGAGGGTTGGAGCTGGGAACATCCCCTTGGCACCGATCAGTTGGGGCGCGACATGCTGATCCGGACTTTGGTCGGGCTGCGCTACTCGCTGCTGATCGGCATCTCGACCACTGTTCTGATGGTTCTCGTGGGGGCTATCGTGGGCCTCTTCTCCGGCTATTTCGGCAGGCGTATCGATACAATCCTGATGCGGCTGACGGATGCGCAGCTTTCAATTCCGATGATCATTCTGGCGATCACAATCCTGGGCGTATCGCGGCCCACGATCCCCTCTATCATTCTGGTCCTGGGGCTTGCAGGATGGCCGGTATATGCGCGGGTCATGCGTTCGACCGTGATGGCCGAGCGGAAAAAGGAATATGTCCGCGGCGCGATGGTGCTTGGCGCGACGGACTGGCGGATCATGTTCATGTTGATCCTGCCGCTGGTGCTGCCCCCTATAGCTTTCGTCGCGGTGCTGGACGTGGCGCGGATGATGATCTTTGAATCCGTGCTGGGTTTTCTGGGGCTTGGTGTCCAGCCGCCCACGCCCACTTTCGGCAACATCATCTCGGACGGGCGCAAGTATCTGATCAATGCTTGGTGGATCGCCACCATGCCGGGGGTCTTTCTGGTGCTTGTGCTGACCAGCATCAACCTGATGGGGGCCGCACTGGAACGTGCCCGCAACGCGATTTACGGAGGCGCCTGAAATGCTGGACCAAAGCCCGGCCCGGACCCTGCTTTCCGTGCGCGACCTTTCCGTGATCGCCGATCTTGAAAGCGGTCCCCGGACCATCCTCGACCGTGTCAGCTTCGATCTGCAACCGCGCCAGATCCTTGCCGTGATCGGGGAAAGCGGATCGGGCAAGACGGTGTTGGCGCGGGCGCTGGCAAGCTGGCTTGCCCCGCCCCTGCGGGTCAGCGGCGGAGAGGTGCTGTTCGAGGGGCGCAACCTGGTTGACGATCCCGCTTATGCCCGCCGCCTCGCGGGGCGCGAGATAGCCTATGTCGGCGGAAATCCTGCCGGCGCGCTGGACCCGACCATGACCGTCGGAACCCAACTGGTCGAAAAACTGCGTGCCGTGCGCCCGGAAGTTTCCGCAGCCGAGGCTCGTGACAAGGCTATCCGGCTGTTGCAGGCGGTCCATATCCCGTCGGCAGCGCGGCGCTTTCACGAATATCCCTTTCAGTATTCGGGCGGCATGATGCAGCGCGCCATGATCGTGGACGCGCTGATTTCCGACCCCGCGCTGCTGATCGCCGACAATATCACGCAGCCCTTGGACGTGACGGTTGCCGCGCAGATCCTTAAGCTGATGCGCGAACTGAACGCCGAATTCTCTACCGCGATCCTGTTCATATGCTCGACCCTGCCGGTGGCCTGCGAAGCCTCGGACCGGGTGATCGTGCTTAACAAGGGCCGCGTCGTCGAAAGCCAAACCCCGGCGGAACTGGTGGCCCGACCCGCCCATGCCTATACCCGTGCGCTGATCGACGAACTGCCCACGCTGTGGCAGGGCGGCCCCGATCCCCGGCATGAACGCCCCAAGGCGGAGCGCAAGGCGATCATGTCGGTGCGCGACGTTTCGAAAGCCTATGAGACGCAGGGCAAAAGCGGGCGCGCGCTTGTCCAGGCGGTCCGCAGGGTCGATTTCGACGTGTTTGCGGGCGACAATTTCGGCGTCGTAGGCGAATCCGGCTGCGGCAAGTCCTCTCTGATGCGGCTGCTGACCGGGCTTGAACGGCCGGATGCGGGCCAGATCCTGTTTGAGGGCGAGGATGTCGGCGCAGGCAGCGCGAAACGTCTGCGCGCCCTGCGCCGCCGGTTCCAGCTTGTCCTGCAAGACCCCTATGGCTCATTGCCGCCGCAATCCTCGATCGGCGCGATCCTTGAGGAACCGTTGAAGATCCACCGGATCGGCGACAGATCCGAGCGGCGCGAGCGTGCCCGCGCCGTCATGTCCGAAGTAGGTCTGGCGCCCTCGCTTTATGAAAAGCTTCCGGTCGGGCTATCGGCGGGACAGCGGCAGCGGCTGAATGTCGCCCGCGCCATGATCCTGGAGCCCACCTTGCTGATTATGGACGAAACTCTTTCAGCGCTGGATCAGACCGAGCAGGGCAAGCTGCTGGACCTGTTCGAACGTTTGCAGGCGCAGCACGGCTTTACCTATATCTTCATCTCGCATGATCTGACCATGGTGCGGCGGGTCTGTTCGCGCATTGCCGTCATGTATCTGGGCGAGACGGTCGAGGTGGCGCCCAACGACCGGCTGTTCTTCGACCCTGGCCATCCCTATACCCGCGCGTTGCTGTCCGCCGCGCCGACGCTGGAAGAGCGCCGCTATCGGCCCGAAGATTGCCTGATGGAGGGCGAGCCGCCCAGCCCCATCGACCTGCCGCCGGGCTGCGCCTTCGCCAGCCGCTGCCCCGATGCCTTCGACCGTTGCCGGGTTGAAAACCCGCGCCTGTTCAGCCGGGGCGGCCATGCTCTTGCGGCCTGTTTTCTCAATCCAGATCCATTTGACCCAACCGAGGAGGAGGTAATCCATGACTGAGGCCCCGACTTTGACCCGCATCGATGCCGGTCTGCTGGATGCGCTGATGGACAAGGCTTCCGTATTCGGCTCCACCGGGGATGGCGGCGTGGATCGCCCGGCTCTGACTGATGCCCACAAGGCTGTCCGCGACTGGTTCGCGGACGAGTTGCGGGCGCGCGGCTACAGGGTCGTGGTGGACGCGATTGGCAATCTTTTTGGCCGCCTGGATCTTGCCGAACCGGATGCGCCGCTGGTTATGATCGGCTCGCATCTGGACAGCCAGCCGAAGGGTGGCAGGTTTGACGGAGCCTATGGCGTGGTCGCCGCGCTGGCCGCGGTCGAAACCCTGCGCCGCGACATGGCCGAACGCGGCGAGACGCCGCGCTGCAACTATGTCATCGCCGACTGGATGAACGAGGAGGGGGCGCGTTTCCAGCCCAGCCTGCTTGGTTCGTCGGTCTTTGCCGGCGCGCTGGAACTGGATTGGGCGCTGGACCGTCGCGACCGCGATGGCAAGAGCGTGGGCGATGAACTGATCCGCACGGGTTACAAGGGAAGCGATGCCGCCCCGCGCCCCGATCTCTATCTGGAAATCCATATCGAGGGTGACGACAAGATGGAAAAGGCCGGTGCCCGCATTGCGCCTTTCCTGCGCCATTGGGGTGCGCTGAAGGTACGCATCGAGGTGACGGGAGAACAAAACCACACAGGCCCCACGCCGATGGAGGATCGCAAGGACGCAGTTCTGGGCGCGGCCCATATTATCACCTTCGTTCGCGAGTTGGCGGATACGGCGGCGGACGTATTGTTCACCTCGGTGGCACGTGTGGACGTCGCGCCCAATTCCCCCAATATTGTACCGGGCAAGGCGGTGCTTTTCTGCGAGTTGCGGGCACCCGAACCCACGATGCTGGAATGGTCCGAGGCGCGGCTGCGCGAGGCCTTGCCCGGCCTTGCCGCCCGCGCAGCCGTCACCGCCGAGATCGTTTCGGTTGACCGCCGCGCAGCAGGCAGGTTCGACACCCGCCTTGTCGCGCTGGCCGAAACCATCGCCGATGATTTTGGCTATCCCAAGATGCGCTTGGACACGATCGGCGGACATGATGCCGTGGCCCTGAATGCGATCCTGCCCGCCATCGTGGTGGCCGTTCCTTCTGTCGGAGGAGTGATCCATCGCAACGACGAATACACTTCGCCCGAGGATCTGGCGGCGGGTGGAGACGTACTGGTCGAGATGATCCGCCGCATCGACCGGGTGAGCGGTGATCTGGACAAGGCGGCGGGCGCGCCATGAGCGGCCTCGTCACCGACGAGATGATGGCTGAAGCCGTTGTGGCGGCGGGGCTGTCCATGCAGGGCGCGATTGCCGGCCCGTCCGCACTGGCTTCACCCAGCTACAAGGCGCTTGAAAGCAGATCGGTGATCGTGGGGGATGTTTTCGTCAAGCGCATCCACCCCGAGATGCTTAACGGCTTCGATCTCGTTACGGCCATGCAATGCGCGACTCGGGCAGGCGAGGTCGGCGCCGGGCCAAGGGTCTTCTGGTCCGATGCGGGAATGGGGGCCATTGCGATGCAAGCGCTGCAGGAGGGCTGGATCACGGCCCGGCAGCAGGACCTGCAGGATGCGGAAGTGATCGCCGCCACCATGGCCGCGATGAAGAAATTGCACGGCGGACCTGTGCTGCCGTCCCGCTTTGATCCTTTCGCGCATATTGACGCTCTTATCGCGGCCCATGCGAAAGAAGGGATCGCTCTTCCCGACGATCATCTTTGGCTGCGCCGTGCGATCGGCATGGCCGAAGGGCTGCAGGAGGGCGGCGCGCTTGCGCCCTGCCGCAATGACGGGTCGTCCTCGAACCTGATGATTGGGCCGGGCGGGCAGGTGATGCTGGTCGATTACGACCGCGCGGGAATGAACGATCCGCTTTATGATGTCGGGTGCCTGCTTGTGGAAATGACCGATCATGAGCGGGACATGCGCGAAGGATTCATCGCTTATGCCGGAGCCTTTGACGAGGCGGACTTTGCCCGTGCGTGGCTGTGGTCCCATGTCGACGACATGCTTCATGCGCTTTGGGCGCGACTTATGGCAAACCGCTCGGAACGCAAATCTGTCGAGTGGATCAAATACGGCGAATGGCGGCTGCTGCGTCTTCGCATGTCGCTGATCCATCCCTATTACGAAGAGAAGATCCGCATTACCAGAGAGGCTGCATGATGAAACCTCTTGGCAGCGCAGTCCAGCCGATGGAACGGACAATCGAAACCTTGATCCGTGACGCCCCCCTGTTTGCAGGGGGAGAGGGCATGATCTACGGCCCCGTCTTCGGCGGCATTTCCAATGAGAACTGGCGCGTGCAAGCCACGGATGGCCGGGGCGACTGGTTCGTCAAGGTGCCGGGAAACGGGACCGAGATGTTTATCGACCGCGCGACGGCGCTGGAGGCTTCGCAAAAGGCCGCGGCTGCGGGGCTGGGTCCGCGCGTCTATGACGATCTGGCTGACCGGGGTGTCGAGATCAACGATTTCCTGCCCGACCGCCGCCCTTCAACCCATAGCGATTTCGTGGATCCCGCGATGGGCCGGTCTGCCATCACCGCTTATCGCCGGATGCACGCCTTGCCAGCGCTGGGTCTGACCAAGACCGTTTTCGATATGATCGACGAGCATATGCAGCAGGTCCGGGATCTTGGTGCGCCGATGTACAAGGACGGCGACTGGCTGATGCTAAACATGGAACTTGCCCGTGAAGCCATGCATGCCTCGGGCCTTGATCTGGTGACCTCGTTCAATGACCCGATGCCGGGGAACTTCATGATTGGGCAGGACGGTTCGATCATGCTTATCGACTATGAATATGCATCGATGAACGACCGTTGCTATGATTTGGGCATTTGGTTCGGCGAGATGTTCTTTACCCGCGAGCGCGAGCTTGAACTGATCGAGGAGTATTTCGGGGAGATCCGCCGCGACATCGTTTCGCGCGTGATCGTTCACAAGGCGCTGGCCGATGTGAAATGGTGTCTGTGGTCGATGGTGCAGTTCAAGGTCTCGCGACTCGACTTCGATTTCCATAAATACGGGATGTGGAAGAAAATGCGCGCACGCTCTATCATGGAGCACCCCGACTGGCCGGCGCATTTGCGAAGGCTTTGACCCGGATCCGACATATTGGCTGCGGGCAGTTTCTGACTATCACTCAATCGCCATGTTCGGTGGCAATCGTTGGGATTGTCTGCGGAAAGAAGGCTTGAGCTGTGAGCACCAGGCCTTTGATAGGCAAAGGTGCGGATGCGGGCGCTGCTCCCGCAAGAGCGGATTGTGGCAATGCCTGGGCAGTTTCTCGATGGACTTCTTGGGGCTGAAAGGCGAGGGAATGCGGGCGGAATCTGCCGGTGACCGCAGCCTGCCCCGGCAACTCGGCGATCATGGACAGCCCGCTCGGCTCTCGTCAGCCCCCTAAGTCGTCATGGGGTGGATCGCGCTAGCCTTCGCGCGGGATCAGTCGCAATTCCGTTTTCGGATCAAACAGATGCGCCGTTTCGATATCGAAATTCAGCGCGACATCCTGCCCGACCTTTGCGTCAATACGGGTCCGCAATCCCGCGGTGATAGCTTGTGAGCCCAAGATCAGGCGAATATGGGTTTCCGAGCCCGTCGGCTCTATCACCGTTACCTTGGCTTGCGGCCCGGCCTCGCCAACCGTGATGTATTCCGGCCGCAACCCAAGGGTTGCCTTGGCGAACCAATGCGTCTTGGAGCGGCAATTCTGTGTTCCGGGCGCAGGGTGGGAGAAGGGGCAGGTTGGGAAGAACGTGCAGGATGCGCGGCCACACCTGTGGCAGTCGATGCCGAATGTCCCGGACCTTGCGGCGCAGAACGCTTGGCGGGAGCGCCTCAGACCGGACGGGGCTGCAATCCGCCTTGCTCGATCAGGAAGTCCACGATCTCTGCCACGCCATTGCAGTGGCGCAGTGAAGCCATGATGACCGGGCGGGCGGGGCGGGCTTTTCGCGCGTCGGCCTCTAGCTGCACCGGGTCCACGCCCACATGGGGGGCCAGATCGGTCTTGTTGACCACCAGCAGGTCCGAACGTGCAAGGCCGGGGCCGCGTTTGCGGGGGATGTCCTGCCCTGCTGCCGTATCGATGACATAGATGGTCAGGTCGGCCAGTTCGGGCGAAAAGGTGGCCGCCAGATTGTCGCCGCCAGATTCGATCAACACCAGCTCCAGATCGGGGAAGGCCGCGTTCAGATCGGCGATGGCGGCCAGATTGATGCTGGCATCCTCGCGGATGGCCGTGTGGGGACAGCCGCCGGTTTCGACCCCCCGGATACGCTCGGCGGGCAGGACCTGCGCGCGCATCAAGGCTTCGGCATCCTCGCGCGTATAGATGTCGTTGGTGATGACGGCCATCGACAGCCGTGGGGCCAGCGCCCGGGCGATCTGTTCGGTCAGCGTGGTCTTGCCTGCGCCCACCGGGCCACCGATGCCGACGCGCAGGGGTCCGTGACTGCTCATGATCGAAAAATCCTTACGCTCATTGTCTCATGCCGCATCGCGGCGATATCCGCCCCCCATGTGGCGCTGGCCAGATCGCTGGGGCCAGCAGTTCCGGCACGCGTCGCGACGGTCAGGATCGCCGGCTGCAGGCGGGCCAGGATCGCCTGACCCGCAACCGGCCCCAATGGCAGGAACCGCACCGCCGCCGAGATCAGGGCCGCCGCCTGCGCTTGCAGATAATGGCCAATGATCTCGGGCGCGGGCAGAGGCATGGCGCGACAGGCGCGGCCCATGGCCACTGGCAGCGCTGCGACGGGTTGCGCCTCGCCGGTCAGGGCGGCGATGTTGGCTGCAAAGGCGCTGCCCTGTTCCACCGTCTCGATCAGACGCTGCGAACTGGGGCACATGGCCCGCGCCAGATCGTCCAGCGCGGAATGATCTGCCTCTTTGCGCAAGGCCTGCGACAGCAGCACCGCGTCGCACCACCCCGCGCCATGGTCCAGCCAGTCGGCCAGCCATTGAAACAGGCTGGAGCGGGTGACGACGCCCTGATCCATCGCCCATTCCAGCCCCTGCGACCAGGCGAAGCCGCCGGTCGGAAAGGCCGGTGACAGGTATTGCGCCAGCCGCAACCGTGCGGCCTCAGCCGTGATGGCGGTCATGTGCATGGCCGTTCTGGCCATGGTCGTGGCCGAAGGTGCGGCCGTGACCATAGGCGCCGCCCTCGGGGCGGAAGGGCATTTCCTCGTGACTGATCTGGGCGCCAAGCTGGCGCAGCATCGCCTCCAGCACATGATCGTGGCGGATGATGAGCCGGTCGGTTTCGATCCGGCAGGGGGTGTGGCGATTGCCGATATGCCATGCCAGCCGGGCCAGATGGCCGCGAATGACCAGCACCGGCTCGGCCGCGGCGCGGACGACGACGATGCGGCCGTCCGACAGCTCAAAGGCATCGCCGTCCTCAAGGCTGGCGACTTCGGCCAGATCGACTAGAAAATCGCCACCCGTGCAGGCCAGCCGTTTGCGGCGCACAAGGCGGGCTTCATAGTCCAGCACGACCCGGGCATCGAAGGGGCCGGCGGCGTTGCGGATGATGCGATGGCTGTGCGGGATCATGGCTTGCCTTGCTTAGAACAGGAAATATCGTTGCGCCATCGGCAGTTCCGTGGCCGGTTCGCAGGTCAGCAGTTCGCCATCGGCCCGCACCTCATAGGTTTCCGGATCGACCGAGATGTCGGGCAGGGCGCTGTTCATCGCCATATCCGCCTTGCCGATGCCACGGGTGTTTTCCACCGCGATCAGGGCCTTGCCCAGCCCGTCGCCGGCCCCGGCCTCCAGCCCCGCCTTGCTGAGAAACAGGGCCGAGGCGCGGCCGGTATGGCCCCACATCGGGCGTGAAAAGATCGGCTGGACCGGGATCGAGCCGTTCGGATCGCCCATCTGCGCCACGCTGATCTGGCC
The DNA here is from genome assembly GCF_016919705.1 of Paracoccus methylovorus. Lineage (NCBI taxonomy): Bacteria > Pseudomonadati > Pseudomonadota > Alphaproteobacteria > Rhodobacterales > Paracoccaceae > Paracoccus > Paracoccus methylovorus. Next base: position 163,547 of record NZ_CP070369.1, read on the forward strand.
GCCGACCAGAACCATTTCCGGCTTCACCCCGAAGAAAGCCGGCGACCACAGGACCAGATCGGCGCGCTTGCCTGCCTCGACCGAGCCGATATGACCGCTGACGCCATGGGCGATGGCGGGGTTGATGGTGTATTTCGCGATATAGCGGCGGGCGCGCAGGTTGTCGTTCTGGCCCGTCTCGTCAGGCAGGCGGCCGCGCTGGCGGCGCATCTTGTCGGCGGTCTGCCATGTGCGGATGATCACCTCTCCAATCCGGCCCATGGCCTGACTGTCCGAGGAAATCACAGAAAAGGCACCCAGATCGTGCAGGATATCCTCGGCTGCGATGGTTTCGCGCCGGATGCGGGATTCGGCAAAGGCCACGTCCTCGGGGACGCGTTGGTCAAGGTGGTGGCAGACCATCAGCATGTCCAGATGCTCTTCGACGGTGTTGCCGGTATAGGGCCGGGTCGGATTGGTGGACGAGGGCAGCACATTCGCCATTCCCACCATACGGATGATGTCGGGGGCATGGCCACCGCCCGCGCCCTCGGTGTGATAGGCATGGATGGTGCGGCCGGCGATGGCGGCCATCGTATCCTCGACAAAGCCGGATTCGTTCAGCGTGTCGGTGTGGATCATCACCTGCACGTCCATCGCATCGGCGACGGTCAGGCAGTTGTCGATGGCGGCGGGGGTGGTGCCCCAGTCCTCGTGCAGCTTGAGCGCGCAGGCCCCGGCGCGCACCTGTTCGTCAAGCGGCGCGGGAAGGCTGGCGTTGCCCTTGCCGGCGATGCCGACATTGACCGGCAGTTCGGCGCATGCCTCCAGCATCCGGGCGATATGCCACGGTCCCGGCGTGCAGGTGGTGGCCAGGGTGCCATGCGCCGGGCCGGTGCCGCCGCCCAGAAGCGTGGTGATGCCGGAATGGAGCGCGTGATCGACCTGTTGCGGACAGATGAAATGGATATGACAATCCATGCCGCCCGGGGTCAGGATGCGGCCCTCGCCCGCGATGATCTCGGTGCCCGGCCCGATGATCAGGGTCACGCCGGGCTGGGTGTCGGGGTTGCCGGCCTTGCCGATCCCGGCGATGCGGCCATCGCGCAGGCCGACGTCGGCCTTGGTGATGCCCCGATGGTCAAAGACCACGACGCCGGTGATGACCGTATCCATCGCACCGCCGTCGCGGGTGATCTGGCTTTGACCCATCCCGTCGCGCACGACCTTGCCGCCGCCGAACTTGACCTCCTCGCCCGCGATGGTCAGGTCGCGTTCGACCTCGATCAGCAATTCGGTATCGGCCAGCCGGATGCGGTCGCCGGTGGTCGGGCCATAAAGCGCGGCGTAATCGGGGCGGGAAAGTCGCGGAGCCATTACAGCGCCCCCATCACATCTTGGCGGAACCCCTGCACCACACGGCTGCCGGCATAGGGGATCAGCTGCACCTCGCGCGATTGGCCCGGCTCGAACCGGACTGCGGTTCCGGCGGGAATGGCAAGGCGCATGCCGCGCGCGGCTGGCCGGTCAAAGGCCAGCGCCGGGTTGGTTTCGGCAAAGTGGTAATGGCTGCCGACCTGGATCGGGCGGTCGCCGGTATTGGCGATCAGCAGGGTGACGGGTTCGCGGCCCTTGTTCAGCTCGATCTCGCCGGGCGCGGAAAGGATTTCGCCGGGGATCATTCAGCCCACCATTGCCAAGGCAAGACCAGCCGCGGCCGTCCCACCGCCCAGTGCGCGCAAAAGTGTGCCGCGCTGCAGCAGTGTGCCGGCGGCGATCCCCGCCAGATGCAGGGCCATGGTCGCGACAGCAAAACCCGCGGTATAGAGGATCAGCCCCTGTGCCGGTCCCTCGGCCCCATGCGCCCAGCCATGGGCAAAGCCGAACAGCGCCACCCCCGGCACCAGCACCGCCAACGGCAACCGCGAGGCCATCGCGACCAGCACCCCAAGGATCACCACCGAGGCAAGAATCATCGGCTCGACCCCGGCAAAGGGCAGACCGGCCCAGCCCGCCGCCCCTCCGACAAGCATCGCCGCGACAAAGGCCAACGGCAGCGCCCAAAGCGCGCGCCCGCCGATCTGCGCGGCCAAAAGGCCGAGCGCGATCATGGCCAGCAGGTGATCGGCCCCGCCGACGGGATGGGCCAACCCGCCGATGAACTGCCCTCCGATCAACTGCCCGTCGTCGTGGCCAGCATGGGCCAGCACCATTTGCGGCAAAAGCGTGGCGGCGGCGAGGGTGGCAAGTTTTTTCATTCAAACCTCATGGCGGATGGGGTGGTGGACGGTCACCAGCTTGGTTCCGTCGGGAAACGTGGCCTCGACCTGCACGGACTCGATCATCTCGGGCACGCCGGACATGCACTGGCCGGCTGTGACGACATGCGCGCCCGCCTGCATCAGATCGGCGACGCTGCGCCCGTCGCGCGCGCCTTCGACGACGAAATCGGTGATGAGCGCGATGGCTTCGGGATGGTTCAGCCTGACGCCGCGCGCCAGCCGGTTGCGGGCGACCATGGCTGCGACCGATACCAGCAGTTTCTCGCGTTCGCGGGGGGTAAGGTTCATCTCAGACCTGCCAGATACGGGGAAGGGGATCAGGGCGCAGCACGCGCAGAAGGCGGTTGATCTGGCGCCGCAGCGGCCAGCCGTCAGCCGCCAGCAGGCGCAGGATCAGCCGGCCGGGCGGGGCGCTGGCGGCCCCGGTGACGCCCGGTTCATCCAAGGCGGCACGGGCGGGTTCCAGCAGATCGGGAGCATGGGGGGCGATCAGCGCCAGCGTTGCCATGGCCCGCGCATTGCCCAGCATCGAGGGGTGGGACAGCCGCGACAGCGCCGCATCGTCCAGCGTCAGCGCGTCGTGATGGATAACCCGTCCGGCCTGTCGCACGATGCGGCGGTCGATCAGGTGCAGGCGGCGGAGATCCTCGCCCATGGCGATGCGGCCCAGCACGATGGGTTCCAGCAAAAGACAGCCCGCGCCGGTGGCAAGCTCGACCACCGTGTCGCGTTGCAACGCCGCGCCGTTGAAAAGGATCGTCTCTTGCGGCAGCCAGTCCAGCCAGCCGCCCTTGCCGACTTGCAGATGCAATGTGACCCGCGCCGGCCCGCCCTCGGCCCGATAGGCGCGCTCGGCGGTCTGGGTGGTGGCCAGCGCCTGCGCGCCGGCCGTCAGCTCGATCCGGTAGTCCAGCCTGTCGCCCGAGGCCAGGCCGCCCGCCGTGTTCAGAAAGACGATTTCGGGCCGGCCCGCAGTCACGCGCGGCAGCATCGCCTTGGCCGAGCCAGATTGCGCCAGATCCACAAGCCCGCGTGGGCCAAGCCGCACCTTGGCGGCCCCCCGGCTGCGTTGCATTCGCGTATCTGTGCTGGTGTCCAACATGAGCCCAGACAGTGACCGCTGTGGTCCAAGGTCAATCGGTGCCGCCTGCGGCGCTGTGCATCATGCAGGCAGGACCGGGATTCCTGCCCGTTTTCCGGGCGTGCTGGGCAAAATGCGGGCAGGTTGTCGATCGGCGGCGTGTGGCGAAACCACGCGCGCCCGGCCATCATTCCAGTGCGATCTGCCGGACCCCCATCAGCAGCTCAGCCAAAAGCACGGCCTGTGCCTCGAACATGCCCGAGCCGGGCATCGTGCTGCAACCTTTGGCCCGCGCGGCGGCGATCAGTGGCGGGATGGCCGGGCGGGTGACGACATCGGCCACGAATTGATCGGGCGTCAGCAGATCGGTCTGAACCGGCAGCGCGTCGCCTTCGCGCATGCCCAGCGGCGTGGCGTTGGCCACCAACGCAAAGCCGCGCGGATCGGTGCCGCCGACACGGGCCTTGCGGGGAAAAGCCGCGTTCAGCCGGGCGATCAGCGCGTCGCGGCGGCTGTGATCGATATCGTGCAGCGCCAGTTCCGAGGCCCCGCGCGCCAGAATCTCATAGGCGATGGCCGAACCCGCGCCGCCGGTCCCGACCAGCAGCGCCGGCCTGCCGGCCACGACAAAGCCCTGTGCGGCGATGCCGTCCAGATAACCCTGCCCGTCGGTGGCGTCGCCGATCCAGCCCGAGTCCCGCCGGATCATGATATTGACTGCACCCGAGGCCCGCGCCCGCGCCGTCAGATGGGTGCAGAACTCCAGACAGGGGCCCTTGTGCGGCACGGTCACCACGATGCCGGGGCAATTCTGGACAGCCGCTGCCTGTGCCAGCCAGTCCCGCAAGTCCTGAGGCAGAACATGGATCGGCACCACCATGCCGTTGAACCCGCGATCCGCCATGATCTGGCTAAGCGATGCGGGAGATTTCACCTGCCTGATCGGGTGACCGATAATCGGAAAGAAACGCGTTTCCCCGTCGATGCGCAACGGTTGAGCCATGGCCATTCCCTTTTGCCTATGCGCGCAGCCTGACTGACGCCGCATGTCGAAACAATCACGCGCCTGCCGTCTGAAAATGGACGAACCGGGCGAAATATGGGACTTTCACGTAGCCGCGCCGGCATTGGCGATTCCTGCGACCGTCCTGTCCATGTCAGATTTATATAAAGTGGAATTTCATTCAATATTAAAATTGACTTCCGAATTACATTCTGGCTTGATGCCTCCAACAGGGTCGCAGCAGGGGGGCGCCAATGGATCAGATTGCGGTCGCCGTCATAGGTGCAGGGGCCATCGGACGAACTCATATAGACACGCTGGCGCGCGTGCCGGGGATGCGGCTTTCGGCGCTGGTCGAGCCTGCCCCGGCTGGCCGTGCTCTGGCGGAATCTCTTGGGGTGCCTTGCCTGACGGATGTGCAGGCGCTGCTTGATTCAGGCTTGGCTCAGGCTGCTATCGTGGCCACGCCCAACGAAACCCATCTGCCTGTTTCCCAAGCTCTTTTGCGCGCCGGGGTTCCGGTGCTGCTGGAAAAGCCTGTGGCCGAGAGCCTGGAATCGGCGCTGCAACTGATCGCCGTGGGGGATCGGACCGGTGTGCCGCTGCTGATCGGTCATCATCGCCGCCACAACCCGATCATTCGCGCCGCGCATAGAGCCATTCAGGACGGTGCGCTTGGGGATCTGGTCATGGCGACGGTGACCTGTTCGCTGGCCAAGCCGGATGGCTATTTCGCCGCCCCCTGGCGCAGCAGCAAAGGCGCGGGCGGGCCGCTGCTGATCAATCTGGTCCACGAAATCGACCTCTTGCGGTATTTCTTTGGCGAGATTGCCGACGTGCAGGCCATCGCCAGCCACGCCAGCCGCGGTTTCCCGGTCGAGGATACGGCGGCGGTCTGCCTGACCTTTGCGAAAGGTGGGCTGGCCACGCTGTGCATCTCGGATGCGGCGGTCGGGCCTTGGGCATGGGATTTGACGGCGGGCGAGAACATGGCGCGTTTCCCCGCGCATGCCGTCTCGGCGCATCATTATGCCGGCACGCTGGCGGGCTTGTCGCTGCCCGACCTGACCCTGTGGCGTCCCGAGGGCCCCCCGGACTGGACCCGGCAACTGTCGCCGCAGCAGGTTCCCGTCAGCCATGGCGACCCCTATGAGGCGCAGCTTGCGCATTTCGCCGACCTGATCCGCAGCGGCGGGGCACCTCGGGTTTCGGCACGCGACGCCACCGCGAACCTGATCGTGCTGGATGCCATCCGCGCTGCGGCCGAGACGGGACATCGTGTCGCGGTTGACCTTTCGGTGCTGAACCCTGAACCTGAAACTGTCTTCAACAACGGAAGCAGATCATGAGCAGCGTTCTGGAAAAGTCACTCGCCATCGTCGAACTCTTGGTGGATCAGCCGATGGGCATGCCTGTCACGGTCATCGCAGCGGCGACCAGCCAGCCAGCCAGCGGGGTCCATCGCACCCTGCAAGAGCTTGCCCGTCTGGGCTATGTCCGCCAGTTGCAGTCGGGCGGCGATTACGCGCTGACGATCAAACTGCCGGCACTGGGCCTTGGCTTCATGGGGCGCGCCGGCATCACCGACGTCGCGCAGCCGGTGCTGGACCAGCTTGCCGCCGACACCGGAGAGTTGATCCGGCTGTCCATGGTCGATGCAGACCGGCTGATCTGGGTGGCGGTGGCGCAGGGGGCGACACGGGGTCTGCGCTACGACCCCGGACAGGAACAGGGCGTGGTGGTGCATCTGGCCAGTTCGTCGGGCGGCAAGGCATGGCTTGCCAGCATGAGCGACGACGAGGCACTGGCCCGCGTCGGCTCGCAAGGGCTGCTGCGCGAGGCCGAAGGCGCAGGGCCGAATGCGCCGGGCAGCATCACCTTGCTGCTTCAGCAACTGGCCGAGGCGCGGGCGCGCGGCTATGCCACCGCGGTGGACAGCTATATCGCCGGCATGGCGGCCATGGCGGTGCCTGTGCGCTATCACGGCACCGGGCCGGTGCTGGGTTGTTTGTCCATTGCCGGTCCGGCGGTGCGCATGACGCCGACCCGCATGGCGGAACTGGCGCCGCGTCTTCAGGAAGCGGCAGCCGAGTTGGGCACGGCCGCCGCAGGAATCAAGTATTTTCAGGCGAATGTCAGGGCCATCGATGCCGATGCCGAAAACGGACGGAAAAGCGCATAGGCGTTTTCCCGGCTCGCGCCCCTGACGGGCAGGAGAGAATGGAAGCTTCATCCGAACGCAGGCTGACCTGCGATGTGCTGGTTATTGGCTCGGGGGCCTCGGGGCTGGCGGCGGCGGTTACCGCGGCACATTTCGGGCTGCGCGTGGTGCTGGCCGAGAAAGAGCCGGTTTTTGGCGGCACCACCGCCTGGTCGGGGGGCTGGCTTTGGATCCCGCGCAATCCGCTGGCGCGGGCGGCCGGCATCGACGAGCCGCTGGAAGCCCCGCGTGAATACCTCAAGAGCGAGTTGGGCAACCGCGCCAACGATCCCCGGATCGAAGTTTTTCTGGAAAATGGCCCCGAGATGGTCAGCTTTTTTCAGGACCACACCCAGATGCGCTGGGTCGATGGCAACAGCATCCCGGATTTTCACCAGACGCCGGGGGCGGCCAAGGGGGGGCGTTCGGTTTCGGTCATGCCCTATGACGGGCGGGCCTTGGGCGAATGGATCGGCAAGCTGCGCCCGCCGCTGGACGTGGTCAGCCTTTGGGGCATGGGCATCGCCAGCGGTGCTGACATGCGCCACTTCTTTTCGGTCCGCCGCAGCCCGCGTTCGGCGCTGTATGCGGCAGGGCGTGTCCTGCGGCATCTGCGCGATCTGGCGTTGCGGCGGCGGGGAATGCAGCTTGTGAACGGCAATGCGCTGGTGGCGCGGCTGATGCGCTCGGCCTTGGACAAGGGCGTGACGCTGCTCGACAGCGCGCCGGTGGTGGCTTTGCAGCGCGAGGACGGGCGGGTCACCGGTGCCCGTCTTGCCACGCCTCAGGGCGAGGTGCTGGTGCAGGCCGCGCGCGGCGTCGTGCTGGCGACGGGCGGGTTTCCGCATGATCCGGCGCGGTTGGATGCGCTTGCGCCGCAGGCGGGCGGCGGGGCGGGGCATTTCTCGGCCGCGCCCCGGTCCAACACCGGCGACGGGCTGCGACTGGCCGAGGCCGCAGGCGCCTTGGTGGATGACGAGCTTGCCGCGAATGTCGCGCTGGCCCCGGTTTCGCTGGTGCCGCGCCCGGATGGCTCGACCGCGCATTTCCCGCATCTGGTCGAGCGCGCCAAGCCGGGCATCATCGCCGTGACCCCGCAAGGCCGTCGCTTTGCCAGCGAGGCCGACAGCTATCACGATTTCATGCAGGCGCTGATTGCCGCCACGCCTCAGGGAAGCGCACCCCAGTGCTGGCTGATCGCCGATCACAAGGCGCAGCGCCGCTGGGGGCTTGGGTGGACGAAGCCCTTTCCCTTTCCGTTGGGTCCGGCGATCCGCAGCGGTTATCTGAAACGCGGCCGCACGCTGGAAGAGCTGGCCCGCGCCTGCGACATTCCCGGCGTCACGCTGGTCGAAACCGTGGCGCGCTTCAACACCCATGCCGCGCAGGGGCGCGATCCCGATTTTCATCGCGGCGAAAGCCTTTACAACCGCGTGCAGGGCGACATGGAGCACGTCCCCAACCCCTCGCTCGCGCCGCTGGCAAAGGGGCCGTTCTATGCGGTCAGGATCGTGCCCGGATCGCTTGGCACCTTTGCCGGCGTCAGGACCGACGCGGCGGCGCGGGTGCTGGATGCGCAGGCGCGGCCAATTCCGGGACTGTTTGCGATCGGCAACGACATGGCCTCGATCATGGGCGGCCATTACCCGTCGGGCGGCATCACGCTGGGGCCCGGCATGACATTCGGCTATATCGCCGGCCGCGTTCTGGCCGGCCAGCCCGTGACGGGGCTTTCACAGGAGGAAAACGCATGAGCTATTACGAACTCGCCACGCTGGACACGGTGATCTTCGGTGCCGGCAAGGCCGCGCCGGGGATCGAGGCATGGGTGGCACAGGGGCAGGGCCGGCTGTGCGGTGCATGGGGCACCGACATCGGCACGCTGAACCGGGTCTTTGTCCTGCGCGCCTTTGACAGCCTTGCGCAGCTTTACGACGAACGCGAACGCGCCTTGCGGTCGGACAACCCCTTTGGCTGTACCGAGCAACTGGTGCGGCTGTCGATGGAGGGCTATCGGGCGCTGGATTTCCTGCCCCCGGTTCAGGCGGGCAGTTTTGGCCCGGTCTATGAGTTCCGCACCTACAGGACCAAGGTGAACGGCATTGTCCCGACGATGGAGAAATGGCGCGAGGCCGTGCCCCCGCGCGAGGCTTATTCGAAACTGACCGTCGCCATGTATGGTCTGGACGGAGAGCCGCGGCTGACCCAGATCTGGCCCTATGAAAGCCTGACCGCGCGGTCCGAGGCGCGGGCGAAGTCCGTGGCCGACAGCAAATGGCCGCCCAAAGGTGGCCCGGACTGGCTGTCGCCCGACATGACCAGCCAGATCGCCATGCCGCTTGCCTTCTCTCCGCTCAAGTGAGGGGCCGATGACGCATCCGCTTTCGCTGGCCTTCCTGACCACATTCGAGGTCGCCCCGGTCGAGGCCGTCCGCATCGCCGCCGCCACCGGCTATGATATGGTCGGGCTGCGCATCCTGCCCGCCGCGCCGGGGGCCGAGGCGGATTATCCGCTGCTGACCGACGACCGCGCGCTGGCCGAGGTCCGCGCGGCGCTGGACGATACCGGCGTCCGCATCGGCGATGTCGAGATCATCCGGCTGAAGCCCGAAAACGACTGGGACTTGTTCGCGCGTTTCTGCGCCCGCTGTCAGGCGTTGGGCGCGCGCCATGTCCTGGTGGCCGGCGACGATGGCGATACGGTGCGGCTGACCGAAAACTTTGCGCGGTTTTGCGATCTTGCCGCGCCGCATGGGCTGACGGCGGATCTGGAGTTCATGCCCTGGACCGCCGTGCCTGATCTGATCGCGGCGCAAAAGATCGTCGAGGCGGCGGATCGGCCCAATGGCGGCGTGCTGGTCGATGCGCTGCATTTCGACCGCTCGGGCGGCACGCTGCAGCAGGTCGCGGCGCTGCCGCGCAACCGCGTGAACTATGTCCAGTTCTGCGACGGCGCGGTGCCCTTTGATCCCAGCGACGAAGCGCTGATCCACATTGCGCGAAACGAGCGATTGTTTCCGGGGCAGGGCGGCATCGACCTGATCGGGTTGGCGCAGGCGATCCCCGAAGGCGTGATCATCAGCGTCGAGGTGCCGCATCGCGCGCTCTCGGGCAAAGTCGATGCGCTTGGTCGCGCTGCTATGGCCCATGCCGCAACCATGGCGATCCTGCGGGCGGCGGGACGCGCGCCCGCCGCCTGACCGGGATCGCCCATCCATTCAGTTCCTTGCGGTGCGCAAGGCGGGGGCGGGCAAGGCCCGGATTGCACCTGCGCCCTTTCCCGGCTTCAATGGCGAAGGTTCCAGACAGCGGGGAAACATGCAGGGTGCAGCGGCCGGGCATCGGGTGATCGACGGGATATTGCAGGGCATGGGCCTGCGTTCGGCAGCGTTCATCGTCACCGTTTATGGCGATGTCGTTGTGCCGCGCGGCGGTGTGCTGTGGACCGGGACGCTGATCGAGGTTTGCGAGCGGGTGGGCATCAGCGAATCGTTGGTGCGCACCGCCGTATCGCGTCTTGTCGCCGCCCATCGGTTGCGGGGCGAACGGCTGGGGCGGCGCAGCTATTACCGGCTGGACGCCTCGGCCCAGCGTGAATTCGACCAAGCGGCGGGGCTGCTTTACAAGGCCGAGGTCCCATCGCAGGGCTGGCAGATCCTGCATGCGCCCGACCTGTCCGAGGATGCGGCCCGCCACCAGCGCATGGGGCACATGGGCGGCTCGGTCTTTATCCGCCCCGATCGGGGTCAGGCGCTGCCCGAGGGGGCCTTGCTGTTGCGCGCCCCGGACCCGCCAGAGCTGGGGCGGATCGGGCAGTTCTGGGACCTCTCGGCGCTGCACCAGCGCTATCTGGACATGCTGGCGCGGTTTGCGCCGCTGGCCGAGGCAGGTCCGGCGATCTCCGACGAGATGGCGTTGATCGCCCGTTTGCTGCTGGTGCATGACTATCGCGGGGTTCTGCTGCGCGATCCGCGACTGCCGCAAGGGGCGCTGCCGCCAGACTGGAAAGGGCACGAGGCGCGGGCGCTGTTTCGACGCCTGTATCGGCAGCTTTCCCCGGATGCGGACCGCTGGATCGGGGCGCATTTCGAAGGCCACGATGGCTTTTTGCCCGAAACCACCCGGGAAAGCGAGTTGCGGCTGGTTGAACTTTCCAGCACAACTCAATGAATCATAAAATTTATATTTTTCACATCTTAAAACATCACACATAGCTGCAAGAAAATTCTTTCTTTGTGATGTTTGAGCGCATATAACTGACCAACCGGTCGGTGAATTGGAGAATCACCGGCCTTCGCCAAAAATTATGGGAGAGAGCATGCAGGACGCCTTCATCTGTGATGCGGTGCGCACGCCGATTGGTCGCTATGGCGGGGCGCTGGCCTCGGTCCGGGCGGACGATCTGGCCGCGCTGCCACTGAAAGCCCTGATGGAGCGCAACCCCGGCGTGGATTGGTCGGCTGTCGATGATCTGATCTATGGCTGCGCCAATCAGGCCGGCGAGGATAACCGCAACGTCGGACGCATGGCGGTGCTGCTGGCCGGAATGCCGGTGGGCGTGCCGGCAACCACGGTGAACCGGCTTTGCGGATCAGGGATGGACGCGGTCGGCATGGCGGCCCGTGCGATCAAGGCGGGGGATTGCGATTTCGTCATCGCCGGCGGCGTCGAAAGCATGTCCCGCGCGCCCTTCGTAATGCCCAAGGCGGAAGCCGCCTTTTCCCGAGCCAATGCCGTCTATGACACCACCATCGGCTGGCGCTTCGTGAACCCGGCGATGAAGGCGCAGTTCGGCATCGACAGCATGCCGCAGACCGCCGACAATGTGGCGGCCGATTTCGCCATCAGCCGCGCCGATCAGGACGCCTTTGCCGCTCGCAGCCAGGCCCGCTGGGAAGCCGCGCACAAGTCCGGCGTCTTTGCCGATGAGATCGTGCCCGTCTCGATCCCGCAGAAAAAGGGCGAGCCCGTCGTCTTTGATACCGATGAACACCCGCGCCCCGGCACCACGGCCGAAGTGCTGGCCAAGCTTCGGGGCGTGAACGGCGCCGACCTGACGGTCACAGCCGGCAATGCTTCGGGTGTGAACGACGGCGCTGCCGCCTTGGCGATCCTGTCGGGCGCTGCGGCGCAACGGCACGGCCTGACGCCCCGGGCGCGCATCGTCGCCATGGCCGCAGCCGGGGTCGAACCGCGCATCATGGGCATCGGCCCGGCGCCTGCCGCCAAAAAGGTGCTGGCGCGCGCGGGACTGACCATCGGGCAGATGGATGTGATAGAATTGAACGAGGCCTTTGCCAGTCAGGCGCTGGCGACTCTGCGCGACCTTGGCCTGCCCGACGACGCCGCCCATGTGAACCCGAACGGCGGCGCTATTGCCATCGGCCATCCGCTTGGCATGTCCGGGGCCCGGCTTGTGACGACCGCGATGTATCAACTGCATCGCAGCGGAGGGCGTTATGCGCTTTGCGCCATGTGCATCGGTGTGGGGCAGGGCATTGCCCTTATCCTCGAACGCGTTTGATCCAGGGAGAAGTTTGTCATGTATGCCCAGCTTGTGAAGTCCGAAGGGACCAAACCCCGCGAGGAGATGACCCCCGAGGAAATCGCCTTTCAAGAACGTATTGACCGCGGTGAAAAGGTCGAGCCCAAGGAGTGGATGCCCGAGGGCTATCGCAAGACGCTGATCCGCCAGATCGGCCAGCACGCCCATAGCGAGATCGTGGGCCAACTGCCCGAGGGCAACTGGATCACCCGCGCCCCCACGCTGGAGCGCAAGGCGATCCTGCTGGCCAAGGTGCAGGACGAGGCCGGGCATGGGCTGTATCTGTATTCCGCCGCCGAGACGCTGGGCGTATCGCGCGACGAGCTGATGGAGCTGCTGCACGCCGGCAAGATGAAATATTCCTCGATCTTCAACTATCCGACGCTGACATGGGCCGACATGGGCGCCGTGGGCTGGCTGGTGGATGGCGCGGCGATCATGAACCAGGTGCCGCTGCAACGCACCTCTTACGGTCCCTATTCCCGCGCCATGATCCGCATCTGCAAAGAGGAAAGCTTTCACCAGCGCCAAGGCTACGCCATCATGATGAAGATGGCGCAGGGCACGCCGGCGCAGAAACGGATGGCGCAGGACGCGCTGAACCGGCTTTGGTATCCGTCGCTGATGATGTTCGGTCCCTCTGACAAGGACTCGGTCCATTCGGCCCAATCCATGGCCTGGAAGATCAAGATCAACACCAATGACGAGCTGCGGCAGAAATTCGTCGATCAGACCGTGCCGCAGGCCGAATATCTGGGGCTGACCGTCCCCGACCCGAACCTGAAATGGAACGAGGAAAAGGGCGGCTATGACTTCAGCGAGCCGGACTGGTCGGAATTCTTCGACGTGATCGCCGGCAACGGCCCTTGCAACAAGGACCGGCTGGGCGCCCGGGTCAAGGCATGGGACGACGGCGCATGGTTCCGCGAGGGGCTGATGGCCCATGCCGAAAAAGCCGCCGCCCGCCGCGCCCACGTCGCAGCCGAGTAACAGGCCCACCGCCAGGAACACGCGCCACCCGCGTGAAAGCCAAGTTTAGGGGAGAGAACAATGTCCAAGGAATGGCCGCTCTGGGAAATCTTCATCCGGGGTCAGCACGGGCTGAACCACCGCCATGTCGGCAGCCTGCATGCGCCGGACGCCGAAATGGCGATCATGAACGCCCGCGACGTCTATACCCGCCGCAACGAAGGCGTCTCGATCTGGGTCGTGCCCTCGGCGCAGATCACCGCCTCCAGCCCCTCGGACAAGGGGCCGCTGTTCGAGCCTTCGAACTCCAAGGTCTATCGCCACCCGACCTTTTTCGACATTCCTGAAGAAGTGGGGCATATGTGATGCCGTCGCTGCCTGATATGAATACGCCCGGGGTGGCCGAACTGGCCCGCCGCGAGGCCGAGGCCCATCCCGCCCACCCGACCGTGCCCCAGCCCGATGCAGGGCAGGAGGCGTTCTTCGAAACGCTTTTGCGCATCGGCGACAGCACGCTGATCCTTGGGCATCGCGTATCCGAATGGTGCGGTCATTCGCCCGCGCTGGAGGAAGACATCGCGCTGGCCAATGTCGCGCTGGACCTGATCGGCCAGACCCAGCTTTGGCTGGGCCTTGCCGCCGAGGTCGAGGGGCAGGGTCGCTCGGCCGACGAACTGGCCTATCTGCGCGACGCATGGGACTTTCGCAACCTGCTGATCGTCGAGCGTCCGAACGGCGATTTCGGCCATACGCTGATGCGGCAGTTCCTGTTCGACGCCTATCACCACGAGCTGCTGAAGGGTCTGGCGGCATCCTCGGATCCGCGCGTGGCCGAGATTGCGGCCAAGGCGGGCAAAGAGGTGGCCTATCATCTGGAACGCTCGTCCGATCTGGTGGTGCGGCTTGGCGACGGGACCGAGGAAAGCCACAACCGGATGCAGCAGGCGCTGGACGACCTGTGGCCCTATACCGGCGAGATGTTTCTGGGCGACGACAAGGATGCCGAGGTCGCGGCGCGCGCCGTCGCCCCCGATCCGGCCAGCCTGCGCGCCGGCTGGGATGCGGCGCTGCGCCACGTGCTGACCGAGGCGAACTTGCAGATCCCCGACAGCGAATTCGCGCATAAGGGCGGCAAGCAGGGCATCCATACCGAGGCTCTGGGCTATATCCTGGCCGAGATGCAGTTCCTGCAGCGCGCCTATCCGGGCGCAAGCTGGTAACGCGTCATGACCACGGCGACCCATCCCAGTGTCGAAGAGGTCTGGGGCTGGCTTTCACAGGTGCCCGACCCGGAAATCCCGGTCATCAGCCTGACCGATCTGGGCATCATCCGTGATGTCGAATGGCAGGGCGATACGCTGGTCGTCAAGGTCACGCCGACCTATTCGGGCTGCCCCGCGACCAGCATCATCAACCTGGACATCGAAACCGCCCTGCGCGGCCATGGTGTCGAAAAGCTGCGGCTGGAACGCCAGTTGACCCCGGCCTGGACCACCGATTGGATCAGCGCCGAGGGGCGGGAAAAGCTGCGCGCCTATGGCATCGCCCCGCCAATCGACGGCACGGCGGCGGATGGGGTGCTGGCCGGGCGCATCGCCCGGATGAGCGGCGCGAACCTGACCATCGCCTGCCCGCGCTGCGGCTCGGCCAATACCGAAAAGATCAGCCAGTTCGGCTCGACGCCCTGCAAGGCAAGCTATCGCTGCAAGGACTGTCTGGAACCCTTTGATTATTTCAAATGCATCTGAGAATGCACCCCGCTTCAGGAAGGATACCCACATGGCACGCTTCCATCCGCTGAAGGTCACCGACGTGCGCCGCGAAACGCGGGACGCGGTGGTCGTCACCCTTGCGCCCCGTGACGAGGATCGCGCGCTGTTCGACTTTACCCAAGGGCAATACCTGACCTTTCGCCGCGATTTCGATGGCGAGGAACTGCGCCGGTCCTATTCGATCTGTGCCGGCAAGGACGAAGGCTGCCTGCGCGTCGGCATCAAGCGTGTCGATGGCGGCGCCTTCAGCACCTGGGCGAACGAAAACCTGACGCCCGGCATCGAGATCGAGGCAATGCCCCCCATGGGCAAGTTTTTCACCCCGCTCCAGCCCGAGGCCGACAAGCATTATCTGGGCTTTGCCGCCGGTTCGGGCATCACGCCGGTCCTGTCGATCATCAAGACGGTGCTGGCGCGCGAACCCGCCGCCCGGTTCACGCTGGTCTATGCCAACCGCCAGATCAACACGATCATGTTCCGCGAAGAGCTGGAGGACCTGAAGAACCTCTATCTCGGCCGCTTCTCGGTCATCCATGTGCTTGAGCAGGAGGGGCAGGAAATCGACCTGTTCACCGGCCGCATCGACGCCGAAAAAATGACGGCGCTGTTCCAGCACTGGCTGGATGCGGACTCCGTCGATACCGCCTTTATCTGTGGCCCCGAGCCGATGATGCTGACCGTCGCCGCATCCTTGCGCGAACATGGGCTGGGCGACGACCGGATCAAGTTCGAACTGTTCGCCAGCAGCCAGCCGGGCCGCGCCCGTGTCCGCCCGGTCTCGCGCGATGCGATCGGGGCCGGCGAGGGCGTGGAGGCGACGGTGACGCTGGACGGCACCACGCGCAACTTCCAGATCCCGCGCGAGGGCGAGACGATCCTGGAGGCGGCGCTGGCCAACAACATGGACGCACCGTTTTCCTGCAAGGCCGGCGTCTGTTCGACCTGCCGCTGCAAAGTGCTGGAAGGCGAGGTCGAGATGGCGGTGAACCACGCGCTGGAAGATTACGAGGTCCGCGCCGGATATGTGCTGAGCTGCCAAGCCTATCCGATCAGCAGCCGCGTGGTCGTGACCTATGACGAATGATCGGGGCACAGGGGGGAAACCGATGTCCGACACCATGAATATCGAGGACTATCTGGCGCAGGGCGGGGTTCTGACCGCGCCCGACAACGCGCCCGCCCGTTATCGCGGCGAGCTTTTGCGGCTGATGTCGTCCTTCGTGGACAGCGAACTGGCCGGTTCGGCCGGTTTTGCGAACGCGATCAACTTTGCCCCCGGCATCAGGGGACGCATCGCCGCAAGCCGCATCACGCTGGAAAAGGCCGATCACGCCGAACGCGTGCTGCGGGTGATGGGCGAATTCGGCACCGATGTGGCGCGTTACCAGACCAGCCACGACTGGGCGGCCCGCGTTGCCCGCGACGCCGATCTGGGCACGGCCCGGCTGCCGGGCGACATGCGGTTGTCGGTGCTGCATTATCCGATCACCGGCTGGACCGATGCGGTGGTGATGAACGTGCTGCAGGGGCTGGCCACGGGCGTGCAGATGACCGAGCTGACCCGCGTGTCCTATGGCCCGCTGGCCGAGGTGTTTCGCGAGATCGCCCCGCGCGAGGCACGCCACGCCGAACTGGGTCTGGAAGGGCTGGAACGGATCGTCGCGACCGACGCGGGACGCGAGGACGCCCGCGCCGCCCTTGCCTATTGGCGGCCGCGCGTGGCGGCGGGCTTTGGCCTGACCCGCTCGGGCCGTTATGAGACGCTGGCGCGCTTTGGCCTGCGCCACAGCCCCAACGAGACGCTGCTGTCGCGCTGGGAGGCACTGGCCTCGGAACATCTGGCCGCGCTCGGCCTGTAATCGGGATCGGAGGCATGCCGCGCCCCGGCACGCCACCGACCGACCATCTTACGACTGACCAAGGAAACGCCCCATGACCACTCCGCGCCGTCTTGAAAGCTATGTTTGCGGCCGCTGGACGCCCGGCAGCAAACACGGCCAGCCCTTGCTGGATGCCGCGACCGGCATGCCGGTTGCCGTGATCGACTCCTCCGGCATCGACTTTGCCGCCGCCCTTGCCCATGGCCGCGAGAAAGCCGGGCCAAAGCTGCGCGCCATGTCCTTTCACGAACGCGCCGCCATGCTCAAGGCGCTGGGTCTGGCCCTGATGGCGCAGAAAGAGGAATTCTACGCCGAAAGCCTGCACACAGGCGCCACCCGCACGGACGGCTGGGTGGATATCGAGGGCGGCATCGGCACCATGCTGACCTATGCCTCCAAGGGTCGGCGCGAATTGCCCAATACCCGCGTTCTGACCGATGGCGACGTCGAGGGACTGTCCAAGGACGGCAGCTTCAGCGCCCAGCATATCCTGACGCCGTTGCATGGCGTGGCGGTGCATATCAACGCCTACAACTTTCCCATCTGGGGGATGCTGGAAAAAATCGCGCCGACGCTGTTGGCGGGCGTTCCCTGTGTGGTCAAACCCGCCAGCCAGACCGCCTATCTGACCGAGTTGATGGTGCGCCGCATCGTCGAAACCGGCATCCTGCCCGAAGGCGCGCTGCAACTGATCTGCGGCTCGGTTGGCGATCTGCTGGACCATGTGACGGAACAGGATGCCGTGACCTTTACCGGCTCGGCCTGGACCGGGCGCAAGCTCAAGACCCATCCCGCCATTGTCGCCAATTCCGTGCGCTTCACCATGGAGGCGGACAGTCTGAACGCCTCGATCCTGGGGCCGGATGCGGTGGCGGGCACGCCCGAGTTCGACCTGTTCGTGCGCGAGGTGGCGCGCGAGATGACGGTCAAGGCCGGACAGAAATGCACCGCCATCCGCCGCGTCATCGCGCCGCGGGCGCAGGTCGACGCGCTGGTCGCCGCACTGGGGGATCGGCTGGCCAAGACCGCGGTCGGCCTGCCGGGTGACGAGGGGGTGCGGATGGGGCCGCTGGCCAGCCTCGACCAGCGCAAAGAGGTGCGCGAACGCATCCGCGACTTGCAGGCGGCGGCGGAAATCGTTGCCGGAGATCCTGATGCGGTGCGCCTTGCCTCGGGTGACGCGGCGGTGGGCGCCTTCCTGAATCCGGTGCTGATGTATGCCGGAAAACCCTTTTCTGCCAAGGCGGTGCATGAGGTCGAGGCTTTCGGCCCGGTCTCGACCGTCATGCCCTATGACGATCTGGACGAAGCGGTGACGCTGGCGCGGATGGGCAAGGGCTCGCTTGTCACCTCGGTCTTTACCGACGATCCGAAGGTGGCCGAAGAGGTGGTTCTGAACGTGGCCCCCTGGCATGGCCGGGTGATGATCGGCAACCGCGCCTCGGCCAAATCCTCGACCGGGCATGGCTCGCCCTTGGCGCCGTTGGTGCATGGCGGGCCGGGCCGGGCCGGCGGCGGCGAAGAGCTGGGCGGCATCCGTGGCGTCAAGCATTACATGCAGCGCACCGCCGTGCAGGGCGCGCCGCGCCTGCTGTCGGCCGTCACCGGGCGCTGGGTCCCCGGCGCGGACGTGCAGCAGGGCACGCATCCGTTCCGCAAATCGCTGGCCGAGTTGCGTATCGGCGACCAGCTTGTCACCGCGACCCGCACCATCACCCGCGAGGATGTCGAGCATTTCGCCCATTTCACCGGCGACACCTTTTATGCGCATATGGACGAGGCAGCGGCCAAGGCCAATCCGTTCTTCGACGACCGCGTGGCGCATGGCTATCTGATCGCCAGTTTCGCGGCGGGCCTGTTCGTCGAACCCAACCCCGGCCCGGTGCTGGCCAATTACGGCGTGGACAACCTGCGTTTCCTGACCCCGGTCTATTTCGGCGACAGCTTGCAGGTGCGGCTGACCTGCAAAGAGATCAACCCGCGTCAAAACGCCGACCACGGCGAGGTGCGTTGGGATTGTCAGGTGACCAATCAAAAGGCCGAGGTCGTCGCGCAATACGACGTGCTGACCATGGTTGCCAAGGAATGGCCGCTGGCACAGGCGGCGGAATAGGCTGAAAGAAAGCGGTGCTTCGGCACCGCTTTCGTGTCGGCCGGACAGGCAGGAAGTCCGGATGTTTCCGGTCCCTCTCAGCTGATGGCCGTTACGGATCAGGGGAAATGC
Source organism: Paracoccus methylovorus (assembly GCF_016919705.1). Classification (NCBI taxonomy): domain Bacteria; kingdom Pseudomonadati; phylum Pseudomonadota; class Alphaproteobacteria; order Rhodobacterales; family Paracoccaceae; genus Paracoccus; species Paracoccus methylovorus. The sequence goes on from NZ_CP070369.1 coordinate 182,482, forward strand.
TCAATCAGCCGGGCAGGGTCCGGATAATAGCCGTCGCGCGAGGTCGCCGGAACAGTTCGGCGGGGCCTTACCGGACCGCCTTGATCCCTTCCAGGATCAGCGTCGTCGCCACGTCGGCGTAATCCTCGCGGGTGATACGGCCGCCGTCGCGGAACCACATATAGACCCAGTTCATCATGCCGAAAAGCGACATGGTGACCGGCGTCAGCAAGGGCCGTTGCGGATCGTCCAGATCGGGGTTGATCTCGCGCAGAACCACCGCGAACCGTTTGACGATGCGCCGTTCGACGCCCATGATCTCGGCCTTTTGTTCGTCGCCAAGGGCCGGGGTGGCGTTGAGCTGCACCTTGTGCTGGTTGTCCGCGCCGCGATAGCTTTCCAGCACCGTGCCCACCAACCGGCGCAGCCGCTGCTGCGGCGGCAGGTTGGGGTCGTCGGCATCCTCGATGGCGGCGTCGAGCTCTTCCAGATGGGTGATGATGATGGCAAAGATCAGCGCGTCCTTGCTGGGATAATAATGATAAAGCAGCGCCTTGGACACCTGACTATGCGCGGCGATCTGTGCCATGGATGCCTTTTCCATGCCCAGATCCGCAAAGACCTCGGCGGCCTTGTCCAGAAGGCCGCGTTGCTTTTCCTCGAAATCCACTGCCCGTGTCCGAGCCATGTTGTGCCTCATAAGATCATTTGTTCGCCTGCGATCGGAAGGCGAGAAAAAACAAGGGGGCACCGACGGCCCCCTGATGACTTAGCGGGTTCGCGTCCGCATGTCATGCCGGCAGCCGGGCTGCGGCATCATGTCTTGGGCCGGTTGTCAAGCACCCGCTTGGCCTTGCCCTCGGAACGGGCGATGGCATCGGGGTCCCTGATCTCGATCCGGGTCGAGACGCCGACCACGCTTTTGATGTGATGCGCCAGTTCCTTGGCCGACTTGGCGCGGGCGGAATCTTCGGCCATCGCGGGGGTGCATTCGACATGCACGGTCATGCTGTCCATGCGCCCCGAGCGGGTCAGCTCGATCTGGAAATGCGGCGCCAGCCCGGCGCATTTCAGGATCTGCTCTTCGATCTGGGTGGGGAAGACGTTGACGCCGCGCAGGATGATCATGTCGTCGCTGCGGCCGGTGATCTTTTCGATCCGCCGCATTGAGCGCGCGGTGCCGGGCAGCAGGCGGGTCAGGTCGCGGGTGCGATAGCGCACCATCGGCAGCCCCTCTTTGGTCAGGGTGGTAAAGACCAACTCGCCCATTTCACCGTCCGGCAACACCGCGCCCGTCACCGGGTCGATGATCTCGGGGTAGAAATGATCCTCCCAGATGTGCAGCCCGTCCTTGGTCTCGACGCATTCCATGGCGACACCGGGGCCCATGACCTCGGACAGGCCATAGATATCGACGGCATGCATGTTGAAGGCTTCCTCGATCTCCTGCCGCATGGCGTTCGTCCAGGGCTCGGCCCCGAAAATGCCGATCTCCAGCGAGGATTCGCGCGGGTCCAGACCCTGCCGGCGGAACTCGTCCAGGATCGACAGCATATAGCTGGGCGTCACCATGATGATGCGCGGCTTGAAATCGTCGATCAGCGTCACCTGCCGCTCGGTCATGCCGCCCGAGATGGGAACGACGGTGCAGCCCAGCCGCTCGGCCCCGTAATGCGCGCCCAAGCCGCCGGTGAACAGGCCATAGCCATAGGCGTTGTGCAGGATGTCGCCCCGGCGTCCCCCGGCAGCGCGGATCGAGCGTGCGATGAGGTTGGCCCAATGGTCGATGTCGGCTTGGGTATAGCCCACCACCGTCGGCTTGCCCGTGGTGCCGGACGACCCGTGGATACGCACCAGTTTCGACTGCGGCACGGCGAACATGCCGAAGGGATAGGTGTCGCGCAGATCCTGCTTGGCGGTAAAGGGAAACTTCGCGATATCCGCAAGCGATTTCAGTTCCTCGGGGTGAACGTCATGTTCGATGAACTGATTGCGGTAGAAGGGCGAATTTTCGAAAGCGTGTTTCAGCGACCGCTTCATGCGGTGGAATTGCAGGGCCTCGATCTCATCGCGCGAGGCGATTTCGATGGGGTCCAGTTCTTTCCTTTCGGGCGCCAGTGATTGCATGGTTTCCTCCCCTTGCGATGGGTTTGCGGTCAGGCTTCGACCGGCAGATGGGTGCCTTTGACGGTGCGGGAATGGCCGCGGAACTCGGCCACGTGCTGGCCGTCCTGATTGGTGATGCGAATGTCGTAGATGCCCGAGCGGCCGCGGCGCGAAACCTCGCGCGCACTTGCCGTCAGCCTGTCGCCGATACGGCCGGGCAGCAGATAGGTGACCGAACAATGCTGCGCGACCACCATCTGGTTATAGCTGTTGCAGGCAAAGGCGAATGCGCTGTCGGCCAGCGTAAAGATATAGCCGCCGTGGCAATTTCCGTGGCCGTTCGACATGTCCTTGGTGATGGTCATGGACAGCGTCGCCTCGCCCGGCGCGATATGGTCCAGGCTCATGCCCAGCCGCTGGCTTGCGGAATCATCGTTCCACATTGCCCGGGCCGAGGCCTCGGCCAGTTCCTGCGGGGTCATTTCGGCGACGGGTTTCGTTGTCATGTCGTTCATTGCCCCGTGAACTCCGGTTTGCGCTTTTCCAGGAATGCCGTCACACCTTCGGCATAATCGGCGCTGCGGCCTGCCTGCCGCTGGCAGTCGCGCTCCATGTCAAGCTGCTGGTCAAGGCTGTTGACGGCGGCGGACTGGATCAATTGCTTGGTCAGGCCCAGCCCCAGCGTCGGCCCTGCCGCCAGCGATTTCGCCAGCGCCGCGGCCTCGTCCATCAGCGAATCATCCTCGACCGCCTTCCAGATCAGGCCCCATTCAGCGGCCTTTTCCGCGGGCAACGGTTCGGCGGTCATGGCCAGCGCCTTGGCGCGCGGCTCGCCCAGAATGCGGGCCAGCGACCAGCTTCCTCCGGCATCCGGCACCAGCCCGATCCTGGCGAAAGCCTGAATGAATTTCGCAGATCTGGCCGCCAGCACGATATCGCAGGCGATGGCGATATTCGCCCCGGCCCCGGCCGCCACGCCATTCACCGCGCAAACCACCGGCTTGGGCAGTGAGCGCAGCAGCCGCAGCGACGGATTGTAATAACTTTCCAGCGTATGGCCCAGATCGGGGGCAGGGCCGCCCTTGCGCGGATCGCGGTCGCCCAGATCCTGACCGGCGCAAAAGCCGCGCCCGGCCCCGGTCAGCAGCACCGCGCGCACCGCATCATCCTCTTCGGCCCTTTGCAGTCCGGCCCGCAGCGCGAGATGCATTTCTTCGTTAAAGGAGTTAAGCTTGTCGGGGCGATTCAGCGTCAGCGTCAGCACACCGTCGGCCAAGGCCGTCAGGACAGTTTCGGTCATAGATAGAACTCCCTTGCCCCGACTTCAGGGCTCCCTGAAAATTTTTGTTGCATAAACCGACCGGCCGGTCAATGATAATCTGGCAAGGTGAGGGGGAGCGCCGTGACAGAAGTTTTCGACCGCCATCGGCCAACGCGGGATGCCACGCGCATTGCCCGCCCCCCTGCACGCGCGGCGACCTGACCCGCATAAGCAAACAAGTTCTCTGGGAGGAGAAGGACCATGAAAAAGACCCTGACGACGACCGTTCCGGCCGCGCTGATCGCGCTTGGCCTTGCTGGTGGCGCCAGCGCCGAAATCAAGATCGGCGCCTCGGTTTCCGCGACCGGCCCCGCTGCGTTTCTTGGCGACCCCGAGGCCAAGACGCTGGAAATGCTGGTCGAGGAACAGAACGCCAAGGGCGGCATCAACGGCGAACAGATCGCGCTGGTGCTTTACGACGACGGCGGCGACGCCAACAAGGCGCGCACCTTCGCCACCCGCCTGATCGAGGATGACGAGGTGCAGGCCATCATCGGCGGCACCACCACCGGCACCTCGATGTCGATTCTGGCCGTGGCCGAGGATGCCGAGATCCCCTTTATCTCGCTGGCCGGCGCCATCGACATTGTCCAGCCGGTCAAGCCATATACCTTCAAAACCCCGCATACCGACCGCATGGCCTGCCAGAAGATATTCGAGGACATGCAGAAACGCGGGATCGGCAAGATCGGCATGATCTCGGGCACGGACGGTTTCGGTGCCTCGATGCAGGCGCAATGCAAGGACGTGGTGGGCGAATACGGGATCGAGATCGCCGCCGACGAAACCTATGACCCCAAGGACGCCGACATGACGGCGCAACTGACCAAGCTGAGGAACACCGAAGGGGTGCAGGCGGTGCTGAACCCGGGTTTTGGCCAAGGTCCATCCATCGTGACGCGCAACTATCGCCAGCTTGGCATCGACCTGCCGCTTTACCAGTCGCATGGCGTCGCGTCGGACGGGTTCATCGAACTGGCCGGCAAGGAAGCGGCCGAGGGCGTTCGCCTGCCCGGCACCGCGCTGCTGGTCGCCGACCTTCTGGCCGAGGACGATCCGCAAAAGCCGGTGGTCAGCACCTATAAGACCGCCTTCGAGGGTAAGTTCAAACAGCCGGTCGGCACCTTTGGCGGCTATGCGCATGACGGTTTTGCGCTGTTGGTCGATGCGGTGACGCGCGCCGGCTCGACCGAGCCCGGGGCGATTCGCGACGCGCTGGAACAGACGCAGGGACTGGCCGGCACGACCGGTATCTATACCATGACGCCCGAAGATCATCTGGGGTTGGACCTGTCGGCCTTCCGCATGCTCGAGGTCAGGGACGGCACCTGGTCCATCGTCGAATAAGGCCCGCGTGGTTCCCGGATCACCGGGGACCGCCTTCGCCCGCTCGTAAGATTCCAACCAGAGAGCCCCGGCATGTCTGAACTTTTGCAATTCCTGTTTTCAGGACTGACGGTGGGCGCGGTCTATGCGCTCGTCGCGCTTGGCTTCACGATCATCTACAACGCCTCGGACGTGGTGAACTTTGCCCAGGGCGAGTTCGTCATGCTGGGCGGCATGATTACATGGTTTGCCCATGCCGCCGGCCTGCCGCTGCCACTGGCGGCGCTGCTCGCCATCATCGCCACCGCCGCACTTGGCGTCGCGATCAACAAGCTGGCGATCGAACCGGCGCGCGGCGCACCGATCGTGACGCTGATCATCATCACCATCGGTGCCTCGGTCTTTGTCCAGGGTGCGGCGCAACTGGTGTTCGACAAGCAGATACACACCTTTCCGGCCTTTTCCGGCGATACGCCGCTGCGGGTGATGGACGCGACGATCCAGCCACAAAGCCTGTGGGTGATCGGCGGCGCGCTGGTGGTCTTTGTCGGGTTGTGGCTGTTTTTCACCCGCACGCTTCTGGGTCGGGCGGTGCTGGCGACCTCGAACAACCGGCTGGCGGCGCAGCTTGTCGGCATCAACACGAATTTCGTGATGACGCTGTCGTTTGCACTGTCGGCGGGAATCGGTGCGCTGGCGGGGGTGCTGGCGACGCCGATCACGCTGACCGCCTATAACGTCGGGATCGGCTTTGCGCTCAAGGGCTTTGCCGGCGCCATGCTGGGCGGCATGGGCAACCCCAAGGGTGCGCTGGCGGGCGGCTTTCTGATCGGGCTGATCGAGGCGATGACGGCGGGCTATCTGTCCTCGACCTACAAAGAGGCGGCGGCCTTCGTCGTGATCCTGCTGGTGCTGTTCTTCATGCCGCAAGGCCTGTTCGGCCGCAAATCGACGGAGCGGGTGTGATGCCGAAACTGACCGCCAAATCCGCCACCCTGCTGGTGCTGGCCGCGCTGATCGCGATCACGCCGTTTTTCTTTCCCTCGGGCTATTACTACCGCGTGGGCGCGCTGATCTTTGTCAACGGGTTGGCCGTGACCGGCATCGTGATCCTGACCGGCTATGCCGGGCAGATCAGCCTGGGCCATGCCGGTTTCGCCGGGATCGGCGGCTATGCCTGCGCACTGGCCCCGGTGCATCTGGGGCTGCATCCCTCGCTTGCGGTGCTGCTGGGCGCAGTGATTTCGGGGGTGCTTGCCTGGCTGGTCGGGCGACCGATCCTGCGGCTCAAGGGCTATTACCTTGCCGTGGCGACGCTGGGCTTCGGCATCCTCGTCTCGATGGTGCTGAACAACGAACGCGATCTGACGGGCGGCCCCGACGGGATCGCCGTGCCCGAGCTTGGCTTGCGCGGGTTGCTCAAGGACTGGGGGCTGGACCTGACCAATGGCCAGTTCTGGTATTTCTTCTGCGGTATCGTGCTGCTGATCGGGGCATGGATCGCGCTGAACCTGCACCAAAGCCCCACCGGCCGCGCCCTGCGCGCGCTGCACGGGTCCGAGATCGCGGCCGGAACGGTCGGCATCGACGTGACCCGGATCAAGCTGCAGGCCTTTGTCATCTCGGCGGTCTATGCCTCGGTCGCGGGCTCGCTTGTGGCGCTGCAAAACAAGTTCATCACCCCCGATATCGCCGGCTTCATGCATTCTATCGAGATGGTGACCATGGCCGTTCTGGGCGGCGCCGGTTCGGTCCTGGGGGCGATATTCGGCGCGGGCATCCTGACGCTGCTGCCGCAGGCGCTGACCGTGCTGGCGGAATACGAGCAGCTCGTCCTGGGTCTTGTGATGATGCTGGTGATGATCTTCCTGCGGGAGGGGCTGTTGCCCTCGATCCTGCGCAAGCTGAGGGGGAGAGGCGAATGACGCTGCTTTCGGTCGAAGGTCTTGGCATCAGTTTCGGCGGCATCAAGGCCGTCAACGATGTCAGCTTCAAGGTCGATCCGGGCGAGATCGTTTCGATCATCGGCCCGAATGGCGCCGGCAAGACCACGCTGTTCAACATGATCTCGGGCGTCTATCTGCCCGGCTCGGGCCGCGTCGCGCTGAATGGCGAGGATGTGACCGGCATGGCGCCGTTTCGTCTGGCAAGCCGCGGCATGTCGCGCACCTTCCAGAACCTGCAGATCTTTCAGAACATGACGGTGCTGGAAAACGCCATCTCGGGCTTTCACCTGCAGGAACGCGGCCCGGTGCTGGCGGACCTGCTGCATCTGCCCTCGTCACGCGCACGGGCACGAACGGCCGAGGCGGGCGCGCGCAAGCTATTGGCCCGCGTCGGGCTGAAGCGCGCGGCGGATCGCGAGGCGGGCAATCTGTCCTATGGCTCGCTCAAACGGCTGGAGATCGCGCGGGCGCTGGCGATGGAGCCCAAGGTGCTGCTGCTGGACGAACCCGCCGCCGGCTGCAACGCCGTCGAGACCGAGGAAATCGACCACCTGATCGCCGAGGTCGCAGCGTCCGGCACCGCCATCCTGTTGGTGGAGCACGACATGAAGATGGTCATGCGCATCTCGAACCATATCGTGGTTCTGGACCATGGCGAAAAGATCGCCGAGGGCGCGCCCGCCGTGGTCAGCCGCGATCCGGCGGTGATTGCCGCCTATCTTGGGACTGATGCCGAAAAGGGGGTCGCCGATGCTGACGGTTGAGGGCTTGCGCTCGCGTTATGGGCGCATCGAGGTGCTGCATGGCATCGACCTGCATGTGGACAGCGGCGAGATCGTCACCGTCGTCGGCGCCAATGGCGCGGGCAAGACGACGCTTCTGCGCTGCCTGTCGGGTGTGCAGCCGGTGTCAGGTGGCGCCATCACCTTTCGGGGTGAGCCGCTGACCCCGGTGCCCGCCTATCGGCGGCTGGCGCGCGGCCTGGCGCAATCGCCCGAGGGGCGGCAGATCTTCACCAACCTGACGGTAGAGGAAAACCTGCGGCTCGGCGCCTTTCTTTACAACGACGAACGCGTGGACAAGGACATGGAGGACGCATTCCAGATGTTCCCGATCCTGCGCGACAAGCGCAATCTGGCGGCCGGCGGGCTGTCGGGCGGGCAACAGCAGATGCTGGCCATGGCGCGGGCGCTGATGGGGCGACCGTCCTGCCTGCTTCTTGACGAGCCCTCGATGGGATTGGCGCCGATCATCGTGGCCCAGATATTCGACGTGGTGCGCGGGCTTAAGGCGCTTGGCGTCACCGTGCTGCTGGTGGAACAGAACGCTTTTGGCGCCTTGAAGATCGCCGACCGTGGCTATGTGATGGAAACCGGCCAGATAACCATGCAAGGTCCGGCCGAAGAACTGATCGCCGATCCGCGCATCCGCGAAGCCTATCTGGGGATATAAAGCATGACCGTCACCATCGACCGCCAAGGGGAAATCGCCGTCGTCACCGTGGACAACCCGCCCGTCAACGCGCTTGGTCAGGCGTTGCGGCAAGGGTTGTGGGATGCGGTGGGCACGCTGGACGCCGACCCCGAAATCCGGGCGGTGGTGCTGGTCTGCGCGGGCCGCACCTTTATCGCCGGTGCCGATGTGACCGAATTCGGCAAGCCGCCGGTGCCGCCGCATCTGCCCGATCTGGTCGCCCGGATCGAGGCCGCCGCGAAACCTTGGGTCGCGGCCATCCACGGCTCGGCCCTTGGCGGCGGGCTTGAGGTCGCGCTGGGATGCCGCTGGCGGGTGGCGGTCCCCGATGCTTCGCTGGGCCTGCCCGAGGTGACGCTGGGCATCGTTCCCGGCGCGGGCGGCACGGTGCGCACGCCCCGCGTCATCGGTGTCGAGGCTGCGGTGGACATGGTGACCTCGGGTCGGCCCATGCGCGCGGCTCAGGCGGCCAAAGCCGGGTTGATCGACGCGGTGATTCCGGGCGATCTGCTGCCCGGCGCCGTGGCATTTGCCCGGCAGGCGCTGGCGCTGCCCATGCCCAAAGCTGCCTCGGCCCGATCCCTTGCCGCCCCCGATGCGGCTTTCTGGGCGGAAAAGGAAAAATCCGTGGCCAAGGCGGCCAAGGGTGCCGCCGCGCCCTTGCGCGCGCTGGCCTGTCTGCGCAAAGCCGCCGAAGCGCCCTTTGACGAGGCCATGGCGTTCGAGCGGGAAACCTTTCTGAACCTGCGCGGCTCGGATCAGGCGGCGGCGCTGCGCCATGTGTTTTTCGCCGAACGCGCCGCGCCGCGCCCTGCCGCGCTGCGCGATGTGGAACCGCTGGCCCTGCGCCGCGCGGCGGTGATCGGCGGCGGCACCATGGGGGCGGGGATCGTTGCCGCCTTGCGCGATGCCAGCCTGCCCGTCATCCTGATCGAGCGCGACGACAACGCCGTCGCGCAAGGTATTGCCAATCTGCGCGGCATCTTTGACGGTGCGGTCAAGCGCGGCAAACTGACCCCGGCGCAGGCCGCCGACCGGCTGGCGGGTGTCGCGGCAACCACCGATTACGCGGTGCTGGCGGATGTCGATCTGGTCATCGAGGCGGTGTTCGAGGAAATCGGCGTCAAGCGCGCCGTATTCGACCAGCTTGGCCGGGTCTGCCGCCCCGATGCGGTGCTGGCGACCAATACCTCTTATCTCGATCCGCGCACGATTGCCGAAGGGGTGCCCCATCCCGAGCGCTTTATCGGTCTGCATTTCTTCAGCCCCGCCAATGTCATGAAACTGCTGGAGATTGTGCCCGCACCGCAGACCTCGGAACGCACGCTGGCGACCGGCTTTGCGCTGGCGCGGCTGTTGAAAAAGATTCCCGTCCGTTCCGGCATCTGCGAAGGCTTCATCGGCAACCGCATCCTGAAACGCTATCGCGCCGCGGCCGAGGCATTGGTGCGCCGGGGCATCCCCATTGCCGAGGTCGATGCGGCCATGCGCGGCCATGGTTTCGCCATGGGCCCATTCGAGGCGCAGGATCTGGGCGGGCTCGACATCGCCTTTCTGCAGCGCGAGGGGGCAAGGGCGGCGGGTCAGGACGTGCCTGAAACGCTGGGCGACATTCTGGTGCGCGCCGGCCGCAAGGGGCAAAAGACCGGCGGCGGCTGGTATGACTATGCCCCGGGCGAACGCAGGCCGCTGCCCTCGGCGATTGTGACCGAACTGCTGGCGGGCGCGATCACCCCCGGCGCCGCGATGGAGCGCGAGGCGGTCGCCCAACATCTAGTCGCCGAAATGGCGGCCGAGGGGCAGGCGATTCTGGACGAAGGCATCGCGCAAAGCCCCGCCGATATCGATCTGGTCAAGATCCACGGCTATGGCTTCCCGCGCTGGCGGGGCGGGCCGATGTTCGCCACGGGCATTCGTTCCTAAGGGGGGCAAGATCCCAGTGCCGGGTGTCGTATCGCATAGCCCCCGGCGGCTGGCCGGCCCTACCTGACAAGGCTGCGCGAGCCTGTCCCTGTGGGTGGCGTTTGCGGATATCCATGATATTTTGCTCCGGGTCAGGTTACGCGCCGGACCTTGGCCCCTGCCTTGTAAGCCCCGCGCCGACAATCGTTTGGAGCCCGGAAAATGAATTTACAGCAAGCCCTGCGAGGCACCGCATGAGCGGCAGGGACGGCGCGGGCGATTTTGCCTCTCCGCCCTGTCTGGCATCGCAGATCGCGCCGGATTATTTCGACCCGCTGGCCGTCGATCCGCAGCAGGCCACCGACGTGGCGCGTTGGCGCAAGGCGCAGCGCGAAGAGCTGCTGGCGCGCCGTGTGGCGCTGAGCGTCGCGGAAAGGCAAGAGATCGCGACAGCCATTGGCAAGGCGCTGGACGCGCTGCTGGTCCAGCGGTTGCCGGATGTGCGGGGCAGGGTGATCTCGGGCTATTGGCCGATCCGCTCCGAACCCGACCTGCGCCCTTGGCTTGCCAGCCTGCATGAGCGGGGCGCGATCCCGGCTCTGCCGGTGGTCGAGCGCCGCGCCAGCCCACTGGTCTTTCGCCCATGGCGCCCCGGCGCGGCGATGGAACGCGGCCACTGGAATATCCCGGTCCCTGCCACCACCGAAACGCTGGTGCCGGATGTGGTGCTGGCCCCATTGGTCGGCTGGGACGCCGCGGGCTATCGGCTGGGTTATGGCGGCGGTTACTTCGACCGCACACTGGCCGCGCGCCAGCCGCTGGCGATCGGCGTCGGGCTGCAATCCGCGCGGCTGGCGACGATCTATCCGCAGCCCCATGATATCGCACTGGCTGCCATCATCACCGAATGCGGATGCCAATACTCCTCGCCGCAGCCTTAATGCGGGTGCGCCCAAGTACGAAAAAATCTTGCCGGGCGCGGCGACGATTTCTTGTCCCGCGACGTTGAACGACAGCCGGGAACCTGCGTTTACCAGCGGCAGGCAGAAAAGGAAGACGAATGACCAAGACAATTCTGGGCCTTAGCGGCAGTTTGCGTCGCGCCTCGTTCAACACCGGGCTGCTGCGCGCGGCAGCCGATCTGGCGCCCGAGGGGGTGCAGATCCAGATCGGCTCGATCCGCGAGGTGCCGCTTTACGATGGTGATCTGGAGACAGCGTCCGGTCTACCCGAGCCGGTGCGCGTCCTGCAATCGCAGCTTGCCGCGGCGGATGCGCTGCTGCTGGTGACGCCTGAATACAACAATGGCGTGCCGGGCGTGTTCAAGAACGCCATCGACTGGATGTCGCGCGGCGACGGGCTGGCGATGTTCGTGGGCAAGCCGGTGGCGGTGATCGGCGCCTCGCCCGGCGGGTTTGGTACGATCCTGTCGCAAAGCCACTGGCTGCCGGTGCTGCGCACGCTCAAGGCCGCGTTGTGGACCGAGGGACGGCTGATGGTGTCGCGGGCCGGGTCGGTGTTCGACGATCAGGGCAACCTGACCGACGACAAGACGCGCACGCAGTTGCGCGATTTTCTCAGGGGCTTTGCCGCCAGCTTTTGATGTCTATGGCCCGACACTTTCGGCATTGACGCCTTGGGGCGCGCCGCCTTCGCGGCCCACACGCAAAAGGCAGCCCAAAGGCTGCCTTGCGATCTTATGGCACGGGATGCGCGGTCGATTATTCGGCCGCGAAAGTCCCGGCGAATTGCCCGCACCAATCGTTCGATTTGACCACCGGCCAGAAGCCCCGGGTTTCCGCATCCTTCTGGGTGACGGGGGGGTTGACGCGGCAGAGGCCGGAATCCGAAAGCGTGCTGGCGGAGTTGGCGACGTGGTCCTCATAGAACGCGCAGGCGTTGCAAGCGGTTTTCGTCATGACTGTTCTCCTGTCTGGCTAGCTGTTTCTGCGGTGGCTGGCTGGCGTTGTGCTGGCTGGCGACCTTGACCCGGATATAAGGGGCGATTCGTGAAAGGTCAAGAAATAATCTTGTAAAAACAAATAGTTGACAGAATTGCTTGGTGTTCTGTTCCTGATGCGAACACTCGGATTTCGAATTTGCGTCCTGTCGAAAACGCTCGGGAAAGGGCTGGCGGGCAAGGGTGTCGGGACGCAGACGGCCCGGATGTGCAGGGGTTAGCCGCCGTCCTCGGGGCGCAGTGTCAGCGTCACCCGGTCGCCGGCGAACCAAGTGGTGCCATGTTCGACCGGGACACCCGCCGTATCCACGTTCACCGCGACCGAGCGCAGGACCGGCGCGCCTTCGGCCACCTCCAGCGCCAGCGCCATGGTCGCCGGGGCCAGTTCCGCCGTCAGCCGGGTCGAGGCGCGGGTGTAATCGGTCAGTCCACACTCGGCCAACGCCGCGGTGATCGAGGGGATCGCCGCCACATGCCGCAACAGATCGGGAAAACGCCCCGCATCGAAGACCGAGCGGAACACCGCCACCGGCTGGCCATCGACCAGCGACACCCCCTCGACCGCATGCACCATGGCGCCGGGGGCAAGATGCAGGGCCTCGGCCTCTTGGGCATTGGCGCCGCGCGTCTCGGTCAGTGTCAGCCGGCGCGAGGGCGCGCGGCCCGAGGCGACGACGTTCTGGTGAAACCGCACCCGCCGGCCCAGCGGATAATCGGTGGGCCGGGCGGCGACAAACACCCCCGCACCACGGCGAGAGCGCACGGTGCCTGCCTCGGCCAACGCCGCAAGGGCGTGACGCACGGTATGGCGGTTCACGCCGAACCGCGCGGCCAGCACCGCCTCGGACGGCAGCCGGTCGCCGGGATGGTAATGACTTCCGGCGATTTCGGCCGCCAGCGTGTCGGCGATGGATTTCCAGATCGGACTGCGGCCCATGTGCCCTCTTGCTGTCACCGAAAGTTCACGACCCGACCCTTGAGCCGAATCGTCAGGCGGGTTATCACTTGTCTAGTTGTATAGAATCTAGACAAACCCGCAAGCTTGTCGAGGCCGGAATGCCCCAACCCTCCCATCCCGAAACTGCCGCGCGCCGCGATTGGATCTCGGCCCTGGCCAAGGCGCCGCCGGCGCGGCTGGCTGAACTGCTGCCCGAACTGCCGGCGCATGAACTGCTGCGCGGGCCAGAAATCGGCACCGTCATGGTGCAGGGCCGGATCGGCGGCACAGGCGCGCCCTTCAATCTGGGCGAGATGACGGTGACCCGCTGTTCGGTCCGGCTGCCAGAGGGCGCGGTGGGCCATGCCTGCGTGCAGGGCCGCGATCAGGGCCATGCCACCCGCGCCGCCCTTGCCGATGCCTTGATGCAGACCGACGCGGCGGCGCAGATTGATACGCAGGTGCTGGCCCCTCTGCGCCGCGAGGCGGCCGAGACCCGCGCCACACGCGCCGCCAAAGCCGCCGCCACCCGTGTCGAATTCTTCACAATGCTGCGCGGAGAAGACCAATGAACGCCATCCTTGGCGGCGGTTTCGCCCAACCCCCGATCCAGTCCGCGCAGGCATTTCGCGCGCTTCTGGAGGCCATGGCGCGTCCCGGCCGCATCTATTCCGTCGACGGGGCACATCCGCCCGCACCGATCTCCATCGCGGCGGGGGTGGCGCTGCTGACGCTGACCGACAGCACCACGCCCCTGCATCTGGCAGGTGCTGCGGATAATGAGGCGCTGCGCGGCTGGATCGGCTTTCACACCGGCGCACCGTTGGTTGCGGCAGACCGGGCGCAGTTCGCCCTTGGCACATGGGACGCGCTGCAACCCGTTGGCCGTTTCCGCATCGGTGAGCCGTCCTATCCCGACCGCTCGGCCACGCTGATCGTGGAACTGCCGCTGCTGCGGGGGCAGGGCGCGCGCCTGACCGGCCCCGGCATCCAGTCCGACGCGCGGCTCAGCCTGCCCGAAACCGCCGCTTTCCGCGCCAACCGGGCACTGTTTCCCTTGGGCTTCGATTGCATCCTGACCTGCGGCGACCAACTCGCCGCCCTGCCGCGCAGCACGAATGTGGAGGACGCCTGATGTATGTCGCCGTCAAAGGGGGCGAGCGCGCCATCGACGCTGCCCATGCCTGGCTGGCGCAAGAGCGTCGGGGCGACCCTTCGGTTCCCGAACTGACCGTCGCGCAGATCCGCGAACAGATGGCCTTGGCGGTGAACCGCGTGATGGCCGAGGGTTCGCTTTACGACCCCGACCTTGCGGCGCTGGCGATCAAGCAGGCGCGCGGCGATCTGATCGAGGCGGTCTTCCTGATCCGCGCCTATCGCACCACCCTGTCGCGGTTTGGCACCTCGCGCCCGGTCGATACGGCCGCAATGGCGGTTGATCGCCGAATCTCGGCCACCTTCAAGGATCTGCCGGGCGGGCAGGTGCTGGGGCCGACCTTCGACTATACCCACCGCCTGCTGGATTTCGCGCTGGCCGCCGAAGGCGTGCCCCCGCCCGCCCCCGTGGCGCCGGTGCAGGAAGATGCGGTCCCCCATGTCACCGGCCTGCTGGACCGCGACGGGCTGATCGAGCCGCAGCCCGCCGACGACACCGCCGCCCCCGACCTGACGCGGCAGCCGCTGGAACTGCCGGCCTCGCGCGCGCTGCGGCTGCAGGCGCTGGCCCGCGCGGACGAAGGGTTTACCCTGTCGCTCGCCTATTCCACGCAGCGCGGCTATGGCCGCACCCACGCCTTTGTCGGCGAGCTACGCATCGGCCGCGTCGCGGTCGAGGTCGATCTGCCGGAACTGGGGTTTGCCGTCGAGATCGGCGAGATCGAGCTGACCGAATGCGATACGGTGAACCAGTTCAAGGGTTCGAAAACCGAGCCGCCGCAATTCACCCGCGGCTACGGCCTTGTCATGGGCCAGTCCGAACGCAAGGCAATCTCGATGAGTCTGGTGGACCGCGCCCTGCGCTGGCAGGAACTGGGCGAGGACTTTACCGGCGCACCTGCACAGGATGAGGAATTCGTGCTAAGCCACTGCGATAACATCCAATCAACTGGATTCCTCGAACATATCAAGCTTCCGCATTACGTCGATTTTCAGGCGGAACTGGAACTCGTCCGCCGCATGCGCCGCGAGGCCGCGCAGATGCAGAGGGCGGCGGAATGACCGGCCACACCTATAATTTTGCCTATCTGGACGAACAGACCAAGCGGATGATCCGCCGCGCGCTGCTCAAGGCGCTGGCCATTCCCGGCTATCAGGTGCCCTTTGCCAGCCGCGAAATGCCGATGCCCTATGGATGGGGCACGGGCGGGGTGCAGGTGACTGCGGCCTGCCTGACGCCGGACGACCGGCTGAAGGTCATCGATCAGGGCGCCGATGACACCACCAACGCCGTGTCGATCCGCCGCTTCTTTCAACGCACGGCGGGGGTCGCGACAACCGGGCGCACGGCCGAGGCAACGGTGATCCAGACCCGCCACCGCATCCCCGAGCAGCCGCTGACCGAGGGGCAGATCCTTGTCTATCAGGTCCCGATCCCCGAGCCCCTGCGCTTTCTGGAGCCGCGAGAGACCGAGACCCGCAAGATGCACGAGCTTGAGGAATACGGGCTGATGCACGTCAAGCTGTACGAGGACATCGCCCGCCACGGCGAGATCGCCACGGCCTATGCCTATCCGGTCCGGGTCGAGGGGCGCTATGTCATGGACCCCTCGCCGATCCCGAAATTCGACAATCCGAAACTGGCCGGCAACCCGGCGATCCAACTGTTCGGCGCGGGCCGCGAGGCGCGCATCTATGCGGTGCCGCCCTATTCGGACGTGGTCAGCCTCGATTTCGAGGATCACCCCTTTACCGCCTCCAAGGCCGATCACGCCTGCGACCTTTGCGGCTCGGCCAGCAGCTATCTGGACGAGGTCATCACCGACGACCTTGGAGCGCGGATGTTCGTCTGTTCGGACACCGATTTCTGCGCCTCGCGCCAGACGGCAGGGCATCGCGGGCGTCTGGCCCCCGAACTGGCCCCCGAAGGAGACACCCGATGACCTCGATGCAGAACCGCATTGCCGCCGACAGCGCGGGGCCGCTGCTGTCGGTGCGGGCACTGACGAAACGCTATGGCGCGCGGATCGGCTGTGCAGAGGTCGGTTTCGACCTTTACCCCGGCGAGGTGCTGGGCATCGTCGGCGAAAGCGGCTCGGGGAAATCGACGCTGCTGTCCTGCCTTGCCGGGCATCACCCCCCGGACGAGGGGCGCATCCTGTTCGACGGTGCCGATGTGCTGGGTTTTTCCGAGGCCCGGCGGCGCAGGTTGCTGCGCGGCGAATGGGCCTATGTCCACCAGAACCCGCGTGACGGGTTGCGCATGGGCGTGTCTGCCGGCGGCAACGTCGGCGAGCGGCTGATGGCCGTGGGCGCGCGCAACTATGCCACCATCCGCGAGAGCGCCACCGATTGGCTGGGCCGGGTCGAGATCGCGGCGGACCGGATCGACGACCGCCCCTCGGCCTTTTCAGGGGGCATGCAGCAGCGGTTGCAGATCGCCCGCAATCTGGTGACCGGGCCGCGTCTGGTGTTCATGGACGAACCCACGGGCGGGCTGGATGTCAGCGTGCAGGCGCGGCTTCTGGACCTGCTGCGCGGGCTGGTGCGCGACCTTGGCCTGTCGGTGGTGATCGTGACCCATGACCTGGCGGTGGTGCGTTTGCTGGCCGACCGGCTTATGGTGATGAAATCGGGCCGGGTGGTGGAAACCGGACTGACCGATCAGGTGCTGGACGATCCGCAAGACGCCTATACGCAACTGCTCGTTTCCTCTGTCCTTCAGGTGTGACCCATGATCCAGATCGAGAACCTGTCGAAAAGCTTTGTCCTGCACAATCAGGGCGGGGTGGTGATCCCGGTGATGGCGGGCGCGCAGCTAAGCGTGGCGCCGGGCGAATGCGTCGGGCTGGTAGGCCGGTCGGGCGCGGGGAAATCCACGCTGATGCGCATGGTTTATGGCAATTATCTGGCCGGGGGAGGGTCGATCCGCATCGGCGGGCTGGACGTGGTCACGGCCGCGCCGCGCCAGATTCTGGCCCTGCGCCGCGCCATCCTTGGCCATGTCAGCCAGTTCCTGCGCGTGGTGCCGCGCGTGCCCACGATCGAGGTGGTGGCCGAGCCGCTTTTGCGTCTTGGCACGCCGGCCCCCGCCGCCCATGCCCGCGCCGCCGAACTGCTGGAGCGGTTGAACATTCCCCGGCGGCTGTGGACGCTGTCGCCCACCACATTCTCGGGCGGGGAACAGCAGCGCGTGAACATCGCGCGCGGCTTTGCCCATGACTATCCGGCGCTGCTGCTGGACGAGCCGACCGCCAGTCTGGACCTTCATAACCGCGAGATGGTGCTGCAACTGATCGAAGAGGCCAAGGCGCGCGGCGCGGCGATCCTTGGCATCTTTCACGACGAGGGCGCGCGGGCGCGGGTCTGCGACCGGTTGGTCGATGTGACCGCCTTCACGCCGGGGATGGCGGCATGAGCAGCCGTCTGGTCGCCGTCGTCGGCCCCTCTGGCGCGGGCAAGGACACGCTGATGGCGCTGGCCTGCCGGGTGCGCCCCGAAATCCGCGCCGCCCGCCGCGTCATCACCCGTCCCGGCGATGCCGGCGGCGAGGATTTCGAGGGCGTGGACGAGGCCGAGTTCGCCGCCCGCCAGCAAGCCGGAGGGTTCGCCCTGCATTGGCGCGCGCATGGGTTGGGCTATGGCATTCCCACCAGCGCGCTTGCGGGCGAGGGCACCGTGCTGTTCAACGCCAGCCGCGCCGTTCTCGCACAGGCGCAGGCGCGTTTTCCCGATCTGACCGTGGTGCTGGTGACGGCCCCGTCCGAGGTGCTGGCGCGGCGGCTGGCGTCGCGGGCCCGCGAAAGCGGCGACGATCAGGCGGCACGGCTGGCGCGGGCAGGCTTTCCCTTGCCTGAGGGCATCTGCCCGCGCGTGGTGATGAACGACGGCACGCCCGAGGAAGGGCTGGCCCGTTTCCTTGCCGCGCTTCAGCCGGAAAGGGTATAGCGATGCAGCAGGTGAAAACGCCCGTCCGCCGCCTCGCCGAACAGGCAAAGGTCCGGGATCACGAAGGGTCGGGGCAGGACCGGCGCGAAATGCCCCTGCAGAATGCGCATTGCCTCGCCGGCCAGAGGCTCTTGCAGCCGGTCGGTCAGGGTCAGGTGGAACCGGAACTCTTCCATGACATAGGGATAGCCCCACAACGTCAGCAACTCGCGCTGGCGCGGCGTCAGGCGCTCGGGGCGGCGGCGGGCGATCTCGGCCTCGGTCAAGGGCGCGCGGAGGCCGTCCAGCGCCGCCACCACCGTTGCGGCAAGGGCTTGCAGCGGGGCCGTGTCGCCGTCGGGCACCAGCGCAAGAAAGCCGCCCAGACTGACCAGCCTCAGGCCCGGCAGCGTGACGGGGGCCA
This sequence comes from Paracoccus methylovorus, assembly GCF_016919705.1. NCBI lineage: Bacteria > Pseudomonadati > Pseudomonadota > Alphaproteobacteria > Rhodobacterales > Paracoccaceae > Paracoccus > Paracoccus methylovorus. The sequence goes on from NZ_CP070369.1 coordinate 200,938, forward strand.
GTCCCGCCGCCAGTTCCGCCATGGCCTGATGCAGGTCCGCATCGTCGCGGTCCCCAGCCAGCCGGAAGGGCGGCTTGATCGTGCCGTGAAAGCCGTATTTGCGCGGCTCGCCGGTGATTTCCCCGACCGGCAGACCCAGATCGGGTTGGGCCACGGGCCGGCCCAAGGCGGCATCCCAGCCCAGCCATGCGCTGGCGCGGCTGGCGAACGCGCCCTGGGGCGGGGCGTAATAGACGGCGTAACGCTTAATCTCTTTCATGCGCGGGCTCTTATCCAAGGCGTGCCACAGGCTTGTGACACAGCGCCGGCATTCAGCCCCGTCATGGACCCGGACGCAAGACAGGACGACAAAAGATGACCGAGACGATCCTTGCCAATGCCACGCTGATCCTGCCCGATGAGGTGATCCGGGGCATGCTGCGCATGACCGACGGGCGTATCGCCGCCATCGACACGGGTGGGGCGGTGCCCAAGGGCGCGCTGGATTGCGAGGGCGATCTGGTGATGCCGGGCCTGATCGAGCTGCACACCGACAATCTGGAACGCCACATCCAGCCGCGCCCCAAGGTGCATTGGCCGCATCAGGCAGCGATCCTTGCCCATGACGGCGAACTGGCCAGCGTGGGCATCACCACGGTTTTCGATGCGCTGCGCGTGGGGTCCGTGATTTCCGGCGGCAAGACGAATTACGGCGAATATGCCCGCGCGCTGGCAAGCGAGATTCTGGACCTGCGTGCCAAGGGCGCGCTGAAGATCAGCCATTTCCTGCACCTGCGGGCCGAGATCTGTTCCGAAACATTGGTGGCCGAGATGGCGAAATTCGGCCCCCAAGACCGCATCGGCATCGTCAGCCTGATGGACCACACCCCGGGGGAACGGCAGTTTCGCGACATCTCGAAGCTCAAGGATTACGTCTGCGGCAAGCACGGCCTGTCGGACGAGGGGTTTGCCGATCATGTCGCCAGCCAGCGCGCCCTGCGCGACCGGCTGGGCGCGCTGCACGAGGTGACGGCTGTTGCGGAATCCCGCCGCTATGGCGCGGTGCTGGCCAGCCATGACGACACGACGGCGGCTCAGGTCGCTGTCTCGGCCGGCCACGGCGCGCATTTCGCCGAATTCCCGACCACGACCGAGGCGGCCTCGGCCTGCCGCGCCCATGGCATCCGGGTGATGATGGGGGCGCCGAACCTGATCCGCGGCGGATCGCATTCGGGCAATGTCGCGGCGGCGGAACTGGCCGAGGCAGGGCTGCTGGATATCCTGTCCTCGGATTACGTGCCCTCGTCGCTTTTGTCGGCAGGGCTGTTGCTGGGCGATTTGTGGGGCGACATGGCGCGCGGCATTGCGACCGTCACCGCCGCCCCGGCCGATGCGACGGGGCTGAGCGACCGCGGCCGGCTGGCCCCGGACGCCCGCGCCGACGTGATCCGGGTCGCCCGGATCGCAGAGGTGGGCGCGCTGCGCGGCGCCTGGGTGCAGGGGCGCCGCGTGGCCTGATGGGCCCGGACCCGCGCGCCCCTGGACTGGGGGGCGGGCCGGGATACCCGCTTAGAACGGGCTGTCGGGGTAATAATACTGTTCGGCGTTCTCGGGCGTGATCAGTTGCGAGCTGATGATGAAGCGCCCGGTCATCGGTGCGTTCGACACGAAGTTCAATGCCGTCATCTCGATGGCCGAGGAAATCAGTGCCGGGGGATAGGTCACGTTCACCGGCAGTTGCTTGTCGCCGTCCATGATGCGCTTGACGATTTCCTTCATGCCGGCGCCGCCGATCACCCACATCTCGTCATTGCGGTTCGCGGCCGAGATCGCTTCCAGCACGCCGATGGCCATGTCGTCGTCTGCCGCCCAGACCGCGTTGATCTGCGGATATTTCGACAGATAGTCCTGCATCACCGCAAATGCGTCGTCGCGGTTCCAGTTGCCGTGCTGCATATCAAGGATCTCGACCTCGGACCCTTCCAGCGCCTTCTGGAATGCCTCGACACGCTCATTGTCGAGGGTGGTGGGGATGCCGCGCAGCACCACGACCTTGGATCCCGGCTCAAGGTTTTCGCGGAAATATTCGCCCGCCACCCGGCCGAAGGCGGTGTTGTCGCCGGCCACGTAAAGATCTTCGATCCCCTCTTGCGACAGGCCGCGATCCACCACGGTGACGAATTTGCCGGCGTCCTTCACTGCCTTGACCGGCGCGGTCAGCGGCTCGGATTCAAAGGGCAGCACGACCAGCGCGTCGATGTTGCGCGTGGCCATCATGTCCTCGATGTCGTTGACCTGCTTGGACGGATCGCCGGCGGTGGACAGGACGAACTCAAGGTTGGGATAGGTCTCGCCCAGCCGTTTGATCGTATCCTGCGCATGCCAGTTCAGCCCACCCATGAACCCATGCGTGGCGGATGGAATCGACACGCCGATGATCTTTTTCTCGGCATCCTGCGCGAAAGCGGCGGTGCCCATGCCCATCGCTGCCACCAGCGCGGCGGCTTTCATCAGGCTTCTGCGTTTCATTTTCAACTTCCTCCCCAGTCACCGCTCCTCGGCGGTGCGTTTCTCCCGCTGCAAGACGACAGCAAGAACGATGATGACCCCCTGGATCGCCCCGTTCAGATAGGGGCTGACCAGATCGGCCAGATTCAGGATGTTGTCGATCAGGGACAGGATCAGCACGCCGACCACAGTGCCCCAGACCCGGCCGCGCCCGCCTTTCAGCGCGGTGCCGCCGATGATGACGGCGGCGATGGCCTCCAGTTCCCACAGCACGCCGGTCGAGCCCGAGGCCGAACCAAGCCGGGGCACGTAAAGCACCACCGCCAGCCCGACCAGCAGGCCCAACAGCACATAGGTCAAAAGCCGCATCCGGTTCACGTCGATGGCCGAATACCGCGCCACCCGGTCGTTTGATCCGATAGCCTCGACATGCCGGCCAAAGCGCGAGTGGCGCATGGTCCATTCGCCGCAGACCGCGACCACCGCAAAGGCGATGATCGGCCATGTCAGCCAGCCGATACCGCCGTAATAGACCGGCCGGTAAAGCGTGCGCAGGCCGTAATCCAGCGACAGGGTGCCGCCGTCGGCCAGCCATGTCACCAGCGATCGAAAGATGCCCATGGTGCCAAGCGTGACGATAAATGGCTCGATCCGCGCCTTGGTGACCAGCGCGCCGTTCAGCCAGCCCGCGGCAATACCGCCCAGCACGGCGACCACCATGCCCAGCATGATCGTGCCCCAGTTGACGCCCAGGCTGGGCAGGGCGGCGTTCATGGCAATGATGGTGATGCCGGCCAGAAAAGCCGCCATCGAGCCGACCGACAGGTCCAGCCCGCCTGCGGTGATGACAAAGGTCATGCCGACTGCGATCAGCCCGATAAAGGCCGAACGCGCCAGCACGTTGGTGATGTTCGCGGGGGCCAGAAAGGCGCTGTTCAGCAGGGCGCCAAGGATCACCAGGGCGACCAAAGCGACAAGCGGGCCAAGGGTATGCAGGTCGATCTTCATGCGGCTTCTCCGGTCACGCCCATGGCAAGGCGGACGATCCTGTCTTCGGTCATGTCTGCGCCGGCCAACTCGCCGGCCAGCCGGCCTTCGCGCATCACCAGCACGCGGTCGGCCAGCCCGATCACCTCGGTCATCTCGCTGCTGATGACGATAAGGCTGCGGCCCTCGGCGGCGAGCTTGCGGATGAAGGCATAGATCTGGCGCTTGGTGCCCACATCGATGCCGCGCGTCGGCTCGTCGATTATAATTATTCTAGGATCAGGCAGCATCACCTTGGCTAGCAACAGTTTTTGCTGATTTCCGCCTGAAAGCTTGCCGGCCACCATGTCGCGGCGCGGGGCGCGGATGTCGAATTCCCGCGTGGCCTTGTCCAGCGCCGCGTCCTCGGCCCGCGTATCCAGCCGCCAGCCGCCGAAACGCTCCAGCGTGGCAAGCGTCAGGTTCTCGCGCAGGCCCTTGTCCAGCAGCAGCCCGGCCTCTTTGCGGTCCTCGGTCAGATAGGCGAGGCCGGCGGCAAAGGCGTCGCGCAGGCTGCGGATGGCGACGGGCCTGCCTTCGACGCGAACCTCTCCGATCGAGGTGCGCAGACCGACCAGCCCCTCGGCCAGTTCAGTGCGCCCCGAGCCGACGAGGCCGGCGATGCCCAGCACCTCGCCCCGACGCAGGGTAAAGCTGACATCGCGCACACGGCCGGGCACGGTCAGGCCGCTGACCTCCAGCGCCGGCTGATCGCCGGGCTGGCCCTTGGGCGGGTAGAAATCTTGCAACTCGCGGCCCACCATGGCCGTGGCCATGCCGTCCTCGGTCAGCTCACCGCGCAGCGCCTGCCGCACCACGCGGCCGTCGCGCAACACGGTGATGCGGTCGGCCAGATGCGCGACCTCGTCCAGCCGGTGCGAGCAATACAGGATCGCCACCCCCTCGGCGCGCAGCCGGGCGATCTGTTCGTAAAGCGTGCCAACCTCGCGATGTGTCAGCACGGCGCTGGGTTCGTCCATGATCAGCACGCGGGCCTTGCGGGACAGGGACTTGGCGATCTCGACCATCTGGCGGTCGGGCACCGACAGGTCGCGGATACGCGCCTCGGGGTCGATGCGCGTGTCCAGCCGGTTCAGCTGCGCGGCGGTCGCCTGACGCATGGCGGCATGGTCCAGTCGCCAGCCGCCGATTTCGCGGCCCAGAAACACATTCGCCGCCACGGTCAGGTCGGCGGCAAGGTTGAATTCCTGATGGATGACCACGATGCCCTGCGCCTCGGCCTCGGGGCCGCTGGCAAAGCGCACGGGCTGGCCGTCCAGCACGATTTCGCCCGAGGTCGGGTCCAGAAACCCACCAAGGATTTTCATGATCGTGGATTTGCCCGCACCGTTTTCGCCGATCAGCGCATGCACCTCGCCCGGTTCCAGCGCCAGATCTACGTCATGCAGGACCTCGATGGGGCCAAAGCTTTTGGATACATTGCGCAGCGCCAATACGGTCATGATCCCACCTCGACCCATGCGCCGTCCCGCGCCGAGGATGCCTGAGCGGCGGCAATGAACGCCATGCCGGAAAGGCCGGCATCCAGCCCCGGCACACGATCCAACAACCTAGAATCTCTGCGAATTATCGAAGCTATATCAAGGTATATATTGGAGAATCCCTCAAGATATCCTTCGGGATGCCCGGGCGGAGTGCGGAACGAGGCGCTGCGGTCCTGCGCCCGCGTCAGGATGCGGGCCGGACCGTCCTTGGGCGACAGGATCAGCCGTTCAGGGTCCGGCAGCCGCCATTCCAGCGCCCCCTCGGTCCCAAAGATCCGCAGCGACAGCCCGTTCTCTTGCCCCACCGCCACCTGGCTGATCCAGATCCCGCCCTTGGCGCCCGAGGCATAGCGCAGCGCGATGCGCGCATCGTCATCCACCACGCGCCCGGCCACCATGCTGGACAGATCGGCCGAAAGGGTCGCCGGCGTCTGGCCGGTCACGAACTGGGCCAGTTGCCAGGCGTGGGTGCCGATGTCGGCGATGGCCCCGGCACCGGCGCGCGCGGGATCGGCGCGCCACTCGGCCTGCTTGCTGTCGGGTTGATCGGCCAGCCAGCCTTGCAGATACTCCACCTGCACCAGCCGGATTTTCCCCAGCGCACCCTCGGCCACCAGCGCACGGGCTTCGCGCACCATCGGCATGGCGCAATAATTATGTGTCAGAAAGAAATGCGCGCCGCTGGCCCGTGCGGCCTCGGCGATCTGCTGCGCCTGTTCGGGGGTCGCCGCCAGGGGCTTGTCGCAGATCACATGAATGCCCGCGCGCAAGAAGGCTGCGGCGGGGGCGGCGTGCAAGTGGTTGGGGGTGACGATGCTCACCGCCTCGATCCCGTCCTCGCGCGCGGCCTCGGCCCGGACCATCTCGTGAAAACTGTCATAGCTGCGGATGCCCAACTCGGCCGCGCTGGCGGCGGCGCGGTCGGCGTCCGACGACAGCGCCCCGGCGACCAGCACGAACTGTCCGTCCATCCGCGCGGCGATGCGGTGAACGGCGCCGATAAAGGCACCGCTGCCCCCGCCGACCATGCCCAGCCGAACCGGTCTCATAGCCCCAGCGCCCGGTCGATGGCCGCCTGATCCACGTGGCTGGCGGCAAAATCGTCGAAAGCGTGCGGCGTGACCCGGATGATGTGGTCGCGCACGAAGCGCGCGCCTTCCCGCGCGCCGTCCTCGGGGTGTTTCAGCGCGCACTCCCATTCGACCACCGCCCAGCCGTCGAAACTGTATTGCGTCAGTATGGAGAACACGGCGGGAAAATCGACCTGACCATCGCCGGGACTGCGAAAGCGTCCGACGCGATCCGCCCAGTTCTGATAGCCGCCATAGACACCCTGCCGCCCGGTCGGCCGGAATTCGGCGTCCTTGACGTGAAACATGCGGATGCGGTCGTGATAAATCTGGATGTTCTGCAAATAATCCAACTGTTGCAGGACGTAATGCGAGGGGTCGTAAAGCATGTTCGCGCGGCCGTGCCCGTCCACGCGATCAAGGAACATTTCGAAGGTCGTGCCGTCATGCAGATCCTCGCCCGGATGGATCTCATAGCAGATGTCGATGCCGTGCTCTTCGGCCAGATCCAGCAAGGGACGCCAGCGGGCGGCCAGAGTATCGAATGCGGCCTCGACCAACCCCGGTGCGCGCTGCGGCCAAGGGTAAAGATAGGGCCAGGCCAGCGCCCCCGAAAACGTCGCCATCCGATCCAGTCCCAGCAAGCGGCTGACCCGGATCGCGCGGGCGACCTGATCCGCGGCCCATTCCTGCCGCGCGGCGGGATTGCCGCGCAGGGCAGGCGGCGCAAAGGCGTCGAAACCTGCGTCATAGGCCGGATGGACGGCGATCAACTGGCCCTGCAAATGGGTCGAAAGCTCGGTCACCTCGACGCCGTTCTGCCGGGCGATGCCCAGGAATTCGTCGCGGTAGTCCTGCGACTGCTCGGCGCGCGACAGGTCCAGCATGCGCGGATCGCTGGTCGGCACCTGCACGCCCAGATAGCCGCAATCCGCCGCCCAGCGGGTGATGCCGTCCCAACTGTCGAAAGGCGCCGTGTCGCCGATGAACTGCGCCAGAAACAGCGCCGGTCCCTTGATGGTCCGCATGGTATCCCTCACTCCCCAAACTCAGGCTGCACTGCTCTGCAATCGATTGCAAACATTTTCTTGCGCCGCGCCGCGCAGGGTGCATAACCTTTGACGATGGAAAGCCGTGACGCGCCCGGACGGGCCAGATTATCGGATGTCGCAAGGCGCGCGGGGGTGTCGGCCTCGACCGTCAGCCGGGTGCTGTCCAATCCGGGGGTGGTAGCCGAGGCGACCCGCGCGGCGGTGATGCAGGCCGTGGCCGAGACCGGCTATCGGATGAACCACGCAGCACGCAACCTGCGCAAGCAAAGGACCGGCTGCGTCGTGGCCCTGCTGCCCAATCTGGGCAATCCGTTCTTTGCCAAGATTCTGGATGGTATGGGCCGGGAACTGGCTGCCGGGGGCTATGACCTGCTGGTCGCCGACACGCTGGAGGACAGCGGCCGCCATACGAGGCTGGACCGTTTTCTGGACCCTTCGCGCGCGGACGGAATCATCTTGCTGGACGGGTTGGCGCCATTTGGCGATCTGGCGGGCCGGCCGGACCTGCCGCCGGTCATCTCGGCCTGCGAATGGATCGAGGGCGCGGATCTGCCCCGCGTCATGCTGGACAATCGCGAGGGAGGGCGGCTGGCCGTGGCGCATTTGCGCAGCCTTGGCCACGACCATATCGGCCTGATCGGCGGCCCGCCCGGAAACGTGCTGCACAAGGCGCGGCAGCAGGGCGCGCATGACGCCGCCGGCGCGGCGCGGATCACCCATTTCGCCGGCGACTTTACCATGCAATCCGGGCAGCAGGCGGCGCAGGTCTGGCAGGATCTTGCCCCGGCCGAGCGCCCGACCGGCGTCTTTGCCTTTTCCGACGAGATGGCCTGCGCCTTCATGTCCGGGCTTCAGCGGGCAGGCCATGTCGTGCCGCGCGATGTCTCGATCATCGGTTTCGACGATATCGAGCTGGTGTCGCATCTGACCCCGGCGCTGACCACGATCCGCCAGCCCAAGCGAGAAATCGGCCGCAAGGCGGCGCGGATCATTCTGGACCGTATCGCCGGGCGCGAGATCCCGCCCGTGACGCTGCTGGAGCCCCGGCTGATGCTGCGCGAAACCACCGCACCGCCGCCTTGAACGGCAAAGGGCGCCCCTGCGGACGCCCCTTTTTCGCTTGATATGGGCCGGTTCAGTCGGCGCTGGCCTCGTCCAGACGCAGACCTGCGGGCACACCATGCAGGTCGTGGATCGGCTTGACCTCTCGGCCGGCACCGCCAGCCATCACGCGGTCGAACTGTTCGCGGTCCAGCGCGCCTTCCCAGCGGCTGACGACGACGGTGGCGACGGCATTGCCGATGAAATTGGTGATCGAACGGCATTCCGACATAAAGCGGTCCACGCCCAGGATCAGCGCCATGCCGGCAACCGGCACCGTCGGCACCACCGAAAGCGTCGCGGCCAAGGTGATGAAGCCCGCCCCGGTCACGCCCGCCGCCCCTTTCGAGGACAGCATCGCAACCAGCAGCAGCAGGATCTGCTGTTGCAGCGTCAGGTCGATATTCGTCGCCTGCGCGATGAACAGCGCGGCAAGGGTCATGTAGATATTGGTGCCGTCCAGGTTGAAGCTATAGCCGGTCGGAACGACCAGACCCACGACGGAACGCTTGCAACCGGCCTTCTCCATCTTTTCCATCAGCGCGGGCAGCGCCGATTCCGAGGAAGAGGTACCCAGCACCAGCAGGATCTCGGCCTTGAGATAGGAAATCAGCCGGAAGATCGAGAACCCGTTGAGCATGCAGACCGTGCCCAGGATCACGATAATGAACAGCGCAGAGGTCAGGTAGAAGGTCCCCACCAGCGTCGCAAGGTTCACCACCGAGGCGATGCCGTATTTGCCGATGGTAAAGGCGAAGGCGCCGAAGGCGCCGATGGGCGCGGCCTTCATCAGGATATCGACCATGCGGAAAACGGCGTGGCTGGCGGCTTCGAACAGATCGACGACGGGCTTGCCCTTCTCACCGACCAGAATCAAGCCGATGCCGAACAGGATGGCGATGAACAGCACCTGCAGGATGTTGCCGTCGACAAAGGCCGAGGTCAGCGTGTTCGGGATGATGTCCATGACAAAGCCGGTCAGGCTGGATTCATGCGCCTTGGCGGCATAGTTGGCCACCTTGCTGGCGTCCAGCGACGCCGGGTCGATGTTCATCCCGGCACCGGGACGGATGAGATTGGCGGTGATAAGCCCGACGATCAGCGCCAGTGTCGAGAATGTCAGGAAATAGCCGAACGCCTTGCCGACGACCGAGCCCACGCCCCGCAGCGTGCCCATGCCGGCCAGCCCGGTCACGATGGTCAGAAAGATGACCGGGGCGATGATCATCTTGACCAGCTTGATGAAGCCATCGCCCAGCGGCTTCAGCGCCTCGCCCGTTTCGGGATAGAAATGCCCAATCAACGCCCCGGTGACGATTGCGACAAGAACCTGAAAATAAAGATGTCTGTAAAAGGGGCGCGGTGCGTGTACCGCCGGCACTACCGTGGTGTCGATTTGCATGGGGCCTCCTCCGACCTGCGTGTAACGATGACGTGACGGGCATGATAAATTCCCGGGCGGCCGCGCCCAAAATCCGGGCGCATGACGGCAATGCGTTGTAATCATAGCTTTTTGTTCAAAAGCACCATGCATATCTGTGTGGTTTTCCGCACAAAACGGATCTGCTAGTGTGAAAACCCGCACAGCCGGCTCGCAAGGGGAAACATGGCCGCCACCACCGATTCGCAGGATGAAAGCCCGCATATGATGCTGTGGCGGCTGATGATCGCGGCGGGGCTGGTGCTGGCCTTTCTGGCGGCGCTGGTGCTGACGTTTCGGCTGGCCCATGACAACGCCGCCCGCACCCTGACCGAGCGGTTGGAGATCAGCGCGCGCAGCCGGGTGCAGACACTGGAAAGCGTGCTGGCCAAGCAGCGCGCCGTAGCCACGGTGCTGTCGGACGACGCCGCCGTGCGGCTGGCCCTGATCGAGCCGTCCGAGGCCAATGTCTCGCGCGTGTCGCAAAAGCTGGAGCGGTTGCAGGACCAGACCAGCAGCGCTGTGATCTATCTGCTGAACAGCGACGGGGTGGCGATCGCCGCCTCGAACTGGCACGATCCCGACAGTTTCGTCGGCATGGACTACAGCTTTCGCAGCTATTTCAGCGACGCGCTGCTTAAGGGAGAGGCGACGCAATTCGCGCTTGGCACCGTCAGCACGCGGCCCGGCCTTTATCTGTCGCATGACGTGCCCCAGCAGGATGAAACGCTGGGCGTCATCGTGGTGAAGGTCGAATTCGACGCGATGGAGCAGGGCTGGGCGCAGGCGGCCGAGACGACGCTGGTCACCGACGACACCGGCCAGGTGATCCTGACCAGCACGCCCCGGCTGCGCTTTGGGCCGCTGCCGCCGGTTCCGGCCGGGCGGGTCTCGGCCCGGCTGGATGTGCCCGGCGCGGGATGGACGCTGTGGATCCGCGCCCCCTCGACCGAGGCGGTGCGGGCGGCGCTGCTGGCCGCTGGGACCGTGGGCTTTCTGTTCACCCTGCTGCTGGCCGGAGGGTTCTGGGCATTGCGCGCCCGCACCCGCGCCGCCCGCCGCGCCGAGACCGAGCGCCGCTATCGCGCCGATCTGGAACGTGCCGTGGCCGAACGCACCCGCGACCTGTCCGAGGAAATGCGCGAGCGCCGCACCGCCGAGCAGCGGCTGACGCAGTTGCAGGGCGAAATGGTGCAGGCCAACAAGCTGGCGACGCTGGGCCAGATCACCGCCGGCGTGGCGCATGAGGTGAACACGCCCCTTGCCACCATTCGCCTGCTGGCCGAAAACGGCCGCCACATGCTGCCTGCGGGCGATACCCCCGATCTGGATCGCAACCTGTCGCAGATCCTGCGCATGTCCGACCGCATCGCCCAGATCACCACCGAATTGCGCGGCTTTGCCCGCAAGGCGACGGGGGAACTTGCCCCGGTCTCGCTCAAGGATGCGCTGGATGCGGCGCTGCTTTTGACCGCCAGCCGCCGCAGGGCGCAAAGCGTCCGCCTGATCCTGCCGGAAATCCCGCCCGGTCTGCGGGTGCTGGCCGAAACCGTGCGGCTGGAACAGATCATGGTGAACCTGATCCAGAACGCGCAAGAGGCGCTGGAGGGCAGACCCGACCCGGAGATCCGCATTGCCCTGTGCGACGACGGGCCGATGCTGCGGCTTAGCATTTCAGACAACGGGCCCGGACTTCCGCCGCAGATCGCCGCCAATCTTTTCACCCCCTTTGCCACCAGCAAGCCCGAAGGTCTGGGCCTTGGGCTGGTGATCTCGCAAGAGATCGCGCGGGACTTCGGCGGCAGCCTGACCGCCGAGCCGCCATGCCAAGGGCAGGGTGCGACCTTCCACCTCGACTTGCCGAAAGCGCCATGAACAGCACGCCCCTTGTCCGCCTTGTCGATGACGACCCCGACCTGCTGGAGGCGCAGTTGCAGGCGCTGGAACTGGCCGGATTCCGTGCCGAAACCTTTACCGACCCGGCCAAGGCGCTGGAGGGGTTGGGCCCCGAATGGCCCGGCGTGGTGCTTAGCGATGTGCGCATGCCGGGTATGGACGGGTTCCAACTGTTCCACCGGATCCATGCGCTGGACCCGGATTTGCCGGTGATCCTGCTGACCGGGCACGGCGATGTTCCCATGGCCGTGGCGGCGCTGAAGCAGGGGGTCTATGACTTTCTGACCAAGCCGGTCGGCGGCGGCACGCTGGCGGCGGCGCTGGCGCGTGCGGCCTCAAGCCGGGCACTGGTGCTGGAAAACCGTGCGCTGCGCCGCCAGCAACAGGACAGCGCCGCGCGCGAGACCCGACTGATCGGGCAAAGCCCTTTCATGCAGCACCTGCGCGAAACCATCGCCCGCGTGGCCGAGGCGGGCGGTGATCTGCTGATCCTCGGCCCCGGCGGCTCGGGCAAGGAAACCGTCGCCCGCGCCATTCACCGCCAAGGCCCGCGCCGCGCGCGCGCCTTTGTCCATATCGCCTGCGCCGCGCTGGACGAATCGCGGTTCGAGGCCGAAATGCTGGGGGTCGAGCCGCAGGGCCGCTCTGCGCGCATCCCCGGCCGGTTGGAGGCAGCCCATCGCGGCACGCTTTATCTGAACGAAATCGACGCGCTTTCCCCCGCTTTGCAGGCCCGCCTGCTGGCGCTGATCGAGGCGGGCGCGATCCAGCCGCCCGGCACCGCAGCACCGCGCCCGCTGGACCTGCGCGTCATCGCCTCGACCCGCACCGATCTTGAGCGGCGGATGCGCGAAGGGCAGTTTCGCAGCGACCTTTACTATCGGCTGGCGGGCGTCACCCTGACCCTGCCGCCTCTGGTCGAGCGACGAGAGGATATCCCCGAACTGTTCCGGCATTTCCTGCTGACGGCGGCGGCGCGGCTGAACCTGCCGGTCGCGCGCGTCACCGGCGCGGTCAAGGCTCGGCTGGCCGGATATGGCTGGCCCGGCAACCTGCGCGAATTGCAGCAATTCGCCGAAAGTCATGCGTTGGGGCTGTCATCCTTTGACCCGCCGCAAGAGGGCGGCGAGGCATCGGGTCTGGCCGACCTGGTCGCGGATTACGAGGCCGAACTGATCCGAGAGGCGCTGCGGCTTGCCCATGGCAACGCGACGCAGGCCTTGGGCCGGCTGCGCCTGCCGCGCAAGACCTTCTATGACAAGCTGGCGCGGCACGGCATTCGCCCCGCCGATTTCCGGGGCGGCGGCGACTGATCCGCAGGGCCTTCAGGCGGTGACGGCGTCGGGGTGTTCCGGCAGGCGGGTGCCATGATCCGCGATCCATGCCAGCGCACCGGCCAGAACGGCATCATGCACGGCTGCGCCGATCGCCTCTCCCAAGGGCGTATGCAGCCCGGCAAAGGCGGTCTGCCCGGCATCGCAGGCCACGGCGATGCAATCGGTGCCGGTGCCGGTCGCACGCCCGGTCGGCAGGTCGATGCCTGCGGTCAGGATGGCGGCGGTGCGGGCCTCGGCCACGATGCTTAGTGCCTCGATCATCGCGGCATCGGTCAGCCCGTCCTCGATCAGCAGGGCGATGTTGATGGTGCCATAGCCCTGCGGCGGAACCCCGCGACGGCTGCCCACACGTTCGGCATTACCCAGACCCACCGTGGTGAGACAGGCCACCGGGCCGGCGCAGGCCAACTGGTGATAGGTCAGCGCGCGAGAGGTCATCATGCCCACATCCCCGCCATGGCCGATCCGCGCCATCTCGGCCGCAAGCCAGCGCGGCGCGTCCAGATCGGGCGTCAGGTCGGCGTCGCGCACCTGGCGAAAGATGATATGCCGGGCGCTGGAAAAGCCCGGATGATGCGGGGCAAAGGACAGCACGCGCCGCACCCGCCCCAGATCCGCCGCAAGAAAGGGCGGGGCCAGCTTGACCCGCAAAACCGTCCGTTCCGTCGCCATCACCCCATCCCCGCCATACGCCCGGCCGGTTTGCGCCATTGCGGCGCGGCGATCAATGGGATCGGTCACGCGCGCTAGATATGCAGCGCGTGGCCAAGGGCGCGCAGGCAGGCTTCGTGCAGTGCCTCGCCCCGGGTGGGGTGGGCGTGGATGGTGCCGGTGATGTCCTCGAGCCGCGCGCCCATCTCCAGCGCCAGCGCAAAGCCGCCGGCCATTTCCGCGACATCCGCGCCGACGGCCTGAATGCCAAGCACCTCGTGCGTGTCCTCGCGCGCGGTGACGCGGACAAAGCCCGCCTCGTCTGCCGCCGTCATCGCCCGGCCATTCGCGGCAAAGGGGAACAGCCCGGTGATGACCTTCAGGCCCTGTGTCGCGGCCTCGTCCGGGGACAGGCCGACGCTGACGATCTCGGGGTCGGTAAAACAGACCGCGGGAATCGCGCGCTTGTCCCAGACCAGCCGCTTGCCGGCGACGATCTCGGCCACCATCTCGCCTTGGGCCATGGCGCGGTGCGCCAGCATAGGCTCGCCCGTCACATCCCCGATGGCAAAAACCCCGGTCATCGAGGTGCGGCACCGTTCATCTATGCGGATAAAGGGACCGGCCATGTCCAGCCGCAGGCTCTCTACCCCCGCGCCGGTTGCGCGTGGGCGGCGGCCGACGGTGACAAGGACCTTGTCGGCCTGAATATCCTCGGCCCCGTCGACACCGGCGACGCGCAGCGCCCCGCTGTCCGACAGCCCGCCGGCGCGCGCGCCGGTCAGCACCCGGACGCCCAGCCCTGTCAGGCGCTGCGCCACGGGCCGGGTCAGTTCGGCGTCATATTGCGGCAGGATGCGCGGGGCGGCCTCGACCACCGTCACCTCGGCGCCCAGCTTGGCATAGGCGATCCCCAGTTCCAGCCCGATATAGCCGCCGCCGACCACGGCCAGACGTCCAGGCACTTCGGTCAGGGCCAGCGCATCGGTCGAAGAAATCACCTTGCCGCCAAAGGGCAGCGACCGCAGTTCGATGGGCTCGGACCCGGTGGCCAGAACCAGAACCTCGGCGCGGATCTGCACCGGGCCTTCGGGCGTATCCACCAGCACGGTCTTGCCGTCGCGGACCGTGGCCTGGCCAGTGACCAGCCGCACCTTGGCCTTGCGCAAAAGCGTCGCCACGCCGCCGGTCAGCCGCTCGACGATGCCGTCTTTCCATTCCACCGTCGCCGCCAGATCCAGTTGGGGATCTGCCGCGGCAATGCCCATCGAAGGTTTCGAGGAAAGCTGTGTAAGTTGATGAAATTCATCGGCGGCATGGATCAGTGCCTTCGAGGGGATGCAGCCCACGTTCAGGCATGTTCCGCCCGGAGGCTGGGCATCCACGATCACCGTGTCCACCCCCAGTTGCCCGGCACGGATTGCGCAGACATAGCCGCCCGGACCGGCGCCGACGATCAGCAGTCTGCATTGGATCTCGCGCATAGCTCAGCCCTCCACGAAGATCAGCGCCGGGGTTTCCAGCAGTTCTTTCAGCCGCGCCACGAAGACGGCGGCGTCCCAGCCGTCGATCACCCGGTGGTCGAAGCTGCACGACAGGTTCATCATCTTGCGCGGCTCGAAGGCCGTACCGTTCCAGAACGGCCGGACCGCCAGCCGGTTGACGCCGACGATGGCGACCTCGGGCACGTTCAGGATCGGGGTCGAGGCGATGGCCCCCAGCGGTCCCAGCGAGGTGATGGTGATGGTCGAGCCGGTCAGTTCGTCGCGGCGCGCCGTGCCCTCTTTGGCGGCGGCGCCGACGCGGGCGATCTCGGCGGCGGTGGCGCGCAGGTCCAGCGCCTCGGCGTGGCGGACCACCGGCACCATCAACCCTGTGGGCGTTTGTGCCGCAATGCCGATATGAACCCCGCCAAAGCGGTGGATCAACCCGGCGTCGGCGTCGTAATGCGCGTTCAGGATCGGCTGTTCGCGCACCGCCCGCACGATGGCACGGGCGATAAAGGCCAGCGGGTTCAACTTGACCCCTTTTGCTTGCGCGTTCAGCCGGGCACGCAGGTCCTCCAGCGCGGTGGCGTCCACCTCTTCGACGATGGTGATCTGGGGAATGCGGTTCGCGGCCTCCATGCGTTCGGCGATCTTGCGACGCAGGCCGATGACGCGGATTTCCTCGACCGAGGTATCGGCCTGCGGACCCGAGGGCGCGGGAACGCCGCCCGAGGCGATGAAGGCATCCAGATCCTCATGCCCGATCCGGCCGGCGGGACCAGAGCCGCGCACCAGACGCAGATCCACCCCGGCCTCGCGCGCCCGTGCCCGAACCGCGGGCGAGGCGATGGGTCTTTCGCCTTCGGGCCGCAGCGGCGCGGCAGAGGGTGCAGCAGCGGCTGGCTTGGGCTGTTGAGTCTGCGGTTCCGGCGCGGGCTCTGGCTCTGCCTTGGCCGGTTCAGCCGCAGCCGGGGCGGGCGCAGATGTCGGCGGGACGGCGGCGGGCACAGCAGCCCCCGCATCACCCGCGACATTGCCCGGCCCGTCCACCTCCAGCCGGATCAGTTCAGCCCCGACGGCGATCACGTCGCCCGGCTGACCTGCCTGCCAGACCACGGTGCCGGTGACCGGGCTGGGGATTTCGACCGTGGCCTTGTCGGTCATGACGGCGACCATCGGGTCGTCCTCGCGCAGGGTGTCGCCGGGCTTGACCAGCCATTCGGCGATCTCTGCCTCGGCGATGCCTTCGCCGATATCGGGCATGCGGATTGCGTGAATACCCATGTCAGGCCACCTCGACCAGTTGACGCAATGCCTCGGCCACCCGAGCGGGGCCGGGGAAATAGCTCCATTCATGCGTATGCGGATAGGGCGTGTCCCAGCCCGCCACCCGCCGCACCGGCGCTTCCAGTTGCCAGAAGCACTCGGCCTGAACCAGCGCCGCCAGTTCCGCGCCATAGCCCGAGGTCAGCGTCGCCTCGTGCAGCACCAGACAGCGGCCGGTCTTGTTGACCGAGGCGGCGATTGTTTCCATGTCCAGGGGCAACAGGGTGCGCAGGTCGATCACCTCGGCGTCGACACCGGATTCCTCGACTGCTGCCAGCGCGACATGGACCATGGTGCCATAGCTCAGCACGGTCGCGGCGCGGCCCTGACGGCGCACCACCGCCTTGCCCAGCGGCACGGTGTAATGCCCCTCGGGGACCTCGCCCAGTTCGTGGCTTTTCCATGCCGTAACGGGCCGGTCGTGATGGCCGTCAAAGGGGCCGTTATACAGCCGCTTCGGTTCCATGAAGATCACCGGATCGGGGTCTTCGATGGCAGCGAGCAGCAACCCCTTGGCGTCGCGCGGGTTCGAGGGCACCACGGTCTTCAGACCTGTCACATGGGTCAGCAGCGCCTCGGGCGACTGGCTGTGGGTCTGGCCGCCAAAGATGCCGCCGCCGGTGGGCATGCGTATCACCATCGGACAGGTGAACTGCCCGGCCGAGCGATAGCGCAGCCGCGCCGCCTCGGACACGATCTGATCATAGGCCGGATACATGTAATCGGCGAACTGGATCTCGACCACCGGCTTCAGGCCATAGGCCGCCATGCCGATGCCTGCACCGACAATGCCGGATTCGTTGATCGGCGTGTCGAAACAGCGCGTCTTGCCGTATTTCGCCTGCAAGCCGGCGGTGCAGCGGAAAACGCCGCCGAAATAGCCCACGTCCTCGCCAAAGACGACCACGCTGGGGTCGGCGCCCATGGCCACGTCCAGCGCGTCGCGGATCGCCTCGATCATCGTCATGCGTGCCATGTCAGAACCCCGCCTCGTGACGTTGCTTCAAAAGATGTGGCGGCATTTCGGCATAGACATCCTCGAACATGCCGGCGGGGCTGGGGTGCTGGCCGTGATGCAGGGTGCCGATGGCCTCGGCGCGCTTTTGCGCCTCGGTGATCTCGGCCAGAATCTCGGCCTCGGCCTGTTGGTGGCGTTCGTCGCTCCAGATACCCAGCGCAATCAGGTGGTTCTTGAGCCGCAGGATCGGGTCGCCCAAGGGCCACGCCGTGCTTTCCTCGGCCGGGCGATAGGCGGAGGGATCATCCGAGGTCGAATGCCCGCCCGCGCGATAGGTGACGTATTCCACCAGCGTCGGGCCAAGGTTGCGCCGGGCGCGTTCCGCCGCCCATTTCGCCACCGCCAGTACAGCCAGATAGTCGTTGCCATCGACCCGCAGCGAGGGGATGCCAAAGCCCAGACCCCGGGCCGCGAATGTGCCCGCACCGCCGCGCGCTATGCCTTGGAAGGTCGAGATCGCCCACTGGTTGTTGACGATGTTCAGCACCACCGGCGCCTTGTAGGTCGAGGCAAAGACAAGCGCCGCGTGAAAGTCGCTTTCCGCCGTCGAGCCGTCGCCGATCCATGCCGCCGAGATCTTGCAATCCCCCGATATGGCCGAGGCCATGGCCCAACCCACCGCCTGAATGAACTGCGTGGCCAGATTGCCCGAGATCGAAAAGAAGCCATGCTCGCGCGAGGAATAGCAGACCGGCAACTGGCGGCCGAGCATCGGGTCCTCGGCGTTCGAAAAGATCTGGTTCATCATCGAGCTGAGCGGATAGCCCGCCGCGATCAGCAGCCCGGCCTGACGATAGGTCGGAAAGTTCATGTCGCCGGGTGCAAGGGCGCGCTGGAATGCGCAAGAGATCGCCTCTTCGCCCAGATGCTGCATGTAGAAACTGGTCTTTTGCTGGCGCTGCGCGTTCAACATCCGCGCGTCATAGATGCGCAGCGTCATCATGTGGCGCAGGCCGGCCAGCAATTCCTCGGGGGTGATGTCCAGCCCCTCGGCCCAAGGACCGACCGCCTGTCCTTCGCGGTTCAGCACGCGGATGATGGTAAAGGCCAGATCGCGGATGCCTTCGGGATCGGCGTCCACATCGGGACGGCGCACGGTGCCGGCGCGCGGGATCGCCACATGCGAAAAATCCGGCTGGCCGCCGGGGCGCACCTCGGGCTCGGGCACGACAAGGCTTAGCGGCGGATACTCATCGGGGTCTGGCCTCTGCATCGGCACCTCCTCATACCTTGGGAACCTGACGCAACACCCGGTTTTAACGGGCGTTCCATGGCTCCTTCCCAAAGGGATGATGCCACAAAACGTCGCAAAATCTTCTTTCTTTATTTCCGGCTGTCAGCCAATATGCAAAATATTCTTCTGGCAATCAGGCATATTATGAGCAGTCCTTCTGCACCGCGGCAACTTGACGCGATCGACCTCAGGATCCTGCGGGCGCTGAGTCGCGATGGCCGGCTGTCCAACAGCCAGCTTGCCGAAAAGGTCGGGCTGTCCCCCAGCCCCTGCTGGCAACGCACCCGCCGGCTGGAAACCGAGGGCGTGATCAAGGGCTATACCGCGCTTCTGGACCAGTCGCGCCTTGGCGCCGCCGAAACGGTCATCATCGAGATCACGCTGGAACGTCACGACGACAAGGTGCTGGAGGAATTCGGCCGCGCCATCGCCGCGATCCCCGAGGTGCAAGAGGTTTACCTGACCACCGGAGAGTATGACTATTTGCTGAAGGTCGCGGTGAACGGCACCCGCGGATACGAGGAATTCCTGCGCCGCAAGCTTTACCGGGTGCCGGGCATCCGCAACGCCCGCTCGATCTTTACCCTGCGCTGCCTGAAGGAACGGGGCAGCATCCTGCCGCTGCTGTCCGAAACGGACTAGCGCCGCAGGGGCTGTGAGGCAGGCAATGGCCAGTGCCGCCGTCACCTGCCCTTATCGACCCGGACTTGCGGTTTGCCGGTCGCGTCGCGTGTCACCTCGACCTCGTGGCGGTGCGTGCCGATCATCACGCTGGCGCGGAAACCCGGCCAATGCGAGGGCATGGCAGGCGCGACCTCCAGCCTTTCGCCGTCCTTGATGCGAAGGCCAAGGATCTGCTCGACCGCGACGCGGTGCAGCCAGCCGGCCGAGCCGGTGTACCACGTCCAGCCGGCGCGGCCGGACTTTTCGTCGGCGCCATAGACATCGGCGGCCACGACATAGGGTTCGCCGCGATAGATCTGCAAGGTGTCGGCGTCACTGGTATGGCTGATCGGGTTGAGCAGCCGGAACACCCGCCACGCATCGTCGGCGCGGCCAGCGATGCACAGCGCCTGCACCATCCAGATTGCGGCATGGGTATATTGCCCGCCGTTTTCCCGCACGCCGGGCGGATAGCCCTTGATATAGCCGGGGTCCTGCGGCGCATGGGCAAAAGGCGGCGTGAACAGCCGCAACAGCATGCCGTTTTCGTCCAGCAGATGTTCCAGCGCCGCGTCCAGCGCCGGGCCGCGCCGGTCCTTGCGACCCGCGCCCGAGATCACCGACCAGCTTTGCGCGATGGAGTCGATCCGGCATTCCTGCGACGCGGCCGAGCCCAGCGGCGTGCCGTCGTCATAGATACCGCGCAGATACCAGCCGCCGTCCCAGCCGTGCCGTTCCAGCGCCCGCGACAGCCGCGCGGCATGCGCCCGCCAGCGTTTCGCGCGCTCATCCTCGCCACGTTCCTCGGCCAGCGGCGCCATCATGGCGATGGTCTGGGACAGGAACCAACCCATCCACACCGACTGGCCGCGACCCCCGGCACCCACACGGTTCATGCCGTCGTTCCAGTCGCCACCCAGAAACAGCGGCAGGCCCTTTTCGCCGGTGCGGGCAATCGCAAGCTCCAGCGCCAGCACGGCATGTTCGTAAAGCGTGACGCTTCGGTCGCCGATGTCGGGCTGGTAAAAGGCGTCATGTTCGCCCGGTTCCAGCGCACGGCCAAGGATGAAGGGCAGGGGCTCGTCCAGAATCGAGCGGTCGCCCGTGACCTCGACATAGCGCGCCAGAGCATGGCCAAGCCAGACCACGTCGTCGGCGATCAGGGTGCGCACGCCGGCGCCCGTGCCGGGCAGCCACCAGTGCTGCACGTCGCCTTCGGGGAACTGGCGCGAACCGGCTTCGAGCAACTGCGCGCGCGCCCAAGCCGGGTCATAGACCAGCATGGCCGAGGTGTCCTGCAACTGGTCGCGGAACCCGTAAGCGCCCGACGCCTGATAAAAGGCCGAGCGCGCCCTGATCCGGCAGGCGATGGCCTGATAGGGCAGCCAGCGGTTCACCATCAGGTCAAAGGCCGGATCTGGCGTTTCCACCTGCAGGCGGCCAAAGATGTGCTGCCAATGGTCGGTCTGGGCGGTGGCCGCCTGCCGGGCCGTGTCGGGGCGGGCCAGCAGCGGCGCGGCGGCATCGCCGGTCGTGGCGGCCAGACGGAAGGTGACGTTCTGGGTTTCGCCCGGCTCGATCTCGATCCGGGTTTCCAGCATCATCACCGGGTCGCCGTCGTGGCGATGCACGAAACGATGGCCCAGCGTGGAATCGAACCACGCGGGCAGGCAAATGTCGCGGTTGCGCCCTTTCCAGATCAGACGCGACAGGCAAAGCCCGCTGACCTCGCGATCGACGGACATGACCATGCGCTGACCGGCATAGTCGATGGAAAACGGGTTTTCGCATTCCACGGCGCGCGCCTCGGGCAGATAGCGCAGTTGCAGATAGGGCGCGGTCTTGGCACGGGCGCCACCCATCACCGGCTCAAGGAACTGCGCCACGTCCAGCGTCAGCCGCCGCGTGCCGTGGTTCGTCAGCCGCAGACCGACCACACGCAGGGGCGCGTCCGGGGTCAGGCTGTGCAGGGCCGATAGTTCGAGTTCGCCCGACCATGCGGTGAACTCGGAAAAACCGGCGCCGTGGCGGCATTGATACAGCGCCTCGCGCTGGCTGGAGAGCGCCGCATAGGGTGTGTGGATCGCGCCGGTGCCCAGATCGCGGATCAGGATGCCTTCGCCGGGCGGGTTGCTGACCGCGTCGTTCGACCACGGCGTCAACTGGTGGTCGCGAGAATTGGCCGACCACGAAAACCCCGCGCCCTCGGCCGAGATGTGAAAGCCGAAGTCGCTGCGGGCGACGACGTTGATCCATGGGTTCGGCGTGGTCTGGCCGTGGCGCAGGCGGGTGACATAGTTCCCCTGCGCGTCAAAGCCGCCGGTGCCGTTCCAGAACTGCAGATCCTCGGCCGGGAAATCGCTGCGCAGGGGCGGGCGCTGCAAGGGCCGGGCCGGGGGGCGGGTGATGCCGCGCCGCAGGTCGGTCGTCTCCAGCCGCTGGATCTGCTCGGCCAGACTGCCGTTCTGGGCATGGATCACCACGCGAGCCACGGCCAGAACCGTGTCGCGGGTTTCAGCCGACAGCCCATTCGCATCGACCGCAAAGACCGATGGCCGCGAATGCAGCAGTTGCATGCTGTGACACAGGTTGTTCAGCGCCTCGTGCAGATGCGCGGCATAGCTGACGCGCTGTTCGTTCAGGATCACCAGATCGCATTCCAGCCCGCGCATCCGCAGGTATTCCTGCATACGGATCGCCTGACGCGCCACCGGCATCAGGTCGGGGTCGTTGATGCGCAGCACCATGATCGGATTGTCGCCCGAAACCGACATCGGCCACAGCACCGACTGCTGCCCCATGGCATGGCGCACCTGCGAGGCCAGCAACTGGTTGGGATAGACCAGCAGCGCGGCATAGCGGCGAAACAGCGCCGCCTCTTCGGGGGTGATGTCGGCGTGATGCAACTGCACCTGACTGCGGGTCCACGCCATCTGGTGTTCGTTGTCATAGGCGGATTCGTCGGCCAGATGCAGATACGCCTCTTCCAGCGTCTCGCGGTCGGGGGCGGTGACGGTCCAGAAGCTGACCACCGCCTCTTTCCCCGGCTCGATGGTCAGCCGCCGCGTCAGCGAAAAGACCGGGTCCAGCGTATAGCTTTCGCCCTGCGCGATCTGCGCCAGCACCTCTGGGTTGTCCAGCGCCTGCGGGGCGCGGATCGTGTGGCCGCGGCCCAGGAACAGCCGGCGGTCGGTCGCTGCGCCATCGGGCACGCCCGCGCCCGCGCTCAGGTGCATCAGGTGCCGGTCGGGGTCGCCGGGGTTGCGCTTGTTGCGGCGGGCAAAGATGCGGCCGCGCTGGGGCTGGGCCTCGGTCGCGACGAACATGCGCGAAAAGGCGGTATGGGCGCGGTCGGCGGCGTTGTCGTCCAGCACGATTTCGCCATAGCTGGTCAGGGCAAGCTGGCGCGGCCGGTTCGAGACGTTGCGCAGCTTGACCCGCGCGCCGCGCGCATCCAGGTCATCGGACAGGATCACCTCGGTCTCGCAATAGATGCCCTCGCCCAGAGCGGTGAAATTCGCCTTATAGTCGAACAGCCGGGCGGAATAGTCGATCGCCGGGTCGAAACCGGGGGCGGCGCTGGCCGACCACCACCGCCCCGAGGCGAGATCGCGGATAAACAGGAACTCGCCCCAGACATCCGCCGCGGGATCGGGCCGCCAGCGGGTGATGGCGGTGCCGTCCATGCGCAGCCGCCCCGCGCCGCTTGCATCCAGCAGCATCGACAGCCGTCCGTTCGACATGACCGCGACGGTATGGGGGGTGGCTGCCGCATCCGCGACCTCGACGATTTCGGTCCGGCCAGCCTCGGACGGGCCGGGCTGGCGCCGCCGTATCGTTTCGCGAAAAAGCGGCGAGACTTCGCGCGGGGTCTTTTGTTGCAAAAGCGTCGAGACGCTTTCGATCACCGGGTCGGCGTTGAAGCGGTTGCGATGCAGGCCGTCCATCAGGCAGTTGGCAATAGCGATCAGGCTCATGCCCTGATGATGCGCCATCACGCTGCGCACAACGGCGCATTTGTGACCTTGCAGCAGACGCGAGGGGGTGAAATCCACCGCATCGTAAAAGCCGTATTCGCTGCGCGCGCCCAAGGTCGCCAGCCGGCGCAGGTTGCGAAGCGCGCTGCGGGGGCGGAAGGTGGCGGCGATGAAACTGGCATAGGGCGCCACGACCTGATCGTCGCGCAACCAGCGCCGCAACGCCAGTTCCTGCACGCCAAAGGCATAATACTGATAGTTCATCTGGCTGTCGCGGGCGTTATAGGCGCTTTCCGACACGCCCCACGGCCTGCCGGCGCGCAAGCCCTCGCGGATCTGCGCTTCGACCGCCACATCGCAGGAACTGTGCAGGATCGAGCCGGGAGGCTCGTCCATCACCAGCGGCGCCATCAGGTATTCGAACATCGAGCCCGACCAACTGACCAGCGTCGAGCCATAGGGCATCACCGTCATCGGCCGGCCAAGGCGGTTCCAATGTTCGGTCGTCAGGTCACCCTTGGCGATGGCAAAGAACGAAGCCAACCGCGCCTCGGAGGCCAGAAGGTCGTAATAGGACTGATCCAGCGCGTTCTCGGCGCAATTGTAGCCGATGGCAAGAAGCTGGCGTTCAGGGTCATAGAGAAAGTCGAAATCCATCTGGAAGGCAAAGGCGCGGGCGCGTTCGGCCAGCGCCGACATGCGACCGGCCGCCACCGCGACCTCGTGGGGGTCGATGCGGCCCAGTTCCTCCATCTCGTCGCAGGTGGTGACCAGCCGACTGGCCCACCAGTCCAGCTCTCGCACGGCATCGGTGGGGATTTCGGTGACGAGGCCCTGAATCAGCACCTGCAGGTTGGCGGCGGCACGGGCATAGCTCAGCACATGCAGGGGGGCCAGATGCGGAGCCTTGTCGGCGGCCATGCTGATCCACAGGCCGGTGATGCGTTCCTCGATCCGGTCGTGCAGCGGGTTCAGGCTGCGGCGTTCGCGCGGGATCGCCGCATGCAGCCGCCGCATCAGCGACAGGATATCGACCGCGCCCGACAGCTCTGGCAGCAGGTAAAGCGCCGGGTTGCGCGCCCATTCCTTGAGCGCCGAGGACAGGGTAATCAGGTGCCCCGCCAGATTGCCGCTATCCACCGCCGACACATAGCGCACGCCCAAGGGCCGCAAGGTGTCGGTCGCATACCAGTTGTAGAGGTGGCCCTGGTGCCGCTCCAACTGCTCGATGGTGGTCAGCGTGGCCTCGATCCGGTCCAGCGCCTCGCCCAGCGTGATCCAGCGGAACTCATGCGCGGTCACGGTCGAAAGCAGGTAAAGCCCGATATTGGTGGGCGAGGTGCGCTCGGCCAGTTTCGGCTGCGGGTCGTCCTGATAATTGTCAGGCGGCAGGTGGTGGGTTCCGGCATCCACGAAGGTTTCGAAAAACCGCCAGATCTGCCGCGCCTCGGCGCGCCATTCCAGCCGCTCGTCGCGGGTCAGGGGCCGCGCACCTTCGTGCTTGATCGGGCGGGCACTGATCCAGGCGATGATCGGCGCACCCAGCCACAGCGCGCCAAGGATCAGCGCCGGCGGCAGGCTTTGGGGACGAAACAGCGCCACCAGCGCGACAAAACCCAGCGCCAGCGCCAACCCGCCGCGCATCAGCGACAGATAGCCCGCCAGCGTCTCATGCGCACGGCTGGCGATGGCGTCGGCCGTGGTCCATTCCAGCAGACGACGCCGCGACAGATAAACCCGGCACAGACTGCGCACCGAGGCGTCCACCATGCTCCAGGCCATTTGCGGCAAAAGCGTCAGCCGCATCATGAAGGCGGTGATCTGGTCCAGCAATTCGTCGCCGATGACCATCATGTGGCGCAGCGGCGCGACCCCGGACTGGCGCGGCATCAGCCCCATCAGCCAGCCCAGCAATTGCGACAGGCCCACGGAAAGACCCAAAAGCCCCAGCCAGACCAGCGCATCGCCATAGGGCAGCCCGATCAGCGCCACCAGACCCGCCAGCATCAGCAGCACCGGCAGCAGGGTGCGGCGCAGGTTGTCGACGATGCGGAACCGCGCCAGCGCATCCAGACCGTTACGCAGATCCAGCAGATAGGGCAGCAACTGCCAGTCGCCGCGTGCCCAGCGATGCTGGCGAGACAGGTCCACGTCGAACCGCTTGGGATATTCCTCGATAAAGTTCACGTCGGTCGCCAGCGCGGCGCGCAGCCATGCACCCTCGATCAGGTCGTGGCTCAGGACCGTGTTCTCGCGGATCCCGTCCCGGGCCACGGCGAAGGCATCGACGTCATAGATCCCCTTGCCGGTATAGGTGCCCTGACCGAACAGATCCTGATAAAGATCGGATACGGTAAAGACATAAGGGTCCAACCCCTTGTCCTGCGACAGGATGCGCTGAAAGGGCGAGGTCTGGCTGCCGTGTTTCAAAAGCGAGGTGACGCGCGGCTGGATCAACCCGTGGCCACGCGTGATGCGCTGCCGCGCCGGATCATAGACCGGGCGGTTGACCGGATGGGCCATCATGCCCACCAGCATGCGCACGGTATCGCGCGGCATCCATGTATCGGCGTCCAGCGTCACGACATAGCGGATGCCCTGCGGCAGGCGCGGGCCGACATCGACAAAGCTGGTGTCGCGGCTGCCGCGCAGCAGGGCGTTCAGCTCGACCAGCTTGCCGCGTTTGCGCTCCCATCCCATCCAGACGCCCTCGGCCTCGTTCCATTGCCGACGGCGGTGCAGCAGGTAAAAGCGTTGCCCGGTGTGGGCGTATTTATCCGACAACGCCGCGATGCCACGGCGCGCATAGACCAGAAGCCCGGCGTCGCGCGGAGTGGTTTCCTCGGGCGCATCGGTGAAATCCGTCAGCAGCGCAAAGCTGAGCGCCGGGTCGGGATTGGCAAGGTAATGCACCTCGAGATTGTTGAGAAGGTCGTCGATGGTGTCGAGGCTGGTCAGCAGGCAAGGGATCACCACCAGCGTCGCGTATTCGGGCGGGATGCCGTCCTTGAAACCATAGGCGGGCAGTTGCGACGGCGCGATCAGCCGGCTGGCCAGAAAACGCATCAGCGCCAGCCCCGCATCCAGAAAGGCGGCCAGCGACAGCACGATCAGCGTGGCGGCCAATGCGCCGCTGGTCTGCGAGGGAACATAGACCAGACAGACCGCGATGGTCAGCACCATCAGCCCCGCCAGCGGCACGATCAGGCTGAGGATGCCATTGCGGCGCGCAAATCGCGCCAGCCGCTCGCGCCAGACCGGGCGATAGCCGCAATCGGCCTCGAACCGGGCGGCGTCGTCGCCCAACAGCACCACCGAAACCGGGATATCCGGCCGCCCCGCCGCCGCCAGAGCACGCTCGGCCACCTCGGGCTCAGTCAGATCGGAATGGCGCGCGATCATCTCGATACGGTTGCGGATCGCGTTGCGGGTCTGGGGCGCCAGATTCTGGTGGTCGGGATCCTCGCGCAGGATGGCTTCGGTCCGGCTGGTCGCCTCGAACCATTCGCGCCAGTTGATCTCGTCCAGACGCTTCAGCGCGCGGATGATATGGGCAGCCGAGACGTTGTTCGCGGTCTGGCGGTCATGTTCGCTGGCCAGCACCTGTTCGGCGGTCTTGCCCTGCGCCTCGAGCCGGCGGGCCAGTTCGGTGGTGATGGCATGGGTAAGGTCCATGCCCGCATGCAGGCGATAGATCACCTGCGCGACAAAGGCGGGGTTCTGCAAGGCCGGGCCAGAGACCACCTGATCGAATTCCGCAGGCCCCGGTTCATCCTGCGCCATCAGCCGGTCCATGGCGGTGTTGGCGTCGCGCCGGCCGCTGCGGGCGTGCTCAGTCTCTTCGCTCAGCCGCAACATGCGCAACAACAGCGCATAGCGCAGCATCGAGGGCAGCGACCACAGCTCTCCGATGGTCAGCCAGTCGACCTGCTGCGCGCCGGCGATGAAATCGGCAAAGCTGCGCTCGCGCAGATCGCCGTCCACCATGGCGACGTAATCCCATGCCAGCGCCAGCACGCGGGGAATCGGCTCGGCCGCCGGGGGGAAATGGTCGCGCGGCAACGAGCGCAGGAAGGTCGGGCTCAGGTCGCGGGTCAGGTGGCGATAGGTCTCGGCAATGGTGTGGTAATTGTCCAGCAGCCAGCGCGTGGCGGTGGTGATATGTTCGCTCTCGGCATCGGCCTTGAGCGCGGCCTGATACAGCGCGCGCTGATCGCGCGCCGCCTGACCCACATCGAAACGCGCAGCGCGAGGGTCGAAACCCGGGATCTGCAACCCCTGCTGCTGAAGCACCGCGCGCCCCGCCGCCTCGAAGACAGAGGCCGCCGTTGCCCCTGTTCCATCGCCGTCCCGGGTGTCGACCCCGGCCCCATCTGCTTGCATGGTTCCGTCTCACCCCGTCATTATGCCCCAGAGGAAAGGGCCGGGACCGCGGCGGGGTTCCAAAAAACCTGCACACATCGCCGTGCGGCAGGATATCCCCTCTGCAAGTCGCGTGGCCCGCCCGGCGTCACGAAGCTGACACCGCGCCGCCGCATCGCTGTCATCTGCCGGACTTAAAGAGGCGCATCGCGACGAAAAAAGGATTTCGAACCATGCGTCTTGGCCTTGCCCTGCTTGCCTGCTCCATCGCCCCCGCCGCCCTTGCCGAAGAGGTCTTTCCCGCCCGGCTGGCCGGTCACGCCGTCCTGCCCGCCTTTACCATGGTCCCGCCGCCGGCGGACGCCCCGCGAGATCTGTGGATTTCGGGTCGGTTCGCCGCAGGCGCGCGCAACGACGTGCCCATGTCCGTGATGGGCGATACCGGAGCGGCCTATGGCAGCCACCAGACCGGCATCGCGCTGCCGTTTCTGGGCCAGCCGGTGCAGGGCATGTCAGGCTTTGCCATGAACCGGGCCGAGGACGGCAGTTGGTTCACCCTGACCGACAACGGCTTTGGCGCCAAGGCGAACAGCCCCGACGCACTGCTGTTCTTTCACCGCATGCAGCCCGATTTCGCCTCGGGGCAGGTGACGCGGCTGGAAACGGTGTTCCTGCACGATCCCGACCGCAAGGTTCCCTTTCGCATCGCCAACGAGACGACCGAAAGCCGCTATCTGACCGGCGCCGATTTCGATCCCGAAAGCATCCAGTATCAGGACGGCGAGATCTGGATCGGCGACGAGTTCGGCCCCTATATCCTGCGGGCAACGCCGCAGGGGCGGGTGGTATCGGTGCATCAGACCATGCTGGAGGGTGCGGCGCTGGCCGGTCCCGACACCCCCGGCGTCGTCGTTCCCGCGCAACCGGGCACGGATTTCCGCGTGCAGCGTTCCGGCGGTTACGAAGGCATGGCATTGCAGCCGGGCACGGGCCTGCTTTGGGCGATGCTGGAAAAGCCGCTGTTGGGCAGCGACGGCCAGCCCGAGGGCGATTTCCTGCGGGTCATGACCTTTGACACCGCCAAGGCCGATTGGACGGGCGACAGCTATCGCTTCCGCCTGTCCGAGGGTGCCACGGCGATCGGCGATTTCAACTTTATCGACGAAACCCGCGCATTGGTCATCGAGCGCGACAACGGCGAAGGCGACGCCGCCCGCGCCTGCCCCGAGGGCGGCAGCGATCTGTCGGCCTGCTATCCGCAGCCAGCACAGGTGAAACGCGTGGTTCTGGTCGATACCGCCGGCACCGACGACGAAGGTTACATCCGCCGCAT
This sequence comes from Paracoccus methylovorus, assembly GCF_016919705.1. Lineage (NCBI taxonomy): Bacteria > Pseudomonadati > Pseudomonadota > Alphaproteobacteria > Rhodobacterales > Paracoccaceae > Paracoccus > Paracoccus methylovorus. The sequence goes on from NZ_CP070369.1 coordinate 229,883, forward strand.
CGGCCATATCGACCTGCTGGACATCGCCGACCCAGACGGCAAGGCGCTGGCCGGCCTGCACCCGGCCGAGGGGAATTTCACCTTCCCCTTCTTCACCATCGAAGACGTGGCGCGGGTCGATGACAGCCACATCATGCTGGCCAATGACAACAACCTGCCCTTCTCGGGCGGGCGGCAGATCGGCAAGGCGGCGGACAACGAATTCATCCTGCTGTCGGTGCCGGAACTGCTGGCGGCGAAATAACCGCCGGGGCGCGCGGCGGCCCCGAAAACAATCGACGCCGGGCGGGGACGGGCCTATCATGTTCCCTGGCCGGCAGTCATGCGCCCCGCAAGGGAGCAGGCGAGGCCATGCGCCTGACCGGCCGGATTCCGATGCGGATGCTCCGGAGTGTGGATTATGAACATGGTTTCGATCTGTCTGGCGGCGGGGCTTGCCCTGCTGCCGCTTGGTGCCGCACAAGCCCAGACCCCGGTTGCGGGCGATGGCGGCATGGCGCTTTACACCTTCGATCAGGACGCGGACGGGAAATCCGCCTGCTATGACGATTGCGCCAAGAACTGGCCGCCCTATCTGGGCAACAGCGGCGAAGACAAGGGCGAGGGCTGGACGCTGGTCGAACGCACCGACGGCACGCAGCAATGGGCCTATGACGGCAAGCCCACCTATTACTATGTCGGCGACAAGGCCGCGGGCGAGGTGACCGGCGACGGTCGCGGTGGCGTCTGGCATGTGCTGAACGAATAGGCCGCGCGGACAAAGGGTTGCAACTTCCGCCCGGATGCTTTCCCTTCTTGCCGAAACCGCAAGAGGAGAAAGACCATGAGCCCGCTTGCCCGACGCCTTGCCGCCGGCACCGCCCTTTCGCTGGCACTGGCCGGCACCCCGCATGCCGAGCCGGCGCCGGTGACGAACAGCATCTTCTCCCCCGCCAATATCGCGGCGGGGGTGGTGCGCGGCATGGTCTCTTACGCGCGGATGGTGGCCGATATCCGCTATGGCGGGCTGGAGGTCGACGGCCAGCGCGGCGGGCTGGTCATGCGCGACCTCCAGATCTCCGGCGTCGGCAAGCACAAGAACTGCCAGATTTCGCTGGGCCGATTGCAGGTTTCGGGGCTGACCTTCTGGGGCGAGGACGAATCGCGGATGCGCTTCGACGCCTCGGATCTGTCGATTTCGAACAACTGCTTCGGCACCAATGCGGCGCTTATCGGCGTGGCGACGGGCAGCGCCCGCATCCCGCTGGATTCGCTGTCGGTCGATCTGCGCCAGTCGGCAGGCAGCGGCGCGCTAAGCGCAGATGTTCAGGCGATCAGCCCCGGCATCTCCCGCATAGAAGCCAGTGCGGATTTCGAATATGTGTCAATGTTCTCGCCAGATTTCTTCGAAAAAATCTCGGCAAAAGGCGGGCCCGTGGACGAAGATGGCAGCGACGGCGACAATCCGTTTGGCGACCTTGCGGCCCCGGATGACAGCACGCCACAGTTCGGCCTGCGCGGCACCCTGCGCGCCGCGCATCTGTCGGCCGAGAATCTGGGCATCTGGGAACGGCTGAAACCGCTGTTGCCGCCCGAGATGAGCCGGCCCGAAACCCTGCAGGCGCTGCTGACCGCCGAGCCGGGCAGCGACCTGCACCAGACGCAGCAGGGGTTGGTGCGCGTGCTGCAAGCCTTTATGGCCGAGCCCGGTCGCATCACCGCGGAAATCCGTCCCGCAGCGCCCATCCCCTTCGACACCACGCTGATCTCCGGGCCGGAAGAGGTGGCGACCCTGCTTCAGCCCCGCTTCCTGAACGCGCTGCCGACGCCTTCTGTCGCGCTGGTCGCAGATCCCGCGGATCGGGCGGATGCCCGCGCGCTGGGTCTGGCGCTGGCCACGGGGCAGGGCGTGCCGCAAAACAGCCGCCGCGCCATCGAGCTGCTGACACCCTTGCAAGAGGATGCCGAGGTGGCGCTGGCCCTTGCCGCGCTGACGAAGGGCACCGATCCGGCCGCGGCCTATCGCCACGCCTTGCGGGCAGCGTCGCTGGGGGCCGCAGGTGCCACCATGACGCTGGACCGGATCGAGGCGCGGCTGGACACGGCCGACCTGCTGGCGGCGCAAAGCCCGGCCGATGCGGACCTGCCCGAAGACAGCCTGCTTTCGGCCCCCGCCCTGCGCGATGCGGCATTGGCGCATGAACAGGGGCAAGGCGTGCCGCGCAGCTATGCGTTGGCATGGCGGCTGGCGGCGCTGGCCGCAGCGACGGGGGATGGTCCGGCGCAGGCGCTGATGGCGCGGCTGGACGCAAGGTTCGGCGCCGATCCGGCATGGATCCGCGCGCGCGACAAGGCGGCGGATCTGGCATTGGAGGACTGGACCCGTCACCGGCTGGCGCAACGTCTGGCGGGGGGACAGCGATGAAACGGCTGACCCTGCCGCTGCTCGTCACCCTGACCGCCCTGCCTGCGCAGGCCCAGTCTGATTCGCAGCCGGTCGAGCCCTCGGCCCTGTCACGGGAAATCGCGCAAAACGGCATCGCCCCCACGCTGGAACGGCTGCACGCACTGCCCACCCCCACCCCGGACGAGCGTTTCGCCATCGCCGGGCTGGAGTTTCTGGGCGCGGTCGAGTCCGCCTATCGCTGGCGCGTCAGCTATGGCATCGGGCCGGTCGGCGGCATGCTTTTCGGCTCGGCCGCCGATCTGCCGCAAGCCGTGCCGCCGCAGCCGATGCCGCCCGAGGCGCTGGCCCGGCAGGCCGAGGCCACGCTGGCCGCAATGGATCGCAGCCGCGCCGCGCTTGACGGGTTGGCCGCGGGCGCAGAGTTCGGGCTGGCGATCTCGCTGGACGATCTGTGGTTCGACGTGGACAGCGACGGCCGGCGCAGCCCGGACGAGGGCGCGGCCGAGCTCTTGGACGGCATCATCTGGTCCAGCCTGCCCGGCTTCGACTTCGAAACAGGAGAGCCCATACCGCCGGCCGCCTTGCCGGTGATCCGCTTCGACCGGGCCGATGCGGCATGGCTGACCGCCTATACCCATCTGGTCTCGGGCGGGGCAGAGCTGCTTTTGGCATTCGACCCGACGCCGAGCCTGCAAAAGGTTCTGAGCACGCGCGCCCGCATCGACGAAAGCCGTATGGCGGGGGACGAGGGTTTGTTGCCGGCGATGATGGACGATTTCATCGACCCGCTGGCCATCGCCATCGACATGTTGCGCCAACAGCCCGACGCCCAACGCACCCGCGCCGCGCGGGCGCATTGGCAGCAGACCATCGCCAACAACCGGCAATTCTGGACGCTGGTCGCGCAGGAAACCGACAATGCCGGCGAATGGATTCCGAACGACGCGCAGGTCTCGGCGACAGGCATCGCCTTTCCGCCCGGCACCGGCATCGCATGGCAGGCGGTGCTGGCCGATGGCGAGGCGTTGCTGGAGGGCAAGGCCACCATCCCCTTCTGGCGCGGGCCACTGGGGATAGACATGGGGGCATGGCTGGAAAACCCCGCGCCGCTGCCCGTCGATGGCGTGATCCAGGGCTGGGCGGTGGCCGGGTATTTCTCGGACGCGCCGCCGGTCAACCCGGAAAGCTTTCAGCGTTTCTCGGACATGCTGCTGGATACCGGGCCGTTTCTTGCCATGGTCATGCTGAACTAGCGGGGCAGGTTACTTGACCAGCTCGCGGATGATCGTGTCCAGCCCGATGCCGCCGATACCCCCGGTGCCGCCATTGCCCAACTGACCCTGATTAAGCAGCCGGGTGCGGCGCTGGCGGGCCTGTTCGGCATGCTCGCCACGCGGCCAGTTCTGCAGATATTGCGTATAGGACTGGACGGTATCGGTCTGCCGCGCACGCGCCCAGGCCCGATCCTCGCGCTCGTCTTTGGACAGGTTGTTGTCCGCCGCCGCCAGCCGCTGCCTTGCGTTCTGGGCATAGATGCCGTCGGGATAGCGATCCAGATAGGCGCGCAGGTTGGCCACGCCGCCCTTGGCCCCGGTTTGCTGCCAATAGGCCCTGTCCTGCTGGTCTCGGCTGGGCGCCACGTTGTTGGCCTGCGTGCGTATGGCGTTTACCTGCGCCGAGGTCAGATAGCCCGTCACCGCATGGCCGTTGCTTTGCTGCCAGCCCCGGATGGCCGAGCGCGAGCGCGCGCCAAAGATCCCGTCGGCGCCGCCGGTCGAATAGCCCAGCGTGTTCAACCGGCGCTGGATCGCGACCCGGTCGGCCCGCGACAGGTTCAGCCGGTTCTCGGTCAGTTCGGCCTGCGACACCTGACGCGGCGGTGTGACCTGACGGGGCTGCTGGATTTCGGGCTCGCGCGGCTGCACGGGGGCCGGGACGGGTGCGACGGGGGCGGGGGCTGGGCGCAGTTCGCTTAGCCGTCGTTGCGCAGCCTCGGCGAATTCGCCGCTGGGATAGCGCGCCAGATAATCCTCATATGCCGCGACGGTATTGGCCGCCGCCGCATCGGCCCACAGATCGCGGTCGGTCTGCGCCGTCCCCAAGGCGTCCAGCCGCGCCTGGGCCGCGGCCGAGTAAATCCCGCTGGGATAGCGGTCCAGATAGACGCGATAGGCCCCGGCCGTGTCTTCGGCCGCAGCCTTGGCCCACAGATCGCGGTCGCTTTCCAGCGGATCGGCGGTGGCAGCGGGGTCGCCCGCCGATTCTGCCGTGGCCGCGACCAGCACCAACTGCCCATCACCGCCCTCGGCCATGGTCAACCGATCGTCGGCGCGGATCGCGTCATCGACCGAGGTTCCGGGCTTGAGCAACGCCGCGGCCGCCGCGCTGGTCGCGGCAGCAGGACCCGAGATCACCGTCACCCCCTCGGGCGGGGTCAGCGGACCGATGCCGTTCTCCAGCCCGGCCGCATGTTCCATGCCCGCATCGTCCGAACCAAGCAGCAGGACCGCGCCCGGCTTTGCCTGTTTCATCAGGTCCAGCACCATGGACAGCGGCACGCCCTGCGAGCCGGCGCCGACCAGATCTGGCTTGTCGGCATCGGTGCCCATATACCATGTATCGCTGCCACCATGCAGAAAGCGGCCGTTCAGCAGCACGATACGCGCACCGGGGGAATCGTCGGGCCGCAGCAGATCGGCCAGCGCCTGCCGCACATCCTTAACAGCCAGATCGGCGCCCGCCACGGTGCGGAACCCCGCCGCCTTCATCGCCTCGGACGCGGGGCCGGCTTCCGCCTCGGCCAGTTCCGGCGCGTTCTGATAGCGTGCGTTGGCGATCACCACACCACGGTTCTCGGCAAGGGCCGGTCCCGCCGCCACCAAAGCGGCCAGAAGAACGGACAGGTGACGCATGGCTTTCTCCTTCATCGGCGGTGCTTCCTGCCACAATCGCCGGGCGGGAAAATTGTTCCCCGTTATGGCGCGTTACGCCGACCTAACAAGCCGGAACAGCACACATGGTTGCGAGCCCGGCGCGAGGTGAGCAAGGCTTTGCCGAAGGGACCGTCAGTAAATCGGCGGCGAGACGATCCAGATCACCTCGGCCGGCTCATCACCGGGGTTTTCCCATTCATAGGCCGCGCCGCTGAACTGAAAGCTGTCGCCGGGACCCAGTTCAAACCGGCGACCGTCGATTTTCAGGATCAGCCGGCCGGCGATCACCACGCCACCATCCTCTTTTTCCCGCGCCGGACGGAGGCTTTCGCTTTTCGAACGCGGCGCAAAGACCGAGCGGATCATCTCGAACCCGCCGGTCAGACCGGGCGAAAGCAGCTCTTCCGCAAGTCCGGTATCGGCCGAACCGATGCGGCTGCGGTCAGAGGCGCGCACGATCAACCCCTGCTCTTGGGGCTGTCGCGCGGCGGAACGAAAGAAAAAGCTGATATTCAGGTCGAACAGACCCGCGATCCGGCCCAGATCCTGCACCGAGGGCGTGGTCATGCCGCGCTCGACCTGGCTGAGCCAGCCGACCGAACGCTCCAGCCCCGCCGCGCAATCCGCGATGGTCATGCCGCGCGCCTTGCGCAGCGCCCTGATATCCTGGCCGATCCTGTCCATGCTGTCTTGCTAGGCGATGCCTGCCGGCTTGACCAGTAAAATGACGATTCATGGCCATTACCTCACCAAAATGAAAAATCGTGTTTGAAATTTCATTTTACAGTGTCAGGGTGACGAACAGGATTCTTTAGCCCAGAGATGTCACCATGCCCGATCTTCCCCGTTCCGCCCGCGTCGTCATTATCGGGGGCGGCATTTCTGGCTGCTCGGTCGCCTATCATCTGGCCGAGCGGGGCTGGACCGATATCGTCCTGCTGGAGCGCAAGCAGCTGACCTGCGGTACCACATGGCATGCCGCGGGGCTGGTCGGCCAGTTGCGCGCCAGCCAGAACATGACGCGGCTGGCTAAATATTCCGTCGATCTTTACCGCCGGCTTGAGGCCGAGACCGGGCTGGCCACCGGCTTTAGCCAGCGCGGTTCGATGACCGTGGCACTGACCGAGGCGCGGCGCGAAGAACTGTTGCGTCAAGCCTCGATGGCCCGTGCCTTCGGCGTCGAGGTGAATCAGCTTTCGCCAAGCGAAATCAAAACAATGTATCCGCATCTTGAGGTGTCCGACATCGTGTCGGGCGTGCATTTGCCGGGCGACGGGCAGGCGGATCCGACCAATATCGCGCTGGCTCTGGCCAAGGGCGCACGGATGCGCGGCGCCCGCATCATCGAGGGCGTCAAGGCCACCCGCGTCACCACCGACCACGGCCGCGTGACCGGCGTGGACTGGCAGGCGGGCGAGGAAACCGGCCATATCGCCGCCACCATGGTGGTGAACTGCGGCGGCATGTGGGGCAGGGACCTTGCGGCACAGAACGGCGTCGCCCTGCCGCTGCATGCCTGCGAGCATTTCTATATCGTCACCGAGGCGGTGCCGGGTCTGTCGCAGCTTCCCGTGCTGAGGGTCCCCGACGAATGCGCCTATTACAAAGAGGATGCGGGCAAGATCCTGCTGGGTGCATTCGAGCCGGTCGCCAAACCCTGGGGCATGAATGGTATCCGCGAGGATTTCTGCTTTGACCAACTGCCCGAGGACTTTGACCATTTCGAGCCGATCCTGGCGAATGCCGTCGCCCGCATGCCGATCCTGGCTGAAACCGGCATCCATACCTTTTTCAACGGCCCGGAAAGCTTTACCCCCGACGACCGCTATTATCTGGGCGAGGCGCCCGAGGTCGCGGGCTATTGGGTGGCTGCGGGCTATAACTCCATCGGCATCGTTTCTTCGGGCGGGGCAGGGATGGCGCTGGCCTCGTGGATGGACAAGGGCGAGCCGCCCTTTGACCTGTGGGAGGTCGATATCCGCCGCGCCCAGCCCTTTCAGCGCAACCGCCGCTATTTGCGCGAGCGGGTGACGGAAACGCTGGGCCTGCTTTACGCCGACCATTACCCCTACCGCCAGGTGGCCACCGCGCGGGGCCTGCGTCGCTCGGCGCTGCATGAACATCTGAAGGCGCGCGGTGCGGTCTTTGGCGAGGTTGCCGGCTGGGAACGTGCCAACTGGTTCGCCAAGGACGGTGAGCCGCGCGAATACCGCTATGGCTGGGGGCGGCAAAACTGGTTCCACAACAGCGCCGAGGAGCACCGCGCCCTGCGCGAAGGCGTAGGGCTGCTGGACATGTCGAGCTTTGGCAAGATCCGGGTCGAGGGGCGGGACGCGCTTGCCTTTCTGCAGCAGCTTTGCGGCAACGACATGGACGTAGCGGCCGGCCGGATCGTCTATACCCAGATGCTGAACCAAAGCGGCGGCATCGAAAGCGATCTGACGGTGACGCGGCTTTCCGAGACCGCCTTTCTGCTGGTCGTGCCGGGTGCGACGCTGCAACGCGATCTGTCGTGGCTACGCCGGCATCTGGGCGGCGAATTCGTCACCATCACCGACATCAGCGCCGCCGAGGCGGTCATCCCGGTGATGGGGCCGCGCTCGCGCGAACTGTTAGCCCGCGTCTCGCCCGACGATTTTTCCGCCGAGGCACACCCCTTTGGCTTGGCACGAGAGATCGAGATCGGGCTGGGATTGGCGCGCGCGCATCGGATCTCTTACGTCGGCGAGTTGGGATGGGAGCTTTACGTCAGCACCGATCAGGCCGCGCATGTCTTCGAAGAACTGGTCAGCGCCGGCGAGGATCTGGGCCTGCGCCTGTGCGGGCTGCATGCGATGGACAGTTGCCGCATCGAAAAGGCCTATCGCCATTTCGGCCACGACATCACCGACGAGGATCACGTGCTGGAGGCGGGCCTGGGCTTTGCGGTCAAGACCGGCAAGGGCGATTTCATCGGACGAGAGGCGGTGCTGCATAAGCGGGAAGCGGGCCTGTCGCGCCGATTGCTGCAATTCCGCCTGCGCGATCCCGAACCGCTGCTGTTTCACAACGAACCGATCCTGCGCGACGGCCGTATCGTCGGGCAACTGACCTCGGGCGCTTACGGTCATACGCTGGGCGGCGCCATCGGTCTGGGCTATGTGCCCTGCCGCCCGGATGAAACGGTCGCGGAACTGCTGGCCTCGGGCTGGCAAATCGAGGTCGCGGGCCGCCTGATCGGGGCCGAGGCCAGCATGAAACCGCTTTACGATCCTGCCGGCCAACGGACCGCCGGCTGACGTTCCCGGCTGGGAAATCCGCCCGCCGACACACCCTTTCCGCGAAACAGGCAAATCCTCACAACCAGTTGATGAGCCGGGGGAATGCGAGCCATTCCCCTGTTTTGGGGAATGGCCGCAACCCATCCGAACTGCCATGAATGCGCCTGTCCAAGGGGGTTCGTGCTGATTGCCGCGAACGCCTTCCCATCCCTTTTGGACAGGCGGTTTTATAACGAGTACGCCGGTCTGAACCGGAGGTGACGAGGATGGTATGCGTGGGCTGTACCTGAGCCCGCGCATGCCTGCCCGCCACTGTCCCGCCGCTGCTTTGGAGCCAGCCCGCATGCGTCCTTCGACCAAAGCGATCATCGGCAGAAGAGCATTCGTCCTGCTGGGGGCTGCGGCTTTTACGCCGGTCTCGCCCCTTTTCGCGCAAGCGCCCAAGGCGATGCTGACGATCACTGAACCGTCCGGCAAGGTCAGGGAACTGCAGGACGAGGATATCGCGGCACTGCCTTGGCAAGACATCGCCACGAAGACCCGCTGGACCGAAGGGGTTCAGAACTTTCGCGGGCCGTTCCTGCGCGACGTGCTGACCAGCGGTGGAATGACCCGGTCGGATCTTGCGGGGCGCAATCTTTTGATGAACGCGCTGAATGATTTCGGGATCGTCATGCCCGCCGACGATGCGTGGAACTATGATCCCATCCTTGCCCGCGAGATGAACGGAAAACTGATGCGGGTGCGCGACAAGGGCCCGCTATGGCTGGTCTTTCCACGAGATCACCGGGCAGAGCTGCAAAACGCCGTCATGGACGAACGCTGGATCTGGCAGTTGTTCGAAATCATCGTGTTATGACGCGTTTGCGGGGATCGCATTTTGCGCTTCTGACGATTGCATGTTTCGTTCTGCTGTTCATCTATTCGCTCGTCCAACTGGTCAACATCGACCGCGCCTTCCGCAGCGAGATCGTCGAGGGCAATTTATGGGTGGCGACACAGGCGGATCGCGAGGCGCAAAACCTGATGCTGACCCTGTATCGGGTCAGCCTGGACCGCGATGTCGCCGACGTTTTGCTGCGTTTCGACATCCTTTACAGCCGAATCACGCTGATGGCCGACGCGCCGCAGATAGCTTATTACCGCTCGATCGGCGCGGGCGACCAGGTCTTGCGCGCCCAAGTGATGCTGGATCGGCTGGATGAGGCGTTTTCGGCCGATGATTTCGACTTTACCGATGCCGGCGGATTGATGCCGCAGGTGGCCGCGCTTTCATCGGTCCTGCGCACCATCACCAATGCCACCGCGCTGGAAGAACGGCTCGACCGTAACACCCGACGCGAGACCGTGCTGCGGGTCATGCGATTGCTGCTGTTTGCGGCCGGCGGCACCTTTCTGACCGGCGTGGTCATGGCCGGCCAGCTTTGGCGGAACATGCGCCGCTCCATGCGCGCCCAATCAGAACTGCAAAGCCATCGGGCCGCGCTGGAGGAAACCGTCGTCGCCCGAACAAAAGAACTGCAAGAGGCGCTGGAGGTCGAACGCCGGGCGAAAGAGGTCTATCGCAGTTTTATCATCACCGTCTCGCATCAGTTCCGCACCCCGGTATCCATCATCCATATGATCGCGCAAAGGCAGTTGCGCAGCGACGATGCCTCGCTTTCGGACGCGCTTCGGCGCAAATTCAGGCGGATCCTTGATGCGGCTGAACGGCTGGAGCGGTTGCTAAGCAGTTTTCTGGCCTCGGCCAGTGTCGAGGGCAAGGATATCACGCTGTCGCGCCGGATCGTGGATCTGAACAAGATCGCCGGAATCGCCGTTGAGCAGATCAGAGAGGCCAATCCCAACCGGACCCTTGACGTCCGCCTTTGGAAACGGCCGCTGAAAATGGACGGCGACCCGGTGCTGTTGGAGCAGGTAGTGCTGAACCTGCTGTCCAATGCCGTGAAATACTCGGACCCCCCGAAACCGGTGCGACTGGAAACGGGGCGGAACGGCGCCCGGATCTTTTGCCGGGTCAAGGATTACGGCGCGGGCATTCCGCAATCCGCGCAGGGTGCGGTTTTCGACAGGTTTTATCGTGCGGCGAATGTCCACCGATTGCCCGGAGTCGGGGTTGGCCTGAGCCTTGTTCGTGATATTGTCGTGCTGCACGGCGGCGAAGTCACCTTCACGTCGCGCGAGGGTAAGGGTTCCGAGTTCACTGTTGCCCTACCGGCTACGGGAGAGCATGTCGATGTGTCGGGAGCACGCACCGGCCACCATTCTGTGTGTCGAGGATGAGGAATTCATCCTTGAGGAACTGGAAGAGGAACTCTCTTCCAGGGGCTATAGAGTCCTGACCGCGCTGAATGGCGACCAAGCCGAGTCCCTGCTGGCCGACTATCGCCCCGATATCGTGCTGTGCGACGTCATGCTGCCGGGTCGCAGCGGTGTCGAACTGCTGACCGACCTGCGCGCGTCGGGCAAGCTGGCCCATACCACTGCCTTCATCTTTCTGACCGCGCTATCGGATCGCGAGCCCCATCTGGCGGGGCTGCGCGCGGGCGCCAACGACTATCTTACCAAGCCGATCGACCTGGATCTTTTGCACCTGAAGATCGAAAATATCCTGACCTTCTCGCACCGGCTTCGTGATGGCGTTGCGGCTGCGGATGCGCCGCGCAACGTGCACCTGTCGCGCCGCGAAGAGCAGGTCCTGACCCTGCTGGGGCAGGGCGAGCGGACCGGGGCCATCGCATCGCGGCTGGAAATCTCGGAACATACGGTCAATCATTATATCAAAGAGTTGTATCGCAAGCTGGGCATCAACAACCGCGCGGATGCCGCCCGGGTGGCGATTGCACTGGGGCTGGTCGGTCGCAAGAAGTTTCGGGCCTGAACGGGGCGTGCGTGCGGCCTCGCACGCCATAGCCAACCGGAAAGCAAACGCTTACAATGACCGGCATGAGTGAAAGCCTGCCTCCGTGCCCCGAATGTTCGTCGACATACACCTATCAGGTGGATGCCCTTCTTACTTGCCCCGAATGCGGGCATGAATGGTCCCTGCAAGAGCAGGCCGACACCGAGGCCGAGGTGCGCGACAGCGTCGGCAACGTCCTGAAGGACGGCGATACCGTGACGGTTATCAAGGACCTGAAGGTCAAGGGGTCGTCCTCGGTGGTCAAGGTCGGCACCAAGGTGCGCGGGATCCGGCTTGTCTCGGGCGATCACGACATCGACTGCAAGATTGCGGGCATCGGACAGATGGGCCTGAAATCGCAATTCGTGAAAAAGGTCTCGGACTAGCATCTTCTCAGGAAGCCTGCGCCAAAGGCATTCTGGCGCAGGCCGGCAAACTGTCGATAGCCGCAAAACTTGACAGTTTATGTATGGTATAGGAAAAGGGCAGGGCACTTCGACCCTTTCCCCCGGCACCCGCCAATGTCGCATCACCTGCACCATGAACTGCGCGATCTGCTTGCCGGCCAGCATGACTGGTTGCTGATGCTTCTGGCGCAGGATGACGATCTGCGGACCCGCATCCCCTTTGCGCGGCTGACCGACATGCGGATTCTGGAGGGCCTGCTGCTGAAATTCGCGGCCTCGCAGCCGCAGGCGCCGCGCGGGGCAATCGTTTCGCTGTGGTCGCAGTATTATTTCGCCAGCCTTTGCTTGCCATTGGCGGCCTCGGTGCTGGTGACGGGGCGGATGTTCATGCCGCTGGACGGGTCCGGGGTTGTCTTTGACGATCAGGGCAAGCCAGCCGCCATTCAGTTGAGTATCCCCAAGACCCCGCGCAATCTGCCCGAATTGTCGCTATATCAGGCGATGAATGACCATCTGATTCCGATGACGGCGGTTCTTGCGCAGGCGGGCGGCATTTCCCAACGCGTGATCTGGGGCAACGCCTGCCATTACCTGGAATGGCTCACAAACTGGTTGGCCGAGGATGAGCGCCTGTCATGCGAAGGTGCGCGCCAGTCGCGGCTGTTCATGGACCGCGACCACCTGCCCGATGGGCGGGTCAACCCGCTGAAGGGTGCGATCCGCTATGAAGGGCTGGACAGGTTGCCGGAACTGCGCCGGCGCAAGGTTTGCTGCCTGCGCTATTGCATCCCCGGCACGGCGACATGCGGCGGGCTTTGTCCCAAACCCGACATCCGGCAAAGGGCTCTGGCATGAGCTTTCGTCCCCGCATGACATCCTTTGTCGAGGGAATCTCCCTGTCGCAACCGCTGGCGTGGCGCGCGATGGACGGCGTGGTCGTGGATTACTGGCAGGTCGAGGGCAAGGCCGGCGGCGGCGGCTATTACCTATCTCCCGACCCCCGCATCGTCATTTTCCTGGATGACATCACGCATTCGCTCCACCTGACCAAGGCCACGCTGGGCAAGGGTCATGCCGGCCGTCCAATGGGGCGGGCGATTTTCGTCCCGGCGGGTGTGCCGCTGTGGTCGCGGCTGGGTGCCGACGAAAAATTCAGCCATGTCGACCTGCATTTCGATGAGCCGCGGCTGGTCAGCCTGCTCGCGTCGCGGCTTGGCAGCGCCGGCTCGGCTCGGGCGCTGCAGGCTCCGGTGATCCTTGAACGCTCGCACGAGGCCGAGGTGCTGGGCGGACTGCTGGCACAGGAACTCAGCCATCCGCGCCATCACGACTTTTATGTCGAGACGCTGGTTCAGGGCATCCTTGCCTCGGTGCTGCCGCTGGCGGACATCGGCCACACGGTCGATGTGCTGGCGTCCCGGCAGATGCAGCGCGTGATGCATCTGGTCGAGGAAAACCTGCATCGCCGCATCTCGGTTGCCGAACTTGCCGAGGCGGTCGGACTGTCGGAAAGCTGGTTCGCCCATGCCTTCAAGCGGGAAACCGGCCAGACGCCGCTGCAATGGCAGACCCGCCGACGCATCGAACGCGCCCAGCAAATGCTGGAGCACCCCGACAGCAGCGTGGCCGATGTCGCGGCGGCCACGGGTTTCGCGGATCAGGCCCATTTGACACGGGTTTTCCGCAGCATCACCGGCAGCACGCCGGGCGCATGGCGCAAAAATTCCAGCAATTTGCACGTGCGGGCAGAGGATTCGTCAAAAAGGCGACAGAAATCGTCAAGACCTATGATCGGCTGACCTCCTAAAGACGAAGGGAACGGACGCCAAAGGCATTCCGCCCCATCCTCAGGAACTCAGATGATCAAAACCCGCTTTACGCTGCTGATGTTGCTGTCCTGCCAGACCGCCTTGGCTGGAGCCGCCTTCGCGCAAGATACGATCCAGCTTGATACGGTCGTCATCAACAGCCAGGCTGACGACGGCACCGGACCCGCCATCGGCGCCAATCCGATGACCCTGACGGGCGCGAAAACCGCGACCCCCGTGACCGAGGTGCCGCAATCCGTTGCGGTCATTCCCAGCGAAACGCTGCGGCAGGGCAATATCTCCAAGCTGGATGGGGCGCTGGCCTATACCTCGGGCGTGATCGGCCAGCCCTACGGTTATGACAGCGACACCAACTGGATCATGGTGCGGGGCTTTGCGGCGACGGCGAACGGCGTCTTTCAGGACGGATTGCCGAATTTCTCCTTTGGTTTCGGCGGCTTCTACGTCGACCCTCATATGGTCGAGCGTATCGAGGTGCTCAAGGGCCCGTCATCGGTGCTTTATGGAAGCTCGAACCCCGGCGGCATCGTCAACTATGTCACCAAGCAGCCCACGGGGCAGAATTCCACCGAGGTCGAGCTTGGCTTTGACGAACATGGCCGGGTCTGGACCTCGGTCGATCAGAACCGGGTCATCGACCGCTCGACCGCCTATCGCTTTCTGGGCAAGCTGGAACGTCAGGACGGCCACGGCGCATTCGAGCCGGGTTTCCACGGCCTGCTGTCCGGCTCCATCCGTCACGAGACGGCAGCCGGGGCCGAACTGAGCTTTGGTCTGGATTACCTGCGCATCGACGAGGACCATGTCGGCAATGCCTGGCTGCCCTATGTCGGTACCGTGGTCGATGCGCCATTCGGCCGGATCGACCGCGACTTCAACACGGGTGAGCCGGGTCACGACCGCTACGAACGCGATCAGGTCACGGCCCGCTTCGGCTTTTCCCAAGAAATCGGCGCCTGGCGGATCGAGAACAATGCGCGCATCGGCTGGTCCAATGTCGAAGAGGATTCGGTTTACGCCTATGGCTATGACGGCTTCGCACTGGAGCCAAGCGATCCGCAAGGAACCCTGTCGCGCCTTGTCTTCGACCATGAATCCGAAGCGGTCACATTCCTGAACGACACCCGCGCCTCGACCAAGGTCACATGGGGCGGTGCGGAACACAGCCTGCTTTTCGGCATGGATCTGAAATATTTCCGGCTTGACCAGATGCAGGCGTCGGCAGTGGCGCCCGGGCTGACGGTCGTCGATCCGCAATATGGCGCCGCCTTGCCCGCCGCTTTCCCCTATATCGATCAAAAGCTGACGCAGCGGCAGATCGGGTTTTATGCGCAGGACCAGATCCGCTGGGGCGACGGCTGGATCGCGACGCTGAACGCCCGCTATGACCATGTGAAAACCGAGGCGGGCGTGAACCGCGCAACGGGCGCCGCCGGCATGAGCCGGACCGATGGCCGGTGGAGCGGCCGTCTGGGGATCGCCAGAACGCTGCTGAATGGCGTGACGCCCTATGCCTCTGTCTCGACCTATTTCCTGCCCAAGATCGCTACGGACATCAGTGGGGCCACCTCGTCGCCCGAAACCGGCCGCCAGATCGAGGCCGGCGTCAAATGGCAGGCCAACGAGGATCTGCTGGTTACCGCCGCCGCCTTTGATATTCACCGCAACAACATCACGCAGGCCGTCATCGGCGGAATCACCCGCCAGTTGGGTGAAGTCCGGTCGCGCGGCATCGAACTGCAGGCACAGGGCAGGCTGACCGATTCCGTGCGGATCGAGGCCGAGGTGACCAAGCTGGATGTGGAAATTCTGGACGACCTGAGCCGGGCTGTGATCGGCAAGACGCCCTATTCGACGCCCGAGACCACCGCCGCCGTCCGGGTCAGCTGGACCCCGCAACAGGCCGCCGAATGGACGCTGACCGGGGGCGTGCGCTGGACCGGCAAAAGCTGGGCCGACAACGAAAATACGCTTCGCGTGCCCGACTATACCGTGCTTGATCTTGGTGCGACCCGGCAGTTCGAAGGCGGATGGGAAGCCAATCTTGCCGTCACCAACGTGACGGACAAGAAATACGTCTCCTCGTGCCAGACCGGATTTTGGTGCTATTACGGCGAAGGTCGCAACATCAGCCTGAGCATCCGCAAAAGCTTTTGATCTGCGAATGTGACGAAATTTGACCAAGCCCGCCGCGGTCTTTCCGGGGCGGGCTTGCGGAGCCCCATGATGTTGAAAGACTTTTTTGCCTATTATCGCCCCTGGAAGACCCTGTTTCTGATCGACTTTACTGCGGCAGTGGTCTCGGGGTTGCTGGAACTGGCATTTCCCGTGGCGATCCACAGCTTTATCGACGTGCTGTTGCCACGCGGCGACTGGTCGCTGACGCTGCTGGCGGCGGCGGCGCTTTGCGGCGTCTATCTGCTGAATGCCGGGCTGATGGCGGTTGTGACCTATTGGGGTCACATGCTGGGCATCAACATCGAAACCGAGATGCGCAGCAAGGCTTTCGGCCATATCCAGAAACTGTCCTGGAGCTTTTTCGACCGCCAGCGCACCGGCCACATGGTCGCGCGCGTCACCCGCGACCTCGAAGAAATCGGCGAAGTCGCCCATCATGGCCCCGAGGATCTTTTCGTGGCCGTCATGACCTTTGTCGGCGCCTTCGTCCTGATGATGCTGATCCATCCGCCGCTTGCCCTGATGACCGTCGTCATCGTTCCCGCGACCGTCGGACTGGTCGCGGTTTACGGCGGGCGCATGACCGCGACATGGCGCGCGATCTATGCCCGCGTCGGCAATTTCAACGTCCGGCTTGAAGAAAACGTGGGCGGCATCCGCATCGTGCAGGCATTCGCCAACGAAAACCACGAACGCAACCTTTTTGCCCATGACAACGCGATGTATCGCAAGGTCAAGCTGGACGCCTACCGGATCATGGCCGCCTCGCAGACGCTGAATTACATCGGCATGCGCGGCGTGCAGGTGGTCATCATGGTCGCGGGCGCGGCTTATGTCCTGAACGGCCAGTTGTCGGCGGGCGGCTTTGTCGGCTTCCTGCTGCTGGTCGGGGTGTTTTTCCGGCCGCTGGAAAAGATCGCCGCCGTGCTTGAGGTCTATCCGCGCGGGATCGCCGGTTTCCGGCGCTATCAGGAACTGCTGGCGGTCGAGCCCGACATCGCCGACATCCCCTCCGCGCGCCCGGCCCCCGAACTGAAAGGCGCGATCCGTTTCGAAAACGTCGATTTCGGTTACGATCCGCAGCGGCTGATCCTGAACAACATCGACCTTGAGGTCCGTCCCGGCGAAACGATGGCTTTCGTCGGCCCCTCGGGCGCGGGCAAGACGACGCTTTTGGCGCTGCTGCCGCGGTTCTATGACCCCACGTCGGGCCGCATCACCATCGACGGGGCCGATACGCGCGATTTCACGCTGGAAAGCCTGCGCCGTCAGATCGGCATCGTCAGTCAGGACGTGTTCCTGTTCGGCGGCAGCCTGCGCGACAACATCGCCTATGGCCGGCTGGACGCGAGCGAGGAAGACATCCTGCGCGCCACCGAATTGGCCCAGCTTTCGGGTCTGGTCGAGCAACTGCCCGACGGGCTTGACACCATCGTCGGCGAACGCGGCGTCATGCTGTCGGGCGGGCAAAAGCAGCGGGTGGCGATTGCCCGGATTTTCCTGAAGAACCCGCCGATCCTGATTCTGGACGAGGCGACATCGGCGCTGGACACCCAGACCGAGGCGGAAATCCAAAGCGCGCTGGAGCGTTTGGCGGTCGGCCGGACCACGCTTGTCATCGCCCATCGTCTTGGCACCATCCGCAACGCCGACCGCATCGCCGTGGTCGAGGATGGCCGCATCGTCGAACTGGGCAACCATGCCGAGCTTGCCCTGCGTGGCGGCCGCTATGCCAAGCTCAACGCCGCATGAAGACGCTTGCGCTGCTGGTCGCCCTGACCCCCGGACTGACGTCCGCACAGGATTTTCCGCAGCGTTTCGACAGCATCTTCGGCACGACGGTGGTCGAGGCGCGGCCTGAACGCGTCGTCTCACTGGGTTATGTCGCGCATGACGATCTGCTGGCGCTTGGCGTAATTCCGGTCGCACTGCGTTATTGGTATGGGCCTTATCCGGGCGGCGTCTGGCCATGGGCGCAGGCCGCGCTTGGCGAGGCCCGGCCCGAGGTGCTGCGCGGCGAAATCTCGTTCGAGCGCATCGCGCTGCTGGAGCCGGACCTGATACTCGCGGTGTCCTCGGGGGTCAGTGCGCAGGAATATCGGATGCTGTCGCGCATGGCGCCCACCATCGCCTCGGAACCGCGGTTCGGGGATTACAACACCCCTTGGGACGAGCTTGCCTTGACGGTCGGCCGGGCCGTCGGGCAAGAGCCAAAGGCACAGGCGCAGATCGACGCGATCCGCGCCCGCTTTGCCGTCATCCGTGCCGACCATCCCGAATGGGGCGATATGACTGCCGTTGCCGCGACCTATTCCGGCGGCGCGCCTGCGGTCTTTTTGCCCGGCGACACCCGCGCGGATGTGCTGAACAACCTGGGCTTCAAGACCCCGGACGCGCTGGCCCAACACGCAGGCGAAAGCTTTTACATGGAGTTGTCGGCCGAGGACCTGACCCCGCTTGATGCCGATGTGGTGCTGTGGATCGGCGGGACCGCAACGGCCGAAACCGTCGCCTCGATGCCTTTGCGCCCCAGCATGCGCGCCCCGCGCGAAGGCCGCGAGGTCTGGGCGGATGAGCTGATGGCGGGCGCACTTGGCCATGCCACGCTTTTATCGCTGCCATGGGTGCTGGACCACATCGTGCCGGAAATCGAAGCCGCCGCCGACGGCGATCCCGCGACGCCGGTGCCTTCGGCCCTTGCCGCCGGGTTGGTGCGATGAAGATGCCTGCCCTGATCGGATTGCTGCTGGTCGCGGCGGTCTTGTCGCTGACCATCGGCGCCCGCACCCTGCCTTTGGGTGCGATTTTGGGTGCAGTTACGGCATTCGACCCGGCCAACCCGGACCACCTGATCCTGTTCGGCCTGCGCCTGCCACGGCTTTGCGCCGGGCTGATCGCCGGGGGTGCGCTTGGTATGGCCGGGGCCTTGATGCAGGCGCTGACCCGCAACCCGCTGGCCGAGCCGGGCATCATGGGGATCAACGCCGGCGCAGGTCTTGCCGTGGTGCTTGGCGCGCTGGCCGGGCTGGGCGCGGCACAGGTCTGGCTGGCACTGATCGGCGCGGCGCTGGCCGCCTGCGCGCTGATCGCCTTTGGCGGCGCCCGCAGCGGAGGCATCGGCACGGCGCGGCTGGCGCTTGCCGGGATGGCGCTGAATGCCTTTCTGCTGTCGGCGATCACGGTGGCGGTGCTGGTCAGTTCCTCGGCGCTGGACGAATACCGCTTCTGGGTCATCGGCTCGCTGTCCGAGGCAGCCACGCGGCCTCTGGTCTCCATGGCCGCGGTCGCGGTTCTGGGCGGCGTCATCTCGCTGGCGCTTGGCGGTGCGCTGGACACGCTGGCGCTTGGCGAAGAGGCCGCGACCAGCCTTGGTCTGCGCACGGGTTGGGTCCGGCTGGGCGGTCTGGTCGCCATTGCCGCATTGGCCGGGGCGGCGGTGAATGTCGCGGGGCCGATTTCCTTCGTGGGGCTGATGGCGCCGCATCTGGCGCGCGCCTTCTCCGGCACGTCGCTGCGGCCCATCCTGCTTGCCTCGGGGCTGATCGGCGCGGTGGTGCTGATCCTGTGCGACGTCATCGGCCGGATCATCCTGCCGCCGGGCGAGGTGCGGGCGGGCACGATCACCGCCATTCTGGGCGGTCTGGTGTTTGTCGCGGTCGTCCGCCGCATCCGGCTGGAGGCGCTGGCATGAACCGCCTGCTCGGGCTGTCCCTTGGTCTTCTGGCGTTGGTCGTCATCGGCCTGACGGTGGGCGAGGTCGCGCTGCCGGCCTCCGCCTATTGGCAGGCCATGACCGGGGGCAGCCCCAGCACCGCGATGATCCTGTTCGAACTGCGCCTGCCGCGCATCCTGACGGCGGCAGGCGCAGGCGCGGCGCTGGGGTTGTCAGGCGCGATCTTTCAGATGCTCCTGCGCAACTCGCTGGCCTCGCCCGATGTCATGGGCTTCACCTCGGGCGCAGCGTTCGGAGCGATCGCCGCGCTGCGTGCGGGGGGTGCGGCGGGCATCAGCTCCAGCCTTGGCGCGGCAGGCGGCGGACTGGGCGCGGCCGTGCTGGTCTTTGGCCTAAGCCGCCGTCAGGGCCTGACCCCGCCGCTGCGGCTTGTCCTTGTCGGCATCGGCATCGCCGCCATCTTCGGCGCGGCGGCGACGATGCTTTTGTCGCGCATGCCGCTGACCGAGGCGGCCGATGCACAACGCTGGCTGGCCGGTTCGCTGGCCGCGCGCGACTGGCATCACGTCTGGCAGATCGCGATTTCTCTGGTCGTCGTCGGGTTCGGGGCCGCGCTGACCGCGCGGGCGCTGTCCTTGCTGGAGCTTGGCGACGAACTGGCCGGAACGCTTGGCCTGCGGGTCGAGCCGGCGCGGATCGGGCTGGCCTTCGTTGGCATTCTTGCGGCGACGGCCGGCGTTGCCGTGGCCGGGCCGCTGCCGTTCATCGCGCTGATGTCCCTGCCGCTTTCCCGCCGCATCGTGGGACAGGGCGGACCGGGCCTGCGCATGGCCGGTGCAGCACTGGCCGGCGCCGCCATCGCCGTGCTGGCGGATCTGATCGCGCGGCTGGGGCTTGGCGGCGTCCAACTGCCGGTGGGCGCATTGACCGGGCTGCTGGGCGGCCCCTATTTGCTGTGGCTGATCGCCCGCGAAATGAAGGAGGGCCAGCTATGACCACTGCCGCAAGGGGTCTTGGCGCATCGCATCTGACCGTGGCCTATGAGGACCGCCCGATCCTGCGCGACCTGTCGCTGACCCTGCCAGAAGGTCGCTTTACCGCCATCCTCGGCCCGAACGGTTGCGGCAAGTCAACCCTGCTGAAAACCTTTGCGCGGCTGATCCGTCCCCGGGCGGGGCAAGTCACGCTGGATGGGATGGACCTGCACGCATTGCCGCCCCGCAAGGTGGCGCAACAGCTTGGCCTGTTGCCGCAGGCCCCCATCGCGCCCGACGGCATCACCGTTTCCGATCTGGTGGCGCGTGGTCGCGCGCCATGGCGCGGCCTGCTGTCGGGCTGGAGCCAGCAGGACGAGGCCGCCCGCAGCCAAGCCATGCAGGCGACAGGCGTTTGCGAATTCGCCGACAGGCCCGTCGCCGAGCTTTCGGGCGGTCAGCGTCAGCGCGTCTGGATCGCCCTGGCTCTGGCGCAGGAAACCCGGCACCTGTTACTGGACGAGCCGACGACATGGCTGGACCTGCCCCATCAGATCGAGGTTCTGCGCCTGCTGCAGCACCTCAACCGCACGTCGGGGCGCAGCATCGTCGCGGTGCTCCATGATCTTAGCCTTGCCGCGCGCTATGCGGATCATCTGGTTCTTCTTGCGCCGGGACGACTGGTGGCAACCGGGACCGCGGCAGCGGTGCTGACGCCCGATAATCTGGCCGATGCGTTCGGGATGGAGGCCGTCATTCTGGACGACCCGATTTCGGGCACGCCGATCATCGTGCCGAAATAGCGCCCCGTTCCCCGCGACAATTCGCAGCAGGCAAAAAAATTGACCGGCCTTGACCAAATTTGGCGAAGGCGCGATTTTGTCGTGCGGGAAGTGATCCTGCCCCAATCAAGGGTGCCCAGCCCATCGCTAGGTTTTTCCTGAATACAAGTTGCCCGAAACGGGTGAAAGGAAAACCATGTCGATACCAAGGCATCCGCGCGCGTCCGCGTTCGTCGTCCTTATGTGCCTGACCACCGCATTGCCCGCCCTGGCGGAAACCGAGCAGGTCCTGCTGGACACCGTGACCCTGACAGCAACGGGGTTGCCCACCGACATCATGAACAACCCCGCCTCGGTCAGCGTGATCGAACGCAAGGACATCGAAAAATCCGCACAGGTTTCGGTTGCAAGGTTGCTGCGCGACATTCCCGGTATCCAGATCAGCGAAAACGGCATAGACCGCATCTCGATCCGCGGCGAGGGGGCGTCGCGGGTGGCCGTGCTGATCGACGGGCAAAAGCTTACCGATCACACCAATTACGGCCAGCCGATCCTGATCGACCCCGGCTCGATCGAGCGGATCGAGGTGGTGCGGGGTTCCTCATCCGTCACCTCGGGCAGTCAGGCGATCGGAGGGGTGGTCAACATCATCACCAAAAAAGGCGCCGATCAGCCCTTTGCGCTTTCGACGATGGCGGGATGGATGTCAGCCACCAACGGCTATCGTTATTCGGCCACCGCCTCGGGGACGGTGGATGCCGGGGCAGGGGCGCTTGATTACCGCCTGACCATCGGGCGGATGTCTCAGGACGACCTGAAGTATGCGGGCGGAACCGCCTCGCCGTCGGACACTTCGGACCGCACCGTATCGGGGCATCTGGGATACAGGCAGGGCAATCATTACTTCGGGCTGAAGATCCTGAACTATGATCTTGCCGCCAATGTTTTTGTCGACAACCCCGATTTCGTCATCCAGATGCCAAGGCGCGATCTGCGCAAGGCCGGCCTGTTCTACGAAGGCACGAACCTGACCCCTTGGCTGACCAGGCTGAGTTTTGATCTGTATCGTCAGACGGTGGACCGCAGCTTTCGCAACGATGTCCTGATGTATCCCGCAGGGACCATGCGATTGCAGGTCCAGTCGGAATCCGAGGATCGCCAGCGGACCACCGGCGCCAACCTGCGGGCCGAGATGCAGTTTTCGCAAAACAGCCGCACCGTGGCCGGGTTGGAGTTCACCGACGACAACCTGACCACGGACAAGTATTCCCGCACGACGGTGGCGCGCATCAACCCGCCCATCCCGATCAGCGACGTGACAAGCCTGCGTTACGACGACGCCACCATTCGCACCACCTCGGTCTTCGTGCAGCACGAGATCAGCCTGAACAAAGACCTGACCGCCACGTTGGGCGGTCGCTGGTATCATGTGAAGGCCAGCCACGATGCCTCGGTCACGGATGGGGTGGCGCGGCCTGCGTCCTCCAACAGCGACGATCAGGGGCTTGCCTCGGCCGGTCTGGTCTGGACGCCCGACGATACGCTGGCGCTGCGGGCCAATATCTCGCAAGGGTATATCTATCCGTCGTTGAGCGAGTTGTTCCTGACCACCACGGCCGGGGGAACGCCGATCATCGGCAACCCCGATCTGGCCCCGGAACGTGCGACCACCTTCGAACTGGGCGCGCGGCTGGATCGGGGCGATACCCTGCTGGACGCAACCTTATTCTATACCCGCGCCAAGGATTACATCGCCAGCATCCCGACAGACCAGACCGGGCGGACGCGGCAATACATGAACCTTGAATATGCCCGCACCTGGGGGGTGGAATTGCATG
The DNA here is from genome assembly GCF_016919705.1 of Paracoccus methylovorus. Classification (NCBI taxonomy): domain Bacteria; kingdom Pseudomonadati; phylum Pseudomonadota; class Alphaproteobacteria; order Rhodobacterales; family Paracoccaceae; genus Paracoccus; species Paracoccus methylovorus. The sequence continues at coordinate 253,045 of NZ_CP070369.1, forward strand.
CCGAGCATCACCTGGCTGCGTGGAACCTGACGCCATATGTCACTGCCACCGCCCTGCAACGCGAGATTACCTATCAAAACGGCTTCAGCACCACCGATTCCGGCATGCCGGAGTTTTCGGGCCGCATCGGCCTGCGCAAGGACTGGAGCATGGGTTCCGTCGACGGGACCGTCGATCTGTTCGTGCATGCGGCCAGCGGAACGGCCCTGCGCGGCTCGGACGGGGTGATCGACCTGCGCTCGGCCAACGAGGCCAAGCTGAACCGCTCATCAGGCTATGGCACGATCAACCTGCATTCGACCGCGCAATTCGCCAATGGCGTTGCACTGACGGTCGAACTGAACAACCTGACCGACCGCTATTACGAGACCTGGGACTACATGCCCGGCGCCGAGCGTTCGGTGAACCTGTTCCTGACCAAGACTTTCTAAGGTGGATCATGCTGGAAACCATACTTCTGATGCTGACTCTGATGCCCGGGGGCGACGTGCGGGTCACGTTTTCCCATTCCGCGGATGCGGACGAATGCGAAGCCTATCGCGAGGTCGTTTCCGGCATTCTGGAAGAGGCCGGCAACCCGCCGCTGGTCGCCCTGTGCGGTGAAACGGATCTGCGGGTGACACCCTTTGTCCATGGCACCCGCCCCGAGGACGAAGTCCACCGCTATCGGGTCGAGCTGCCTTCGGCCGGGGGGTATCAGGTGACGCCTTTGCCGGCCGGAACCGCATGCACCCCCGCGCCTCAGGCCAATCCCGCGGTATATTGCGCGCGTTCGGCCCAGATGGTTCTGCCGAATGGCTGAACCGGCCCGCAGGATGCCGGGGGCCGGGCCTTCGCCCGCAGCGCCGCCCCCCGGTCAGGGCGAAAAGCCCTTGCCTGAAATCCACTTTGCCAACCGCAGCAACGATCCTCTGGCCGATGCCTTCCCCGACAAGCGCGCAGCCCATCCCTTTATCGGCATGCTGCCTGTGGCCGAAGGCGATGTGGCGACGCTATGGGCGGACATCCATTCACGCCCGCGCACCGCCCGCGGCGTGGCGTATATCCATGTGCCGTTTTGCGAAAACCATTGCCTGTTCTGCGGCTTTTACCAGAACCCCTGGCGCGAGACCGAAGGGGCCGGCTATGTCGACGCCATCGTCGCGCAGCTTGAAACATTCGCCCGCACCCCGGCCTGTGAAGGCCCACCCTTGCAGGCAGTCTATCTGGGCGGGGGCACCCCCACGGCCTTGTCGGGTCCCGACATCGCCCGTCTGGTCGGGGCAATCCGCCGCTATCTGCCGCTGACGCCGGATTGCGAGATCACGCTTGAGGGGCGAATCCAGTCCTTTGGCCGCGACAAGGCGCTGATGGCCTTTGATGCCGGGGTGACGCGGGTGTCGCTGGGTGTGCAAAGCTTTGCCGAACATATCCGCCAGCCCTTGGGCCGGCGCACCGGCACCGATGGCATCATGGCGTTTCTGGCCCAGTTGGTGGCGCTGGATCGCGGCGCGATTGTCGTCGATCTGATCTATGGCCTGCCCAACCAGCACCCCGAAGACGTGGCGCAGGACGTGCGCTGCTGTGCCGAACTGGGGTTGGACGGGCTGGACCTTTATTCGCTTAACCTTATCCGTGGCACGCCTTTGCTGACCGCCATCGAAAAGGGCAAGATGGCACCTGCGCCGACCACCGGCCTTGGCGCCTATTTCACCGCTGGCGAAGAAACCGCCGAAGCGCAGGGTTGGACCGCGATTTCCACCACCCATTGGCAGGGCTCGCTGCGCGAGCGCAATGTCTACAACCTCGCCGTCAAGACCGGGGCGGACTGCCTGGCCTTTGGCGCAGGCGCCGGCGGGCTTATTGCGGGGGCGCAGTATCGCGTAACCTCGGATCTGGCCGATTATGCCGCCCGTTCGGGATCGGACCAACCGCTGGCGCGCGGCATGATGCGCGCCGCCCCTGCCACCCCCGTCTATAACGCACTGAAATCGGGGATGGAGCGCGGGCGGCTTGATTGCCATGCCGTCGATGCCGCGCTGGCAGATGTTTGCGGCCCCGGTACCCTTGGATTTTCCGCCCATGCCGGGCCGCTTCTGAAGCAATGGCAGGCCGCCGGGCTGCTTGAACCGCATCACCGTTTTCATCGCCTGACCCGGGCGGGCCGCTTCTGGCAGGTGGCCATGACCGGGCGGCTTATCAACTGGCTTGGCCAGCACCCTGATCTTGGAGACCTGAAATGACGACCGAAGCCACACTTGCCGCGATCCGCGCCGCCCTGTCCGAGACGCCCCATGCCGCGCTGGAGGATATCGCGCGCAAGACCGGCACGACCCCGCTTGCCGTGCTGGACGCGCTGCCTGCGGGCGAGGTTTCGTCCTTGCCCGGCGACCTGCTGCCCGAAGTGATGGCCGACATCGCAGGCTGGGGCGAGATCACCTTTATCGTCAATACGCCCGGCGTGATCCTTGAGGTCAAGGCGCCGCTTGGACAGGGCGAAATCAGCGGCGATATGTTCAACCTGCACGACAAGGCGATCGGCGGGCATATCCATTACAGGGCATGCGCACGCGTGGCCTTTGTGCGGCGCAAGCTTTTCGGGATGGAGACCTGCTCGGTCCAGTTCTATGCCCAAGACGGGACCTGCATGTTCAAGATCTATCTGGGCCGCGACGAGAACCGCGCGCTCAAGCCCGAACAGATCGCGGCGATGGATGCGCTTGAGGCACGGCTGGTCCCGGCGGCGCGGGCTGCATCGTGACGGCGGGAACCGGACGGCTTGCCGGTCGCCATGTCGCGTTGATCGGCGCGGGCTATGCGGCACGCGAATTCGCGCGTCAGGCCATGGCCGCAGGCGCGCGCATCAGCGCCACCGCACGCGATGTGGCCAAGGCCAATGACCTGCGCACGGCGGGCATTTCCGTGCTTGCCATGGATGGACAGGGGCTTCGGCCTGATGCGCTGGCCGACGTGACCGATTTGCTGATCTCAACCCCACCGGGGCAGGCGGGTTGCCCGGGCCTTGCCCTGACCAGCCCGGCGCTACCCTTTGCCACGCATCTGGTCTGGATCGGCTACCTTTCCTCCACCGCGGTTTATGGCGATTGCGGTGGCGAGTGGATCGATGAAACCTGCCCCACTGCGCCGCGCACGGCCGATGCCAGGGGAAGGCTGCTGGCAGAAGAGGACTGGGGGATCGCCGCCACAGCCAAATATGCGGCTTACGATATCCTGCGGATTGCCGGGATCTATGGCCCAAGGCGCAATTTGCTGGGGATGCTGCGTTCCGGACAGGCAAAGGCCATCAACAAGCCGGGACAGGTTTTCAACCGCATACACCGTGACGATATCGCCGGCGCGGTGCTGGCTGCAATGCTTTCGCCTGCGGGCAAGCGGCTGACCAATCTTGCCGATGGTCACCCCTGCTCATCCGTCGAACTTATGCAGGGCGTTGCAGCGTTGCTGGGCATGGCGCCGCCGCCGGTGGTGCCCTTCGACGCATCGGCCCTGCCGCCGGGCATGGCCGGCTTTTATGCCGAGAACCGCCGCCTGCAAAACAACCGGCTAAGGGCATTGCTGGGTGGCGATCTGCGTTATCGCGACTGGCGGGCTGGCTATGCGGCGATCCTTGCCACGGAACCCGCGACCGCCCCGTCCGCCTTGGGCAACGCATCTGGTTAACTCCTGTCGGGGAACCGGCAAGCCGGGGAAGGGCTGCTTTGCGGGGCTTCCCCAGCGTCCGCTTCTTTGCAATTCTGCCGCCTGATGACACTGTCCAAGGGGCCTCGGGAAATGAAAGCGGTCGATGCCGGCATGAGCGAGGTTCGCTATCTGAAGCTTTCCTTCTGCGTCACGCTTTTGGTCGCAGCCATGGGGATCGTGATCGGGCTTTACTCGGGCTCGGCGGCTATTGCATTCGATGGCGTCTATTCGCTGGTGGATGCCGCGATGACGCTGCTTGCGCTTTTCGTTTCCCGCCTGATCGGGCTGTCCACCCAGCAAGGGGGCAAGGCGGCCGCGCTGCACGCCCGGTTTAACCAAGGCGTCTGGCACCTTGAACCGCTTGTGGTCGCCTTTGATGGCATGATGCTGATCGGCATCGCCGGCTATGCCTTCGTGAACGCGATCATGGGTATTGCCGAAGGCGGGCAAGAGGTCGATCTGGTCCCCGCCCTGACCTATGCCACGCTGACCTGCATGCTTTGTTTCGGCATGTTTTCCTATGGCCGGCGGTTGAACAAAAGGCTCGGCTCGGATCTTGTGGCGCTTGACGTCAAGGGCTGGCTCATGTCGGCCTCGATCACGGCGGCGCTGCTGGTTGCATTTGTCGGCGGGCTGGTCATGCGATATTTCGGGGCCGAGCAGTGGATCCCCTTTATCGACCCGGTGGTTCTTGCCGTCGTCTCGCTGGCCATCATCCCGGTCCCCTTGCGAGAGGTGCGTCAGGCGGTCCGGGAAATCCTGCAACTGACCCCGCAAGAGCTTCGCGCCCATGTCGAGGCGGTGGCGCGGAAATACGTGCAGGAACAGGGCTACGCGGGTCATTACGCCTATGTGGCCGAGATCGGCCGGGCGGTGCAGATCGAGCTGTGGTTCGTCCTGCCCCCCGACGCCCCGGCCTTGCCGATGCCGCATTGGGACGCGCTGCGCGACCGGATCGGCGCCGAGATCGGCGGGGACAACGATCATCGCTGGCTTACCATCGTCTTTACCGGCCAGCGGGAATGGGCGCAGTAGGGGCTCTGCCCTTGTTGCGACGGGTCACGGGGTGTCGAACAAGGTCGGGATCGAAACGATCCCCGGTGGGCCCGGCGCGGCCTCAAGCAGGTCGAACAGGGCTTTCAACATACTGGGCACGTCCTGCCGGACCATCAGGATCCTTGAATCAAGCGCCGCAACCAACGGGTCCCAGTCAAAGCAACCGATGCTGGGGAAAAGCCCGTCATAGAGGCGGCTTTCCTTGATCGCATGCAAAACGCCCTCAAGCGTGATGGTCGAGGTGACGAAGATCGCTTTCGGCGCGTTGTCGTGCTGCGCCAGATAATCCTTGAGCGCCAGATGCGCCTTTTCCTGCGCATAGCCCGGCGTCAGCACCATGGTTTCGTCGATGGCGATGCCCGCCTCGGCATGGGCATCGCGAAAGCCGCGCAGCCGTTCAGAGGTGCTGTGATCGGTGATCCTGCCGCCCACGAACAGTATCGGTCCGCCGGGCGGGCGCGACGAGGCGGAATCGGCAAGAATGCGGCGGGTCAGCACAAGGGCGCCGCCGTAGTTGTCCGAGATCACCGACGGCGCCAGCGTGCCCGGCAGGTCAAGGTTCATCGCGCGCACCCCCGAACTGGCGCAAAGCTCGCTGATACGGTCGGGGTCGGTCGCGCCGGTGGCGATCAGGCAATCGACCTGATGAGAGATCATCGCGCGGGCTGCCTGAACCTCCAGATCCGGGTCGCGCCGGGTGCAGGTGATGATCGGGAACAACCCCTTTGCCCGCGCCATTTCCTCGAACTGCTCGACGATCAGCCCGAAATAGCGGTTATCGTATTTCGGCACGATCATTCCGATCAGGTTGGACTTTTCGCGACGTAAGGCGCTGGCCTGCATGTTGATGGCGAAATCATGTTCATCTGCCAGCCGCGTGATCCGCTCGGCAAGGGCTGCGCTGATCCGACGCTTTTTCCAGGTCCCGTTCAGGACCGAACTGACCGCGGAAGGCGATGCCCCGGCAAGCGCCGCCAGGTCGTAGATCGTGGTTCGCTTTCCCGAAACGATGCGTGTGCCAGCCAATCTCTTCCCCGTCGTTTCGTCGACCATTCACTATCACCTTGACAGGCTCACCAAGCCATAACAACCTAGCTTCATCGGTTGAGCATGTAGATTCGGCCGATGCAACAGGGGAATTGTCCGGCGCTGAACTGCTGAGGAGGCAGGGGCAGACCGGCTGCGGAAACGGCATCGGACAAGTCGGTCGCCGACGGACGATGACGCCAACAAGGAGGAGGGGAAGAATGAAATATCTTGCATTGCCGGCGGCACTTGGGCTGGTGGCAGGCCTGCTGGGCAGCGGTGCCTGGGCACAGGGCACCGGCACCGTTGCCTTTCTGATGCCCGATCAGGGTTCGACGCGATACGAGGAACACGACTGGCCCGGCTTCAAGGCCGAGATGGAAAAGCTGTGCCCCGACTGCACGCTGATCTATCAAAACGCCAATGCCGACATGACGCTGCAACAGCAGCAGTTCAACTCGGCCCTGTCGCAGGGTGCGAAGGTGATCGTGCTTGACCCGGTGGATTCATCTGCCGCCGCATCGCTGGTGGCGCTGGCGCAATCGCAGGACGTCAAGGTCATCGCCTATGACCGTCCTATCCCGGATACCCCGGCCGATTACTATGTCTCGTTCGATAACGAAGGGCTGGGCTATGCGATTTCCAAGTCGCTGGTCGATCACATGAAGGCGTCGGGCGTGCCCGAGGGCGCAGGGGTGCTGCAAATCAACGGCTCACCCACCGACGCCGCCGCCGGACTGATCCGCGACGGCATCCATCGCGGGCTGCAGGATTCCGGCTACACGACCCTTGCCGAGTTCGACACGCCGGATTGGAAACCGACCGAGGCCCAGCAATGGGCAGCCGGGCAGATCACCCGCTTTGGCGACGACATCAAGGGCATCGCCGCTGCGAATGACGGCACCGGCGGCGGCGCCATCGCGGCGCTGAAGGCGGCGGGCGTCGATCCCTTGCCCCCCGTCACCGGCAACGATGCGATCATCGCCGCGCTGCAACTGATCATCGCGGGCGACCAATACAACACCATCTCGAAACCGTCGGAAATCGTGGCGGCGGCTGCGGCCAATGTCGCGGTTAAATTCCTGAACGGCGAAGAGGTCGAGGCCAAGACGACGCTTTACGACACGCCGTCGGAACTGTTCGTCCCTGCGGTCGTGACGCGCGAGAACATCAAGGCCGAGATATTCGACAACGGGATCCAGACCCCGGAAGAGGTCTGCACCGGTGAATATGCCGAGGGCTGCAAGGAACTTGGCATCCTCGAATAATCCCTCGGACGGGATATGACCGGGCGGCGCGTTTTTCGCGCCGCTTGCTGTCGGTTCCGCCGGGCCGCTCGGGTCCGGCAGATCCGGCAAATCCTACGCAACAGGACGAAAGACACACAGAATGTCGAATGAGACCCCGGCACCCGACCGCGGCGAAAGGATCCTTAGCCTCAGGGGGATATCAAAGAATTTCGGTGCGGTTTCGGCACTGACGAATATCGAACTGGACGTCCACGCCGGCGAGGTCGTGGCGCTGGTCGGCGACAACGGCGCGGGAAAATCCACGCTGGTCAAGGTGCTGGCCGGGGTTCATCAACCCTCAGCGGGCACGGTTGAATTCATGGGCCAGCCGGTGACGCTGGACAATCCCGCCACCGCGCTTGCTCTGGGCATTGCCACGGTGTTTCAGGATCTGGCGCTGTGCGAAAACCTGGATGTGGTCGCCAACCTGTTTCTGGGACACGAGATCAACCCGCTGCGCCTTGACGAGGTGCAGATGGAAGTGCGCGCCTGGACGCTGCTTCAGGAGCTCGCGGCCCGCATCCCTTCGGTGCGAGAGCCCATCGCCTCGCTTTCGGGCGGGCAGCGCCAGACCGTCGCCATCGCGCGCTCGCTGTTGCTGCAACCCCGGATCATCATGCTGGACGAACCGACCGCCGCCCTTGGCGTGGCGCAAACCGCCGAGGTCCTGAACCTGATCGAGCGGGTGCGCGACCGTGGGCTGGGCGTCATCATCATCAGCCACAACATGGAGGACGTGCGCGCCGTGGCCGACCGTATCGTGGTGCTGCGCCTTGGCCGCAACAACGGCGTGTTTACACCCGACGCCAGCAATCAGGATCTGGTCGCCGCGATTACCGGCGCGACCGAGAACGCCGTCTCGCGCCGCAGCCAGCGCAAAGCCGCCCAAGCCGAAGGAACCGACGCATGACCCAGGAGACCCGGAAACTCCTTGACCGTGCGGACGAACGCCTGCGTCAGGACGACAGCATCGCCGGGATCATTCGCGGATTTTGGGACCGGGTGCGTTCGGGCGACCTGGGGATATTGCCGGTCGCTGTCGGTCTTGTGGTGATCTCGGCCGTATTCACCACGCTGAATCCGCTATTCATCGCGCCGAACAATCTGGTGAACCTGCTGTTTGACTGCGCGACCGTCGGGGTGATCTCGCTGGGCGTGGTCTGCGTGCTGATGCTGGGCGAGATCGACCTTTCCGTGGGTTCGATGAGCGGGCTTGCATCAGCCTTGGTGGGCGTCATCTGGATCAAGATGGGCTTTCCGCTGCCGCTTGCCATTCTGGCCGCACTGGCAGCCGGGGCGATCATAGGCGCGATCTATGCCACGCTGCTGAACTGGATCGGCATGCCCAGCTTTATCTCGACCCTGTCGGGGCTGCTCGCGATCCTGGGGATGCAGCTTTACCTGCTGGGCTCGGGCGGCTCGATCAACCTGCCCTATGCCTCGAACATGGTGAAATTCGGCCAGCTCATGATCATGCCGGACTGGTTTTCCCATACCGTGGCGCTGTTGCCGGGGATTATCCTGCTGTGGGGCGGGATCGGGATCGCCCGCCGCCGCCGCGCGGTGGGGCTAAGCGCCCAGCCGCTGGGCCTGCTGTTGGTCAAGACGGTGGTGCTGACCGCCGCACTGCAGTTCGCCGTCTGGTATCTGAACCTTGGCCGCGGCGTGCCGTGGATGTTCGGGTTGTTCGTGCTGCTGGTGGTCATCCTGAACTATGCGCTGACCCGCACCAAATGGGGCCGCTCGATGTTTGCCGTCGGCGGCAACCGCGAAGCCGCGCGGCGCTCGGGCATCAATGTCAAGCGCATCTACCTTTCGGCCTTCATGCTTTGCTCGACGCTGGCCGCGCTTGGCGGGATGCTGTCGGCGGCCCGCCTGGCCTCGTCCAGCCAGCAGGCAGGGACCGGAGACGTGAACCTGAACGCGATCGCCGCGGCCGTGATCGGCGGCACCAGCCTGTTCGGCGGCCGGGGCAGCGCCTATTCCGCACTGCTGGGGATCATCGTCATTCAGGCGATTTCCAACGGGCTGACATTGCTGAACCTGTCCTCCAGCCTGCGCTACATGATCACCGGGGGGGTGCTGGCAATCGCCGTCATCATCGACTCTCTGGCCCGCCGGTCACGCGCAACCCACGGCCGTGGCTGATCCGACGGCACCATGACCGATACGACGCTTTCCGCCGCACGCCGGCGTCAGCGCCTGACATCCGCTGAACAAAGGAGATCAGCATGAAAAACCGCCTTGGGCTGCATGCCAATGTCTGGGTTGCCGGCTGGACCGAACCCGAGGCCGCCCGCGCCATCGACAAGACCGCCGAATTCGGTTTCGACCTGATCGAGATTTCGGCCATGGCGCCGCATCTGATGAACATTGCCGAGACCCGCAGGCGGCTGGATCAGGCCGGGATCGGCGTGACCATGTCGCTGGGGCTTGAGGCCGCCAAGGACATCTCGTCCCCAGATCCCGATCGCGTCCGGGCGGGCGAGACGCATCTGCTGGATATCGTGTCCGGCGCGCGGGATCTGGGCGCGACCCATATCAGCGGCATCCTGTATTCGGCCTTTCAGAAATACGGCGAACCGGCGACGGCCGCAGGCGTGGCGTCCTCGATCAACGTGATGCAGCGGGTGGCGGAAAAGGCGGCGGCAAGCGGCATCACCCTGGGGATGGAGGTGGTCAATCGCTATGAAAGCAACATCCTGAACACGGCGGCGCAGGGGGTGGAATACTGCCGCCGGGTGGGCGCACCCAACGTCAAGGTCCATCTGGACGTCTATCACATGAATATCGAAGAGGTGGACGCCGTTGCCGCCATCCATGCCACGGGCGAATATCTTGGGTATTTCCACACCGGAGAAAGCCATCGCGGCTATATGGGCACCGGCTCTATTGACCTTAAAGCCATCTTTCAGGCCCTGGCGCGCATTGGTTATGAAGGGCCGATCACCTACGAATCCTTTTCCTCGCGCGTGGTCGGCCAGCCGCTGACGGGCATTCTTGGTATCTGGCGCGAAACGTGGGAGGATGGCGACGACCTTGTCGCGCATGCCAAGATGTATACCCGGTCCCTGATGATCGCGGCGCAAAACTCGGTAACGCGGAGTGCAGCCCTGCCGGGCGGCTAAGCCGGGGTTTGGGCAAAGGGATTGGTGCCAGAACACGAAGTTGTCGCGTTTTGCGACAGCGTCGCGGGGCTTTAGAACTGAAAGGCGGCGGCCTCGGGCTCGGGGGCTGCGCGGATACGTCGGTTGTTGTGTGCAAGGCCGGCCCCTAGCCAGGATATGCAGGAACAGGGCGTAGTTTTTAAATGGTATCTTTTACAACCCAAATCCCCTCTGCGGAACCGGCAGCGGCCGCGGCGCAGGCTTCCAACCCCGAGACGAGAAAGCTCGACAGCTATCCGCTGTTCGACTGGCTGCGCATCATCCTTGCCTCTTTGGTGGCGCTTGGGCATCAGGGCATGCCGGCCCTTGGTCCCATCGACGCGACGCTGGCCGTCATCGTCTTTCTGGCGCTGTCGGGGTGGCTGATCGGAGGCATCCTGCTGACCACCTCGATCCCGGAACTGCCAAGGTTCTTCTTCAACAGGGCCACGCGGATCTGGATCCCCTATGCCTTCGCGGTGGCGCTGATCTACGGTCTGGCAGCATGGCGCGAAGGGATCGATGCGAACTGGTACAAGTACCTGTTTTACGACGTGACCTTTACCCACATCACCTTCACCCAATTCCCAAGGGCGATGTACGAACTGCCGATGGGCGGGACCGGCAACCATTTCTGGAGCATCTCGGTCGAAGAGCAGTTCTATCTTGTCGCGCCGCTGCTGATGCTTTTGCTGCCGTTCGGCAAAAAGCTCTGGACTTGGGTGGTGATCGCCGTGGTCCTGCTGGCGGCGCAGTCGATATTCGCGGCCATTGCGCTGGGGGTGGTGGCGGCGCTGATCGCGCGCGACTATCCGGGCTGGTATCGGACGCGGGATGCGCGCTTGCTGGTCTGGGTCGCGGTGATCGCAACCTTTGCGTTGTGCTGCCTGTTCGACACCGGACCCATGCGGGCGCTTTTCGCGGTGTGTCTGGTGCAGGGCCTTGCCCTGCCGGGCCCACGCGGTCAGATCGGGATGTTCCTGGGCGCAATATCCTATCCCTTTTACCTGAACCATTGGATGGGGGCATTCCTTGTCAACGGCGTCGCCAGGCATTTTGCGCCGATCCCCAATGCGCTGTGGATTCTGGCCGCCTATGTCGTGGCGCTGATCGCAGGGATCGTGACCTGGGCGATGATCGACAGATGGGTCATGCTGTCCCGCAATTCCTGGTCCACGCATCGGCGCGGCGTGGTGCTGGGGGCGCTGGCCTATGGGCTGGTGCTGATCGGCCTTGTCGGCGGCAGCATCATCTGGGCCAACGGCGGCTAGGCGGCAAGCAGGCGTGACCATGCCCGGGACTTGGGCGATCCGGCGAAAGTTTGCGACAATCGGCTGCGGATCGGGGCAGGAAACATAAAAATCGGTTTCCTCTCGGACAGCGATACGTGACTATGACAGGCTGAACGCGGCCCTGCATTTCACCAAGGACCTTCCACATGATCCATCGCAACCTTCTTCGACTGGCCCGGGCAGCCATCGCGCTAACCGCAATTTCCGTTGCCGGTCTGGCACATGCGCAGCAGATCCCCGCCATGGGTCCGAAACAGGTCGGTGTCGTGACGGTGAAAAACGAAGCCGTGCCCCTGATCAGCACGCTGCCCGGCCGCGCCATCGCACGGGACGCGGTGGACATCCGGCCGCGCGTCGAGGGGTTCGTGACCGAAGTGCTTTACAATCCCGGCCGGCCCATCACGGCCGGCACGCCAATGTTCCAGATCGACAGCACGGTCTATGACGCCGCGGTGGACGAGGCGCGCGCCAACCTTGCCGCAGCCCGGGCCGCCGTTCCACAGGCCGAAGCAGCCTATGAACGGTCGCGCCAGTTGCAGGGCACGGGGTCGAGCCAAGCTGCGCTGGAGCAGGCGCAGGCGGTGATGGAACAGGCGCAGGCCGCGGAAAAAGCCGCAGAAGCCGCACTGAAAACGGCAGAGGCGCGGCTGTCGTGGACGACGATCACCAGCCCGCTGGACGGGCTGCCCTCGGTCGCCAATGTCTCGCCGGGCGATCTGGTCTCGGCGGGGCAAAGCGACGCGCTTGCGACGGTCACGCAGCTTGATCCCATAGATGTGGACATGTTCGAGCCCTCGGCCCGGTTGCAGCGCCTGCGCGATCGGATCGAATCGGGCCAGATCAAGATGAGCGATGGGCTGAAGGCGCAACTGACGCTGGAAAACGGCGTCAGCTACGCCGCGACCGGCGAACTGGTCGCGCCGGGCTTTACGGTTTCGACCTCGACCGGGGCCCTCGATTTCCGCTTTCGCTTCGAAAATCCCCAGCGTCGCATCCTGCCCGGCATGTTCGTGCGAGGCCAGATCGAGATCGGCCAGATTCAGGCGATCCTCGTGCCGCAAATGGCCACGACGCGCGGCCGTGACGGCACGCTTTCGGCATGGGTGGTCAGGGATGGCAAGGCGGTGCGCAGCGCCCTGACCGAAGAAGGCGTCCAGAACAGCAACTGGATCGTGACCGGAGGGCTGGAGGATGGCGACCTGCTGATCGTCAACGGCACCACCGGCCTGTCCGACGGCGCCGAAATCGCTCCCGTCGCGGTAGAGATCGACGCCGATGGCGTCGTGCGCGATCTGGCACAGCCCGCCGACGGCGCCTCCACCCCGACCCCGGCGACGGAGTAGCACGGCATGGCACGTTTCTTTATTCACCGGCCGGTCTTTGCATGGGTTCTGGCCATCATCGTCATGTTGGCGGGGGTGTTCGGCCTTTCCAGCCTGCCTATCGCGCAATATCCCGACATCGCGCCGACGACCGTGCGGATCAGCGCCACATACACCGGCGCATCGCCCGATATCGTGGAAAACTCGGTCACGACGATCATTGAGGACGGCATGACCGGCCTTGACGGGCTGGTCTACATGACCTCGACCTCGTCGCAGGGATCGGCCTCGATCTCGCTGACCTTCGACGACAGCGTGGACCCGGACATCGCGCAGGTTCAGGTGCAAAACAAGCTGCAACTGGTGACGTCGCAACTGCCCGATGCGGTGCAAAGCCGGGGCGTCTCGGTCAGCCGCTCGACGTCATCGATCCTGCTGGTGGGCGCGCTGACCTCGACCGATGGCAGCTATACCTCGCTGGAACTGGGCGATCTGGTGGCGCAGGTGATCGAGGACCCGGTCAAGCGCACCACGGGCGTCGGCTCGATCAACTCTTTCGGCTCGGGCTATGCCATGCGGATCTGGCTCGACCCCGAGCGGATGCTGCAATATCAGATCACCCCCTCGGACGTGGTTTCAGCCGTTTCGGAACAGAACACCAACGTCACCGTCGGCAGCCTCGGCTCTCAGCCCACGGTGAAGGGGCAGCAGCTCAACGTGCAGCTTTCGGCGCAATCGCAACTCACCTCGGTCCGGGCGTTCGAGCGCATCCTGTTGCGCACGGACAATGACGGCGCGACGGTGTTTCTGGGCGATGTTGCGGATATCGAGATCGGGCAAGAGGACTACGGTTCCTCCTCGCGTTTCAACGGCATGCCGGCTGCGGGGTTCGGGGTGAACCTGGCGTCGGGGGCCAATGCCGTGGACACGGCCCGGGCCGTTCAGACGGTGCTGGCCGGGTTGCAAGGCGCGCTGCCGGCCGGGGTCAGCATCGTCTATCCCTACGACACCTCGCCCTTCGTCCAGGAATCCATCACGCAGGTCTATCACACGCTGATCGAGGCGGTGGTGCTGGTCTTTCTCGTGATCCTGATCTTTCTGCAAAGCTGGCGGGCGACGCTGATCCCGACGCTGGCCATCCCGGTGGTGTTGCTGGGCACGTTCGGCGTTCTGGCCTTTGCCGGAATGTCGATCAACACGCTGACCATGTTCGCGATGGTTCTGGCCATCGGCCTGCTGGTCGACGACGCCATCGTGGTCGTCGAGAACGTCGAGCGTGTCATGGAGGAAGAGGGGCTTGGCCCCGTCGAGGCGACCGAGAAAAGCATGGATGAAATCTCATCCGCGCTGGTCGGCATCGTGCTGGTGCTTTCGGCGGTGTTCCTGCCCATGGCCTTCATGTCCGGCTCTACCGGCGTGATCTACAGGCAGTTTTCGGTGACCATCATCAGCGCCATGGTGCTGTCGCTGGGGGTCGCGCTGATCCTGACGCCCGCGCTGTGCGCGACGCTGCTGCGCCCGCGCAAGCATGGCGACGGCATCGCGCCGGCGCGCTGGTTCAACCGCATGCTGGACCGCGCCACGGATCGCTATGCGGCGACGGTCGGAACCTTCGTCAAGCGGCCCTTTCGCTTTCTGATCGTGCTGCTGGCCTTCAGCATCGGCGCGTGGATGCTTTATCAGAAGCTGCCCGGATCATTCCTGCCGCAAGAGGATCAGGGCGTGCTGATGGTCATGGTCGAAACCCCCGAGGGCTCGACCGCAGAGCGCACACGGGCGCTGGTCGAAGAGGTCGAGCAATATGTCCTGACCGAAGAGACCGAGACGGTGGAAAGCGTCTTTGCCGCGCTTGGCTTTGGCTTTAGCGGCAGCGGTCAGCGCAATGCGATGATCTTCATCAAGCTCAGGGATTTTGCCGACCGCGAAGGTTTCGACGCCGCATCCCTGGCGACGCGGGCCAATATGCGCTTCATGACGAACCGGAACGGGCAGGTCTTTTTCCTGCAACCGCCCGCGATTCAGGGCATGGGCAATACCTCTGGCTTTACCATGCAACTGGTCGATCAGTCGGGGCAGGGGCAAGAGGCGCTGGCCGCCGCCGCCGATGAACTGGTCGCCCAAGCCACGGCGGACGGACGGGTATCCAACCTGCAGGGAAACGACGCCCCATTCTCGACCTCGCGCAGGATCGACATCGATCAGCAAAAGGCCGCGGCCTATGGCCTGTCGATCAGCGATCTGAACACCACGCTTTCGGTCATCTTCGCCAGCTCGAACGTCAACGATTTCTCGTTGGAGGGAGAGCTGCGCCCGGTGATCGTGCAGGGCACGCCCGCCGCCCGGATGCAGTCCGAAGACATTGAAAAATGGTATGTGCGCAACACGCAGGGCGACATGGTGTCCTTTGCCGCCTTCACCACGCAGGAATGGGACGAACAGGCGCAAAGCCTTGCCCGCTATGGCGGAACCCGCGCGATGGAGATTTCCGGCGCGGCGACGCAGGGCGTCTCGTCGGGCACCGCGATGGAGGTGATGGAGGAACTGGTCGCCGATATGGATGGCGGCTATGGCGCCGCCTGGACCGGCCTTTCCTATCAGGAACGGCTTTCGGGCAATCAGGCGCCGATGCTTTTCGCGCTATCGGCTCTGGTGGTGTTCCTGGCGCTGGCCGCGCTTTACGAAAGCTGGTCGGTCCCTCTGGCGGTGATGATGACGGTGCCCATCGGGATCGTTGGCGCCATGACCGCCGCGCTGGTCTTTGGCCAGTCGAACGACGTCTATTTCAAGGTGGGCATGTTGACGACCATCGGTCTGGCGGCGCGTAACGCCATCCTGATCGTCGAATTCGCCGAGATGCGCCACAAGCAGGGCAGCCCCCTGTTGGAAGCGGCGGTCGAGGCTTCGCGCATGCGTCTGCGCCCGATCCTGATGACCACGCTGGCCTTCATGCTGGGCGTGCTGCCCTTGGCGCTGGCCAGCGGCGCGGGCGCGGCGGCGCAGCAGTCCATCGGCATCGGCGTTCTGGGCGGCATTGCCACCTCTGCGGTGATCGGCATCTTCCTTGTCGCGGTCTTCTATGTCGCGGTGGTGCAAACCGTGCAGTATTTCAGCAAAAAGCCGGCGAAGGCCTGATCTGACCCCGGATTGCAAAGGCTGAGTTTTCCGCCTCCGAGCCGCCCAACCGGCGACCCGGGGGCACCATCATGCCGGTCTGGGCCTTGATCGGCAGGAGCCGGGATCTGGGTCGCAAAGAAACTTTGTAATGCCATCTTTACAGAGCCGCGCAAGATAACTAACGTCAGCCGCGAAACAGAAGTGGAATCTTTGCCCCGCGTCAAACGCGCCGCGGATCGGTTCTTCGCTTCGGGTGTCGACAATGGCGTTGACGCTGTTTCATCTCAATCAAATTGCAGCCGCCTGCATCTGCTCCCGGTCGTTGATCCTTGGGTCGTCGGTCGTGAATGCGGGATGATCGCCTGTCCCCCGCGGCGGTCGATGCGGGCAATGGTCTGTTCCCTACAGTGGAGATTCCCATGAAACTGACCCGTCGTCAGGCGTTGGGCGCCTTTGGTGCCGCCACCGCCATGAGCTTCGCCTCGCGTCTTTCCGCCCAGGAAGGGCCGATCACCGTATCGGCGCTGTACGACCAGTCCGGCGGCCTTGAATCCTATGGCCAGCCGATCGTCGATGCGCTGCGCTTTGCCGTGGACGAACAGAACGCCAAAGGCGGCCTGTTGGGGCGCGAGGTCAAGCTGAACGTCTATGATCCGCAGACGAACATGCAGCTTTATGCACAATTCGCCCGTCAGGCCGCGCTGTCGGACAAGCCCGCCGTGGTCTTTGCCGGCATCACCTCGGCCTCGCGCGAGGTGGTCCGCCCGATCATGCGGCAGTTCAACACGCTTTACTTCTATGCCAACCAGTATGAAGGCGGCGTCTGCGACCGCAACATGTTCGCGACCGGCGTGACGCCGGGCCAGACTGTCGAGAAGCTGGTGAACTATTCGGCGCAGCAGCACGGCGGCAAGGTCTATATCGTCGCGGCCGACTACAACTATGGCCAGATCATTGCCGACTGGGTCAAGAAATACACCGCCGACAATGGCGGCGAGGTTCTGGGCACCGAATTCTTCCCGATGGATGTGACCGACTTCAAGACCTCGATCTCCAAGATCCAGGCGGCGAAGCCCGACTATGTCTGGTCGGCGCTGGTGGGCGGCGCGCATATCTCGTTCTATCGCCAGTGGAAGGCGGCCGGCATGCTGGGCAAGATCCCGATGTCTTCGACCACCTTCGCGGGCGGCAACGAACATGTGATCCTGACGCCCGAGGAATCGAACGGCATCATGGTCTGCCAGAACTATCTGCAAGAGCTGGACAACCCGCTGAACAAGCAGTTCGTGACCGACTTCCATGCCAGGTTCGGGGCCAACTATCCCTATATCACCGAACTGGGCATGGGCGCTTATCAGGGCTTCCGGCTTTGGGCAGCGGGCGTCGAAGCGGCGGGTTCCGTGGATCGCATGGCGGTCATCGAGGCGCTGGAAAGCGGGATCTCGCTTGATGCCCCCAGCGGCCGCGTCACCATCGACCCCAAGACCCATCACACCACGATGGACGTCCACATCGCCCGGGTCGAGAACGGCGGGCTGATCCCGGTCGAAACGTTCGAGCAGCAGCCCCCCGCCGACACCGCCATGGTCTGCGACCTGATCGCAAACCCCGACGACAACCAGCAATACGTCATCGATTTCTAAGGAAAGCAGATGGATTTCGCGTCAGTCCTCATGATCGAAATCCTCGGGTCCATCGCCATTCTGGTGCTGATCAGCATCGGCTTGGCGGTGGTCTTCGGGATGATGAAGGTCATCAACATGGCCCATGGCGAGTTTCTCATGCTCGGGGGTTATGTCACCATCTATGGCACCAACCATGCCGGTTTCAGCTTTTGGGTCAGCGCGCTGATTCTTGCCCCCATCGTGGTGGGGCTGATCGGGCTGTTGCTGGAGTGGCTGGTGATCCGCCACCTCTATGGGCGCATGATCGACACCATGCTGGCCACATGGGGCATCAGCCTTGCCCTTGTCGGCGGCATGACCATGCTGGTGGGCAACACGACCACGGGGATATCGACGCCTCTGCCCAGCGTCAGCATCGGCGACTTTTCCGTCAGCGGCTATGTGATCTTTCTGATCGGGCTGGCCGTCGCGGTTTGCGCCCTGCTTTACGCGCTGTTCAAGCTGACCACCTTCGGCCTTTTGGCGCGGGCGACCACGCAGAATGCCGATATGGTGGCCGCGCTAGGCGGGAATCCGCGCCGCATCTATGCGCTGACCTTTGGACTGGGGGCGGCCCTTGGGGGACTGGGCGGCGCAGCGCTTGCCCCCTTGACCGGGGTGATCCCGACCATTGGCGCCTCCTATATCGCCAAGGCGTTCATCACCGTCATCTCGGGCGGTTCCGCGGTGATCGCGGGCAACCTTTCGGCCTCGGCCCTGTTCGGCACCGTGGGCCAGGTCTTTACCTATATTTACACGCCCGTCATCGGCGAGGTTGCGCTTTTGCTGACCGCAATCGTGCTGATCCGCGTGCTGCCCAAGGGCATCACCGGGCGTTTCTTCAGGAGGTCGATCTGATGGCGCGTTTCCTGCAATCCGCCGGCCTTCTTGGCATACTGGCGCTTGGTATGGTCCTGCCGGGATGGCTGGAACTGTTCACGGTCTACGAGATCACCATCTATCTGATCATGGCGGTGCTGGCGCTAAGCCTGGCCTTCGTCTGGGGCAAGGGTGGGATCATGTGTCTGGGTCAGGCCGCCTTCTTTGGGCTTGGCGCCTATGCCTGGGCCGTGGCGGCGATCAACTTTGGTCCCGGCCTGCCAGCCGTTGCGATCGCGATTGCCGTGCCCGCGCTTTTCGCGGCAGTGCTGGGCTATTTCATGTTCTACGGCCGGATCAACGACATCTATATAGGTGTGATCACCCTTGCGGTGACGCTGATCCTGTTCAACCTGATCAACTCGACCTCGGGTCCGCAATATCGCATCGGCGCGGCGCTTCTGGGCGGTTTCAATGGCATGACCGGCGTGCCCACCGTTGCCTGGCCGGGTGGAATGCCGCTTGATCCGGGCGAGATCTTTCGCCTGACGGTGATCGTTCTGGTCGCCTCGGTCGTTGCCATCTGGGCCTATCTCCGCACCACCCCCGGCAAGGTCGCCATCGCCGTGCGCGAAAACGAATACCGAGCAGAGCTTCTTGGCTATAACGTCGCGCAGTCCAAGCTGATCACCTTTACCCTTGGCGGCGCGTTGGCGGGGCTGGGCGGCTGTCTGTTCGCCAACTGGGGCGCATTCGTCAGCCCCACGATCTTCAGTCTGGTGCAATCGGCGCAGATCATCATCTGGGTGATCGTCGGCGGCCGAGGCACCCTGTTGGGACCGATCCTGGGCTGCATCGCGCTGCAATGGGCCACGACCAAGCTGGGAACGCAGCAGGTGGTGCAGGTCAATCTGGTTCTGGGTGTCGTCCTGGCCTTCTTTGTTCTGGTGGTGCCGCAGGGGATCCTGCCGATGATCACCAAGGCACTGGCCGCGCCGTTCGCACGCAAGACGAAACCCGCCACCACGGAGAGCCAGGCATGAGCGGCCAGATCATCCTGGAAGCCCGGGGCCTTGGCATCAGTTTCGGCGGCGTCGATGCGGTCAAGGCCGTCGATTTCGATCTGCGTCAGGGCGAGCTTCGCTGTCTGATCGGACCCAACGGCGCGGGCAAGACCACCTTCTTCCGGCTGCTCAGCGGGCAATATCCGCCGTCGCGCGGGACGATCACCTTTCGGGGCAAGCCGCTGAATTCCTTGCAGCCCTATCAGATCGCCCGGCTGGGGATCGGCATCAAAACCCAAGTCCCCAGCCTGTTCGAAGGCCTTAGCGTGGCCGAGAATATCGACATGGCCGCACGCCGGCGCGCCAAGGGCAGGGCGGTCAAGGCCATCGTGGACGACGTGCTGGAACATATCGGCCTGACCGACCTGCGCGACCGGGCCTGCGCCGAGCTGGCGCATGGTCAGCGGCAATGGGTCGAACTGGGCCAGATCCTTGCCTCGAAACCCGCCGTGGCACTGCTGGACGAACCGGCTGCGGGCATGACCCACAGCGAAAGCCTGAAGACCGTGCAGATCATTCGCGACATCACCAAGGAAAGCGCGGTGATCGTGGTCGAGCATGACATGGATTTCATCCGCCTGATCGGCGAGCGCGTCACCGTCTTTGAACGCGGCGCGGTCATCGCCGAGGGCAGCTTTGATCAGATAGCCAAGGACCCGCAGGTGCGGGCGGCCTATCTGGGCAGAAAGGAAACCGCCAATGCTTGAGGTAAAGGGCCTTTCATCGGGCTATGGCCGCGTGCCGGTGCTGCGTGGGGTCGGATTTTCGCTTTCGGATGGCGAATGCATCGGCCTTCTGGGCCGCAACGGCATGGGCAAGACCACGCTGTTGCGCGCCATCATAGGTGAATTGCCGACCTGGAGCGGCGAAATCAGCAAATCCGGTCAATCACTGAATGGCCGGAATACCCAAGGCCGCGCCAAGGCAGGGATCGGCTATGTGCCGCAGGGCAAGCAGCTTTTCAAACTGCTGACGGTTCAGGAAAACCTGCGCATGGGCTGCGTAAAGAATTTCCGCGGCGCCGACGCCAAGATTCAGCAGATGCTGGCGCTTTTCCCCCGTCTTGTCCAGCTGCTGGACCGGCAATCGGGCATGCTGTCGGGGGGCGAACAGCAGCTTGTAGCGCTTGCCCGTTGCCTTTGCGGCGATCCCGACCTGGTCCTGCTGGACGAACCGACCGAGGGCATCCAGCCCTCGATCTGCGACGAGATCATCGACGTGCTGATCCGTCTGCGCAAGGAACGGAACCTGTCGATCATTCTGGTCGAGCAGGACATCGATTTCCTCTGGTCGATCTGCGACCGCGTTCTGGCGGTCGACAAGGGCAGCGTGGTCAGGACCATCGACCCCAAAGCCCATGGATCGACGGAAGAGGCCAAGGCATTCATCGGCATCGAGGGCTAAGACGTGACGATCCGCAAACCGCAATATCAAGACATGCTCGCCGCCGATCAGGATCTGGGCCTTGGGCTTTCCGAACGCGACCTTCAGGCTTTCACCGCGCTGATGGACGGCGTGAGCCATGACTATGCCATCGTCGACGCGATGACGCCGGAACTGCCGCAGGTGCGCTATCCCCGCACGCCCGGCCATTACCCTTCGCCCGAGGAAAATCCCTATAACGCCTGGTATGTGAAAACCGAGGTGACGGGCCGCCCCGGTGGCCGGATTGACGGGCTGAACATCGCGCTCAAGGACAATATCATGCTGGCGGGCGTGCCGATGATGAACGGCGCCTCGACCCTGCGCGGTTATGTTCCCGACGTGGATGCAACCCTCGTCACCCGCCTTCTGGACGAGGGCGCCACGATCCGGGGCAAGGCGCAATGCGAATATTTCTGCGTCTCGGGCGGAAGCCACACCAGCGCTTTAGGTCCGGTCAGGAATCCGCATGACGAAACCCGCTCGGCGGGTGGTTCCTCATCGGGGTGTTCGGCGCTGGTCGCGGCCGGGCTGGTCGATGCGGCGATCGGCACCGATCAGGGCGGCTCGGTCCGCATTCCGGCCGCCTATACCGGTTTTGTGGGCATGAAGGCCACGCATGGCCTTGTTCCCTATACCGGCGTGATGCCGGTCGAGATGACGCTGGACCATGCCGGGGTAATGTCGGGTGACGTGCGCACCAATGCCCGCGTGCTTGAGGTCATCGCAGGTCACGACGGGCTTGACCCACGCCAGCGCCAGTTGCCCGAAAGCCGCGACTATACCTCGCAATGCGAGGCGGGAGCCCATGGGCTGCGCGTGGCGGTCATCGCCGAGGGATTCGGCTGGGAGAACTCGGAACCCGACGTGGATGCGGCGGTGCGCGCCGGGGCTGCGCGGCTGCAAAGCCTTGGCGCTACGGTGGATGAGATCAGCCTGCCCCTGCACCGCAAAGGCCATGCGATCTGGACCCCGATCGCCACCGAAGGAACCGTGAACCAGATGGAGGGGCTGAACTACGGCTCGAACTGGAAGGGACTTTACGTCACCAGCCTGATGCGCGCGCAGCAGGACTGGAGGGCACATGCCTCGGATTTTCCCGCCGATGTAAAGTCGGTGCTGCTTGCCGCGCATTACTTCCGCATGCAGTATCAGGGCCAGTATTACGCCAAGGCCCAGAATCTGGTTCGCCGGCTGAAGGCAGCCTATGAGACGGTGCTTGCAGACTATGACATGCTTCTGATGCCGACCGTTCCCATCAAGGCCCCCAAACTGCCGGATCCGGACTGCGGCCCGCAGGAATGGGTCGGCCGCGCGCTGGAGATGAACGCCAACACCGCCCCCTTCAACGCCACCGGGCTGCCCGCGATCAGCATTCCCTGCGGCAAGGCACAGGGACTGCCGGTGGGCATGATGCTGATCGGGCGCGACTATTCGGAAGCTACGCTATATCGCGCCGCTGCCACCTATGAGACGGCCTTCGACTGGAAGTCGCTTTGATGCAGCCTCTGAATATCCACCGCGAGGGCTGGCCGGTAGGCCTGTTGTTCTCGCGCGAAAGCCAGACGTCGGCGGTCGAACATGCGCAGGCCTGCGCCACGCTTCTGGCCATCGACGAGGTGAATGCGGCCGGCGGGATCGGCGGCGTTCCGCTGGTTCCCCGCCAATTGCCCATCGGGCCACGTCCCGACGACTATCGCCTCGCGGCCGAGCGGCTTTGCGACGAACACGATGTGCGGGTGCTGTTCGGCACCCATATGTCGAACTCGCGCAAGGCGGTGCTGCCCTTGATCGAAAGCCGGCAGGCGCTGCTGTTCTATCCCACGCTTTACGAGGGTTTCGAATTCTCGCAGAACTGCATCTATACGGGGGCGGCGCCGAACCAGAATTCGGTTCCGCTGGCCCGGCATCTGTTGCGCCATCACGGCCGGCGGGTATTTTTCATCGGCAACAACTATGTCTTTGCCCATGAATCGAACCGCATCATGCGCGATCTGTTCGAACAGGCCGCAGGCAGCGTGGTGGGCGAGGAATATCTGCCCTTCCATGCCTCGGACGAGGATCTCGCCACGGTCATGGCCATGGTCGAGCAGTTGCGGCCCGATTTCATCTATTCCACCGTTGTCGGCAGTGACACGATCCGCCTGCACGAAGCCTTTGCCCGCACCCGCGTTCGCGCAGGCGGCGGAGTGATCGCAAGCCTTGCCACCAACGAGGCCGATCTTGCACAAATGAGCGCCGATCTCTCCGAGGGGTTCCTGGCCGCCGCGCCTTGGTTCGCCACGCTGGAAAACCCCGAAAGCCGGGCCTTC
The DNA here is from genome assembly GCF_016919705.1 of Paracoccus methylovorus. Lineage (NCBI taxonomy): Bacteria > Pseudomonadati > Pseudomonadota > Alphaproteobacteria > Rhodobacterales > Paracoccaceae > Paracoccus > Paracoccus methylovorus. The sequence continues at coordinate 276,252 of NZ_CP070369.1, forward strand.
CTGCAAGGTATGCGTGCACGTTTCGGTGCCGAAGTGCCTGTGACCTCGGGGGCGGAGGCCGCCTATTTTCAGGTGCATCTTTTCGCCCGCGCCGCGCGGGATGCCGGCGAGGCCACGCTTGAGGGCGTCCTTGACCGGCTTGGCGCGGCGTTCTTCGACGCGCCCGAAGGCCGGGTCAGGCTGGACGCCGCCACGCATCACACCTGGCTTTGGCCCCGGATCGGGCGGGTCAACGCCAAGAATGCCTTCGACGTGATCGAAGCCGAGAAAGGCCCGGTCAAACCCGAGCCCTATATGGTGCAGCACAGCTTTGGGGATGCGATGACCGACCATGCCTAAAGCCAGCGGGAAGCCGAAGATCAGCGATCTGAAAGGCACCAGGGTTCTGGTGCTGCTGCCTCCGGGACGCGAGGCCGAGGGTTTGATGACCCACTTGATCCGTATCGGCTGCCTGCCCCGGCTTTACTGGCCCATTCCCGAAACCCTGCCCGAAGACATCGACGTGATCATCGTCACCGTCGATTCCGATGCCCGGGCCGATGTGCGCGGACTGATCGCCCAGCTCGGCGACCTTAGCGCGCCCGTCATCGCGCTGGTCGGTTATGAGGACCCTTCGACCTTGCAACTGGTACTGGAGCTACGTGCGGCCGCGGTCATTGAACGGCCGGTCAAACCCTTCGGTTTGCTGACCAACCTGATGATCAGCCGCGATGTCTGGCAACGCCGCCGCAAGAACATCGAGCGCATCGCCGAGGCCGAAAACCGCCATCTGGCCCTGTCCACCGTCGAGGTGGCCAAGATCATCCTGTGTCATGTGCAGAAGATGGAGATGAGCCAGACCCACCGCTACCTGCAAAAGGCGGCGATGGACAGCCGCAGTTCGATCGAAAAGGTTGCCGAACGGATCATCGCCGAAAACGCCGCCCAGGCCGTGGCGTTGCGCGCGCCAAGCGACAGCCAGGGCTGATCCGCCCGACCGATGCTTCCCCAAGCGGGGCGGCGGTTTGCTGCCACCCTGTCCGTCAAACTTCTCAGGAAAGACCCGAAACGTGCCTAAGCTGAATGATCCGACCCTGATGCGCTCTGCCTGCCTTGTGAACGGCGAATGGGTCGCCGCCGCCTCAGGTGCCGTGACCCCGGTGTTCAATCCCGCCGACGGCAGCCTTGTCGGGCAGGTGCCCACCATGACCCCCGAGGAAATCCCGGCGGTGATCCTTGCCTCGCAGGCCGCGCAAAAGGGATGGGCCGCCCGTCCCGCCCAAGAGCGCAGCCAGATCCTGCGCCGCTGGTTCGAACTGATGATCGCCAACCAAGAGGATCTGGCCCGGATCATGACCGCCGAACAGGGCAAGCCGCGGGCCGAGGCAAGGGGCGAGATCGCCTATGCGGCAAGTTTCATCGAATGGTTCGCCGAAGAAGCCAAGCGCGTCTATGGCGACACCATCCCCGCGCCCCGGCCCGACCAGCGCATCACGGTGCTTCGCCAGCCCGTCGGGGTGACGGCGGCGATCACCCCTTGGAACTTTCCGGCGGCGATGATTACGCGCAAGGCCGCCCCGGCGCTTGCCGCGGGTTGTTCGATGATCGTCCGCCCCGCCGATCTGACACCGCTTTCGGCACTGGCACTGGCCGAGCTGGGCCAGCGCGCCGGCCTGCCTGCGGGCGTGCTGCAGGTGGTGACGGGATCGGCCTCGGGGATCGGCCGCGTGCTTACCGACAGCGAGGTGGTGCGAAAGCTTTCCTTTACCGGCTCGACCGAGGTGGGGCGGCTGTTGATGGCGCAATGTGCGCCCACCATCAAGAAGCTCAGCCTTGAGCTTGGGGGCAATGCACCCTTCATCGTCTTCGACGACGCCGATCTGGACGCGGCGGTCGAGGGGGCGATGCTGTCGAAATACCGCAACGCCGGCCAAACCTGCGTCTGTGCCAACCGTTTGCTGGTGCAGCGCGGCATCCATGACGCGTTCGTCGAGAAGCTGGCCGCCCGGGTCGCCGCGCTGAAGGTCGGGGACGGAATGGAAACCGGGACCGAGATCGGCCCAATGATCGAGCCGAAGGCGCTGGACAAGGTGGAAAGCCATATCGCCGACGCCTTGTCCAAGGGCGCAAGGCTGGTCACCGGCGGCAAGCGGCTGGGCGGGCTATACTTTCAGCCCGCGCTGCTGACCGGCGTGACACCCGCCATGGCCGTCGCACAGGAAGAAACCTTTGGCCCGATGGCGCCGGTCTTTGTGTTCGACACCGAACAAGAGGCCATCGCAATGGCCAATGACACGATCTTCGGGCTTGCCGCCTATTTCTTCACCCGCGACCACAGCCGGGTCATCCGGGTATCCGAGGCGCTGGAATACGGCATGGTCGGCCACAACACCGGGCTGATCTCGAACGAAGTTGCACCCTTCGGCGGCGTCAAGCAGTCGGGCCTTGGCCGCGAGGGCTCGAAATACGGGATCGAGGACTATCTGGAACTGAAATACCTTTGCAGCGCATTCTGACCGCTGCACCTGTCGGGTGGCACGCCGCTGCCCGGCTTTCCTTCACCAACAGACGGAAGACGAGACATGACCGATCCGATGAAAGCCTTTTCCTTCGACACGCCCGGCTCGATGCTGGTGGAATGGGGCGGCGCGGCCAGGATGGGCGAGTTGCTGGCGGATTGGTTCGACGCGCGCAACCTGCTGATCGTGACCGACAAGTTCCTGCATCAGGCCGGGCTGCTGGAACCCGCGAAAGCGTCTCTGGCCGCGGCCGGCTTCAGTGTGACGGTGTTCGACGACGTGGTCGCCGACCCGCCCGAGGCGGTGCTGATGTCCTGCGTCGCGCAGGGCAAGGCGGCGGGGGCAGATATCGTCATGGGTCTGGGTGGCGGGTCGTCGATGGACATCGCCAAGCTGGTCGCGGTGATGCTGGTCAGTCAGCAACCGTTGGCCGATCTTTACGGCATCGGCAAGGTCCGGGGCACGCGCGTTCCGCTGGTGCAGGTTCCCACCACCGCCGGCACCGGGTCCGAGGTCACCAACATCACCATCCTGACCACCGGCGAGACCACGAAAATGGGCGTCGTCTCGCATCAGCTTTACGCCGACCGGGTGTTGCTGGATGCCGAGTTGACGCTGGGCTTGCCTCCGGTCCAGACCGCGGCGACCGGGATCGACGCCATGGTCCACGCGATCGAGGCCTATACGAGCCGCCACCGCAAGAACCCGCTTTCCGACGTCTTCGCGCGCGAGGCACTGCGGCTGCTGGCCCGTCATCTTGTGCCTGCTTGCCAGAACGGCACGGATCGGGCCGCGCGCGAAGGCATGCTGATCGGCGCCAATTATGCGGGTCAGGCCTTTTCGAACAGCCCGGTCGCGGCTGTGCATGCGCTGGCCTATCCGCTGGGCGGGCATTTCCACCTGCCTCATGGCCTGACCAATGCGCTGATGCTGGGGCCGGTCCTGCGCTTCAACATGACCGCCGCCGCGCCGCTTTATGCCGAGCTTGCGGATGTGGTCCTTGGTCCCTCGGACGAGGGGGTGCAGGCCCGGTCGGCGGCCTTTGTCAGCTTCATGGAGGATCTGATGGACCGCTCTGGCGCGCCGCGCCGTCTGCGCGACGTGAACGTCCCCGAGGACAGCCTGCCGATGCTGGCGCGCGATGCGATGCTGCAAACCCGGCTGCTGGTCAACAACCCGGTCGAGGTGACCGAGCCCGACGCGCTGCGGCTTTATCGCGAGGCTTTCTGAAGGTCCCGGCGCGCGGCGGCCCTGGGTAGTTCGCCCCCTTCGGGGCATTCAGACGGCCGTAACAGCCGTCTGACAGGGCTGCGCCCGCTTGCTTAGCGCGCCAGACCGCGCGACTTCAGCCATTCGACGGAAGGCAGGATCTGCGATTTGTCGCGCAGCTCAAGGATCAGCCGCGGGTTCGAGGTCAGTTCGGCCAGCGCACGAAACACCTCGTGCCAGCGGATCGTGCCCTCACCGATGCCCCAGTGGCGGTCGGCATGGCCGTCGGCATCCTGCAGATGCACATGCTCCAGCCGGTTGCCGGCGCGGCGGACATAGAAATCCGCCGGCCCCGCCCCCGTCGAGCCATAGGCGTATTGCGCATGCCCCGTGTCGATCGACACCGCCATCGAGGGGGAGTTGAAGCTGTCGGCAAGAATGCGGCGGATGTCGGGGTCCTTGTCCTCGATATTCTCGACCACCATCGTCACGCCGGTTTCCTGCGCCCGCCGGACCACCGCATCCATGGTGGCATGACAGTTGTCCAGCACCCGGTCATAGGCCGCGCGGCCCGGGAAGTTGTCCAGATTGTTGTAATCCCAGGTGGTATAGGGCGAATGGATCACCATCTGCGTCGCGCCCAGATATTCGCAGACCTCCAACCCCTGCAGGAACTTGCGCGTGATGACCGCGCGCAGGTCGGGATCGGGATTGGCGATGCTCAGCCCCCAGAACGGCCCGTGGATGCCCAGCCGCCCGGTATAGCCCGCCAGCAGCGTCCGCGCCTGATCTGCCACGCTGCGCCAGTCGCCGTTCAGCAGATCGGCATCGAAAAAGTCCTGCAACTCCAGATCGCGGTTTTCGGACAGGATGAAATCCTGAAACTCGGCCAGCTCGCTTGTCTTCATGGCTGCGCCGAGCAGGGGAAGGTCGGTCATGTCAATTCCTTGATTTCAGGCCGCAGGGGCAGGGAAAATGTGGTCAGAAGGGCATGCAGTTCGGCCATGCCATGGACGACGTGATGGGCACCGGCGTCGTGCAGCACCTGCGCATGGCCGGCGCGATGTTCGGACGGACCCACAAAGCCGATGCCCAGACAGCCCGCATCCAGCCCGCAACGCAGCCCGTGGGGGTTGTCATCGACAAAGATCGCCTGTTGCGGCGCGACGCCCAGACGTTCGGCGGCAAAAAGCGCCAGATCGGGGGCGGGCTTGGGGGCCGACACATGCTCGGCGGAATAGATATGCCCGCCAAACCGATGCGCCAGAGAGGTGCGCACGATCGAGCGGTCCAGCCGGCGGATCAGCGAATTCGAGCAGACCGCCATCGGGATGTCGAAATCACCCAGCACGCGCTCGACCCCGTCGATAAGGGGGATGTCGCGGTCGAACATCTGAAACAAAAGCCGGTCGGCGGCCTCGAACACGGCGAAACCGTCCAGCCCGGCCTGTTCCATCCATTCCAGACTGGCCTGCGCCGAATTGCCCGAAAAGACCGCCGCCGCCTGATCTGCATTCATCGCCATGCCGGCTGTGGTGACGGCCTGGGCCAGTGCCCGACAGCCCATAGGTTCGCTGTCCAACAGCACCCCGTCGCAATCGAAAAGAAGCGCCTGGAACCGGCTCACTGCGCCATCTCCTGAGCCATCATCCCGCGCAGCAGGATCGGATCGTCCGACACCAGATAGCCCGGCGCACGGGCGATCCAGCGCCGCATCAGTTCGGCATCGTTTATTGTCCAGACCGTGCAGCGCTCCAGCAGGCCCAGCCGCGCGACCAGATCGAATTCCGCCTCGAAAAGCTGGTGATGAATGCCGATCACATCGATCCAGCCGCTGACGTCGCGCAGGAATGCCTCGAGCCCGCCCTGCCTGTCGGCCCAGTCCTGATTGACGGAAATCAGCCGGCGGAACTGGGGCGCCAGATCGCGGATGCCGCGAATGACGTTGATGTCAAAGGCATGCAGGACAGAGCGGCTTTCCAATCCGCGACGGCGCAGGATATCCGCCGCCATCGAGATCATGCGCGGATCGGTAAAGCCCTGTTGGTCGGGCTTGAGTTCGACCAGCAGGTCCGCCTTGCATGGCGCAAGAATATCCAGCACCTCGTCAAAGCTGGGCACGCCTTCGTCGATCAGCGCCCCGTCCGGGCCCTTCAGCCGCAGTGCCTTGCGGCTGGCGGGGGTCAGCGCGCGCACCGGACCGTGGCCGTTCGTCGTGCGCTCCAGCGTGGGATCGTGGATGACCACCAACTCGCCGGCATCGGTCAGATGCAGGTCGAACTCGATGCCGGAAAAACCCAGCCGGGCGGTTTCACGAAAGCCGGTGGCCGAGTTCTCGGCCCAGATATTGCGCGCGCCGCGATGCGCGATGATACGTGACATGGACAGTCTTTCAGGTTGAGGTTAACGAATTGTCGGGTCCATCTTGTCGCGCAGCCAGTCGCCCAGCAGCGAGATCGACAGCGTGGTGATCACGATCACGACCGAGGGCGCCAGCATGATCCAAGGCGCGCGCGTCAGGTATTCACGCCCGAAACCGACCATGTTGCCAAGCGACGATTGCGGCGGCTGCACCCCAAGTCCCAGAAAGCTGAGGCCGGATTCCATCAGGATGATCTCGGGGAAGGTCAGCGTCATGGATACGATCAGCGTCGAGGCGACATTGGGCAGGATGTGGCGCAGATAGACCCGCGAAGGGGTCGCCCCAAGCTGCACCACCGCAGCCGCATAGCCCTGCGCCGAGGCCGAGATGGCCAGACCGCGCGCGATACGGGCATAGCGTTCCCAGCCGTAAAGCCCCATCAGGCAGACCAGCAGGACCATCGAGGTGCCAAAGAACGCCAGAACCGCCAGCGACATAATCATGAAGGGCAGGGCGGCCTGAAAATCGGCCAGCGCCATCACCAGATTTTCGACCCAGCCGCGAAACTGGGCGGCCAGAAACCCCATCGTGGTGCCGAACAGGGCCGACAGGATCGTCGCACCGAATGCAATGACCAGCGACACGCGAATCGACTGGATCAGCCGCGACAGCACATCCCGCCCCAGCTCATCCGTGCCCAGCCAGTGCCCCGGCGTGCCAAAGGGCGCCAGCCGGGCGGACAGGTCCATCGTCGTGATCTCATAAGGGCGCAGCCAATCGGCAAAGATCGCCGTCAGCACCATCAGCAGCACCCAGACAAAGGCCAGCACGACCGAGGCAGGCATCAGCCGTCGGATGCGAGAGACAAGGCCGATGGGGGCGGGGGCCATCGGGGCCGAGGTCGGGGCCGGGGCGGCGGTTGCGTCGGACATGGCGGATCGTCTCCTTAATGCGCGGCGGTCTTGGCGCGCAGACGCGGGTCAAGCAGGCCATAGGCGAAATCCACGCACAGATTGGCGACCACCATCGAGGCCGCGATGACCAGCAGCAGGCATTGCACCACGGCCAGATCCCGGTTCGAGACCGAGACGACGATCAGCCGGCCGACTCCGGGCCATGAAAAGATCGTCTCTACCACCACGGCCCCGGCGATCAGCGCCCCGATCATGAAACCTATCAGCGTCACGATGGGCACCGCCGCATTCGGCAAGGCATGTTTCCAGACCACGTCGCGCCACGGCAGGCCCTTGGCCATGGCGGTGCGGATATAGGGCTGGCCCAGCACCTCGATCATCGCGGATCGGGAAAACCGTGCAAGAATACCGATGCCGCCGATGGACATGGTGGCGATCGGCAGGATCGCGTGCCTCCAACTGTCCTGCCCACCCGAGGGCATCCAACCAAGCTGGATCGAAAAGATCAGCACCAGCACCAGCCCAAGGACAAAGGACGGCATGGTAAAGCCAAAGATCGACAGCATGATGACGCCCCGGTCGGCCGCCGTCTCGCGGTGCAGCGCGGCATAGACCCCGGCGGGGATGCCGATGGCGATCTTCAGGATCAGGGCGGGCAGGGTGATCGCAAGGGTGGCGGGAATGCGTTGCAGCACGAGGTCGATCGCGGGCGAGCCGTCACGCATCGAAACCCCGAAATCCAGCACCATGATCTGTTTCAGATAGGCCAGGTATTGCCGCCACAGCGGGTCGTCGAAACCCCAGCGGGCGCGAAAGGCGTCGATGGCATCCTGCGGGGCGTCCGGCCCCAGCAGGATTTGCGCCGGATCGCCAGACATGCGCAGCACGACAAAGGCGAATGTCATCACTAGCAGGATGGTCAGCAAGGCCCGGGCCAGCTTGGTCGTTATGAAGGTCAGCATGGTTTCCTCAGGCGGCTGGCTGCAAACGGTCGGACAGCTTCAGGCAGGCGGCCAATCGGCCCTGATGGTCGCGAAGCTGCGGCACCGGACCTGCGCAATGCGCATCGGCCAGACGACAGCGCGGATGAAAGGCGCACCCCGAGGGGCGGGCGGCGGGGTTCGGCGGCTCTCCCTGCAACAGGATGCGGCCCTCCAGCCCCTGTCCCGGCCTTGGCACCGATGACACCAGCGCCTGCGTATAGGGATGGCGCGGGTCCGAGAAGATCACGTCCGAGGGCGCCTCTTCCACCACGCGGCCCAGATACATCACCGCCACCCGGTCGCAGATATTGCGCACCACTTTCAGGTCGTGGCTGATGAACACCATGGTCAGCCCGTTACGTTCCTGCAGGTCGCGCAGCAGGTTCACCACCTGCGCCTGAATGGACACATCCAGCGCCGAGACCGGCTCGTCGCAGACCAGAAACTGCGGCCCCGAGGCCAGGGCGCGGGCGATCACCACCCGCTGCCGCTGCCCGCCTGACAGCTCATGCGGATAACGGTCGGCCTGATCGCTGCGCAGGCCGACCTGCTGCATGAGCGTCTCGACCCGATGGGTCAGGTTCGCACCGCTGGCCAGATCGTGGATCTGCAACGGCTCGGCGATCTGGGCGGCGATGGTCATGCGCCGGTCCAGCGCCGCCAGCGGGTCCTGAAAGATCAACTGCATCTGCGCCCGCATTCGGCGCCATTCGGGCGTGCCGGTTTTCGGCATCGGCTGGCCGCGGAAAAGCACCTCGCCGGCATGCGGGGGCTCAAGCCCCAAGAGCATCCGGCCCAGCGTCGACTTGCCCGAACCGGATTCGCCGACGATGCCCAAAATCTCGCCCTTGCGCACGGTCAGGTCGATGCCGTCGACCGCCCGCACCACGGATTTGCGGCCCAGAAACGATTTCGCGGTGCCATATTGCTGCACCAGCCCGCGCGCCTGCAAAAGAATGCTCATGCCGGCACCCGGCTTTGCTGGTGCTGCGGGATGACAGCCGGTGCGACGGGGTGAAAGCACGACAACCGGCCGCCTTGCCGCTGCGGTTTCAGATCGGGCTGACAGGACTGGCACAGCGCGCTGGCGCCATCGCAGCGCGGCGCGAAAGCGCAGCCCAGCGGCAGGTGCCGGGGATCGGGCACGGTGCCGTTCACCGGCCGCAGCCGCCGGCGCCCGGCATCAAGGTCGGGGATCGCCGCAAACAGGCCCGAGGTATAGGGGTGGCGCGGCGACCGAAACAGCGCCGCAATGTCGTTCTGTTCTACGATCCGGCCGGCATACATCACGGCCGCCCGGTCGCAGACGGCCGAAACCGCACCAAGATCATGGCTGATAAAGACCATGGCCATGCCCGAATCGCGGCGCAGATTTGCCAGAAGATCAAGGATCTGGGCCTGAATGGTGGCATCCAGCGCCGTTGTCGGCTCGTCCGCGATCAAGAGGTCGGGCTGGCCGGCCAGCGCCATCGCAATCAGCAGGCGCTGGCACTGACCACCCGAAAATTCATGCGGATAAAGGTCGATCCGCGTCGCCGCCGAAGGGATGCCGACCTGATCCATCAGTGCGATGGTCTCGGCCCGTGCGGCGGCCCCGCGCAGGTTGCGATGCAGCCGCAGGCTTTCTGCGATCTGGCGGCCGACCTTTTGCACCGGGTTCAGCGACGACGAGGGGTCCTGGAAAATCATCGCGATGCGCGCGCCGCGCACCTTTTCGACCCGTCGGGCCGGGGCTCCGATCAATTCCTGGCCGTTGATCGTGACCGAGCCCTGGATGCGCGCCTTGCGCGGCAGCAACCCAAGGGCCGCCAGCCAGGTCACGGACTTGCCGCAGCCGCTTTCGCCGACCAGACCGACCGCTTCGCCCTTGCCGATATCCAGATCGATGCCGTGCAGAACCTGAACGCCATCGAATGCAACCTTCAGGTCGCGGACCGAGACAAACGTCACCCGTGTCGCTCCTTTTTGTCGAATGAATAAGGGGCAGGCCCACGGCCCACCCCTTTTTATGCGATCAGGCGTTCCAGTTCGTGGACCGGAAATCCATCGCGAAGGCCGGCGCGGCCTTCCAGTTCAGTTCGGATTTCATGCCGGTGAACACCGCGTTCTGATGCAGGATGTTATAGGCGGGATCCTCGCGCTCGCAGATTTCCAGCAGCCGCGCAAAGGCTTTTTTGCGGGTCGCGGCATCCATCGAGGTTTCCATGACCACCGAGAGCTGATCGACCTCTTCGTTCCAGAAGTCGCGCTTTTGCTGGGCCTCGCCGTTGGGGCCGAACTGCACGACCAGCGGCGTGATCGGATCGTTGATGTTGTTCGAGGCTGACCAGTCGCGCACGCCCCGCACACCTTCGGGATCGTGGATCTGGTCCCAGTTTTCCTTCATCTGGATTTCGACGTTCAGCCCGACCTGCCGCCACATCTCGACCAGAACCTGCGCCGAGGGCGTCTGGTTGGTGTAATAGTTGTTCAGCAGGCGATAGGGGATCGGATCGCCCTTGTAATTGGCCTGCGCCAGCAGCTCGCGGGCCAGTTCGGGGTTGTATTCCGGCGCGGCCCATCCGTCGATGAACATATCCGAGGCGCGATAGCTGTCGAATTGCATCCCTGCCGGGATTTCGGTCTGGCCGGCCCACAAAGCCTCGACAATGGCCTTGCGATCGACCGAATGGGTCATCGCGCGGCGCACCAGCGGATCGGCCAGAATATCGTTTTGCTTGTTGAAGACGGTGACGCGGTGGTTCCAGATGGTCGAGGACTGGATTTCCAGCCCCGGTGCCGCGGTGACCGTGGGCACCTGATCGGGCGGCAGGTCGCAGGCGAAATCATATTCGCCCGACAGCAGCCCGTTCACGCGGCTGGCAACCTCGGGCACCTCGACAAAGCGGATCCGGTCCAACGGCGGACGACCGCCCCAGTAATCGTCGAATGCCACCAGCGTCAGCGATACGTCGGGCCGGAACTCTTCGACCATATAAGGGCCGGTGGTGACGGGTTTGTTGGCCCATTCCGCATAAGAGCCGGCCTCGTCCCAGGCGCGGCGGTTGGCGATCTGCGAGCCAAAGGCGTAAAGCCGTCCCTCCAGCGTGATGTCCGGCGTCGCGTTCAGGAAGCGCACGGTGTATTTATCCACCGCCTCGACCCCGCGCAGGGCAGGCCACAGGCGACGGGCGATACCGGGAATATTGGCGGGCAGTTCCTTGGCGTTCTGCGGGCGGAAGCTCTCGGCATATATGGTCTTGCCGCCGGCCGGCTCGGTCCCCGCGAAAAGCCGCTCGTTCGAGAACGAGAACACCACATCCTCGGCGGTCAGCTCGTCGCCATTGTGGAAACGCACGCCCTGACGCAGCTTCAGCTCGATCGTCATGTCGTCCAGGCGCTTCCATTCCGTCGCCAGCCCCGGCAGTGGACCCTGGTTGCCCATCCAGTCGCGCTGGATCAGCCCTTCCCACAGGTTGGGAAAGAACACGCGCTCGCCCACATTGGACTGCTCGTTCCAGATATCCAGCGTATTGTTGTTGGTGATCTTCTGCACCGCGATGGTGATCGAGCCGCGCGTGCCCTGCGCGCGCAGATGGCGCGGCAGGATCAGCGATCCGGCGGCAGCCCCGAAAAGGCCAAGGGTATGGCGACGTGTGATCAGCATTTCTTTCTTTCCGTCCCAATCAGGAATCGAGCAAATTTTCATCGAGGCGACATTTACCCAGCGTCTATGTCCGTTGGGTGACCCGTTGATGAAGAAACCATGACTTCGATATGCGCCGGCCAGAGACCAAGGCGGCGTCGGAAAGATTACGGATAAGATTTTGGAAATTATGGATGAATATTGAATTCAGCAAGACGGGCGGGGCGCGCCTTGAAAGAACATCGCCTGAATTCCGGGTCGAGGGCGCGTAGTCTGCGCGTCACGACCGGATGCGCCGTGCCGCGAAAACGCAGGCACGCGCACCCAGACTGGCGGGCCACCCGCATGGGCGACCCGGTTTGTGTGTCAGAACGTCTTGTTCAGCGAAACATAGAAGGCGCGTCCCGGCTCGTTAAAGGTATTGGCGCCTTGGCCGGTGCGGAACAGCTGCTTGTTGAACACGTTGTTGACCCCGGCGGAAAGCTTTGCCGTGTCGGTCACATCCCAGGCCAGACCCAGATTCACCAGCGTATAGGACGGCCGTTCGTCAAGGTCTTCCTGCTCGATCCCGGTATGCACCGCCACGCGGGCGGCCTCGATCCGGCCGTAATGCGTGGCCGAGACGGTAAAGGTCAGGTCATCGCGCGCATACCAATCAAGCGAGGCGTTGATCGTGTGCTCGGGCACCAGACTCAGCGCGTTGCCGGTCCTCTTGTCACGTGATTCAAGCATCTTGGTCAGGTTGACGTTCAGGGCGTATTGCCCGCCGCCGAATTCGGTCGAGAAATTGCCCTCGATCCCCTCGATCACCGCTTCGGGGGTGTTTTCCCATTGCAGGATGGTTCCGCCGTCTGGACGGTCGCCACGGTCGGTAAAGCCGGGGGCGATACGGTTCTTATAGTCGTTGTGGAACCATGTCAGGCTGGCGTTGATGCCGTTGACGCCGCTATAGGCGACACCGATTTCCTTGTTGAAGCTGGTTTCGGCCTCAAGATCCGGATTGCCTTGGATTTCACACGGGGTGACGACACCGGGAGGGCAGCCCATCCCCATCGTGCTGTAGATATAGTTGGGGTTGAGCTGGAACAGGTTCGGCGCCTTGAATGCGCGCGCCAGACCGACCTTCATCGACCATTCGTCGTTGAACTGATAGGTCGTGTTCAGGCTGGGCGACAGGTTGGAACCAAAGGTATCGCCATAGTCGTAACGCAGGCCGGGCGTCAGCGTCAGCTTGTCGTTCCACATGATGTTGGCTTCGGCATAGAGGCCCAGCATGTGCTGTTCATCGCTGAGGGGCTGTCCGTCGTTGACGTTGCTGACCTGCGTGCGGTTCTCGTCTTCCAGAAACTCGCCACGGTATTCCGCGCCGAAAGTCAGGCGGCTGTCGCGGGTGCCCAGCGTCATCGGCAAGATCCACTCGGTCTTGGCGGTCACGCTGTCATAGGTGATCGTGGACTGATCCAGCGTGTTGATATTATCGGTGCTTCCGCCCGTCGCCGAGGTGCCGTTGCGGGTATTGCGGGTGTTTTCCCACTGGATATAGCTGTTGGATTCACCAAAGCTGTATTCGCCGCGATGCGTGGTCGACAACGTACGCCGCAGCATCCGGTTGGTTTCCAGCCCCAGCAGGTTTTCACCGTCCAGATCGGGCTGGATGCTGCCACCTGCGGAATCGCCCGAATAGCGGTTGCCCTGACGTGAAAAGTTGAATTCGAAATCGACCTCATGTCCGTCGATGGGCAACCAGCCCAGCAGCAGGCCGATGTCCTGGTTCACCACGCCTTCGCGCCCGGCATAGGGGGTTTCCAGTTCGGCTTCGGCGGCGGCATCGGCGTTCAGCTCGGTGCTGTCGGGGTCGGTCTTGCTGTAGTTGCCGAAAACGCGGAAGGACCAGTTTTCGTTCAACGGTCCCCCAAGCATGAAGTTGGTGCGGACGCTGCCGCCCTCGCGGTCGTCATCGGGCATGCTCATATGCACCCCGACCGAGCCGGTGAAGGTTTCGGGCCGCTTGGTGATGATGTTCACGACGCCCCCGGCCGAACCCGAGCCATAGCGGGCGGCAGCCGGGCCGCGCAGCACTTCGATCCGCTCGATCATTTCGGCGGGCACCCAGTTGGAATCGCCGCGGGTGTCGCGTTCCGCCTGACGGCCCATGCGGATCGAGTTGCGCGACATCACCGGCTTGCCGTCGATCAGGATCAGGGTGTTTTCCGGGCCCATGCCGCGCAGGTCGATCTGGCGGTTGTTGCCGCGCGTTCCCGAGACCGAGTTCCCGGTCAGGTTGACCCCCGGCATCTTGCGCACGATTTCGGAAATATCGTTGACGGGCGGGGCTTTCTGGATTTCCGCCGATGTGATGGTCGAGGCGCCAAGGGCCTGCTTGGCCTGATCCTCGGCCGAGATCACGATGGTATCCAGCACAATGGTCTCGCCGTCTTCGGATTGCGCGGCGGCGGAACCGGCAAGAAGCCCAAGGGACATCAGCAAGGATATGGAGGTGCCAGAAACAAGACGTGGATAAGCTGCGGACATCGCATGCTCCTGATTGGATGATCCTGTTGGCTAGCGAAGCGGCGGGCTGTCAGTGTGACTTCAAACATCCGTGTAGCTGTGTATCAATCAGCCAAGTGAACTGTTTTGTCTCGCTTTGTCGCAAAAGGGATGACCTGGGGGCACCGCATTGCCACAGATCGGGCCTGATGAAGGGGGCCAGGAATTTCCCACTTTCATTTCTGACTGATTTCCTATGATATAGCGCGCTATGACCGCCCCTTCCGCCCCCCAGATCCTGATTGTCGACGACGCACGCGATGTGCGCGAACCGCTGGGGCTTTACCTGCGCAAGCGGGGATTCAGGACGCGCCTTGCCGCAAACGCCGCCGAGGCCCGCAGGATCATGGCCGAGGCCGTTATCCATCTGGCCGTCGTCGATATCATGATGCCGGGTGAAAGCGGACTGAACCTGTGCCACGACCTGACGCGCGAAGGCGGGACCCCGGTGATCCTGCTGACCGCCCTTACCGAACAGGCGGATCGCATCAACGGGCTGGATATCGGCGCCGACGACTATGTCACCAAACCTTTCGACCCGCGCGAACTGGTTTCGCGGATACAGGCGGTACTGCGCCGCGTCCCCGCAAGCCAACCCCAGCCCAGCACCCTGCGCCGACGCTTTGCCACATTCGTCCATGACCCGCTGCGCGAACTGCTGCTGACCGATCAGGGACAGGAAATCGAGCTGACCAGCGGCGAAAACCGGCTTTTGGGCGCGCTGCTGGATCATCCGGGCGAAACCCTGTCGCGGATGCATCTGATGGACCTGATCCGCGGGCGCGAGGCCCGGGCCTATGACCGCGCCGTGGACAACCTGATCAGCCGCCTGCGGCGCAAGATCGGCGACGACGCCCGCGAAACGCGGCTGATCGTGACGGAATGGGGCGGCGGTTATCGCATGGCTGCCACGGTCGAGGAGTTGCGATGATCCGGCTGCGACGCCTTGTGCCCAGCGGTCTGGCCGCCCGCTTCTCGCTGTTGCTGATCGTGGCGCTGGTCGGCGTGAACGCGATCGCCGGTTTTCTGCTGGCACGCGAGGGATCGGGGTTTGACCAGGCGGTGCGCATCCAGCGCGACATGGGACGCTTGGTGGCATTGGTCACCGCGCTGGAAGAGGTCGATCCCGATACCGGCGCCACGATCCTTGCGCAAAGCGCCACCGGCTATACCCGGTTTTTCGTGGCCCCCGAACCCGTCCAGCCGGCCGGAGCGCGTTCTCTGCCCGCGATCGAACAAGAGGTCCGCGTCGCTCTGCCCGGTCATGCGGTGCGGGCATTCGATGGCGGACGAGAGATCTCGGTTTCCGATCAGCCCTTGCTGTTGCTGCTGTCCGTCCAGTTGGGCGAGGGCGCGCATCAAGGCCAATGGCTGAATTCGTTGCTTTATCCGCTGCCGCCGACACGGGCATGGTGGCGCAAGATCCCGTTCTTTATCCCGCTGGCCGCCTCGCTTCTGGGCACATTGGCCGTGGGGTTGATCTTTACCCGGCGCATGACGGCACCGTTGCGGGAACTCGCCACCGCCGCTTGGGCAGCCGGCCATGGCGACCGCAGCGTCCGCGTGACCGAGGTCGGCGCGCGCGAACTGCGCGAGGCGGCCGCCGCCTTCAACGACATGCAGCAGCGCATCGCCGATTTCGACGCCGAGCGGATGCGTCTGGTTGCGGCCATCGGCCATGACCTGCGCACCCCCATCACCAGCCTGCGCATCCGCGCCGAGATGGTCGAGGACGACCAGATGCGCGGCCCAATGATCCGCACGCTTGCCGAGATGGCGGTCATTGCCGACGACCTGCTGCGATACGGACACGACCGGCATGACGGAGAAACGCCTGTCGCGACCGATCTGGTGGCACTGCTGCATCAGCTTTGCGATGATCGCGGCGCCACGCTTGATGCCGACGGGCCTATCGCCCTGCCGTTGCGGCCAGTTGCGATAGGGCGCGCCCTTGGCAACCTGATCACCAATGCCATCCGGTATGGCGGCACGGCTCTGGTGCGCGTCCGGCAAACGGGCACGCAGATCACCATAACGGTCGAGGATGACGGCCCCGGAATCCCCCCGCATCTTCTTGAACGCGTATTCGAGCCGTTCTTCCGTGGCGAGGACAGCCGCAATCTGGATACCGGCGGTGCAGGGCTTGGGCTTTGCATCGCCCGCCGGATCATCGCCGAACATGGCGGCAGCGTGACCCTGGCCAATCGCGTCACGGGCGGGCTACGCGCCGAAGTCCGCCTTGGGCTGCGCCTCGCGGCCAGCCAAAGCGAAACCTCAACCGAAATCGCGGCCTGACCGTGCCCTTTCACCGCAAAAGGAGTGCGCCATGAACCGCGACCCAAGGCAGGATTATCTTGGCGGGATCGTCTATCCTGCGTTCTTCCACCGTGAGCAATCTCCGGTCTGGATCGCAGCAGTGGCCGCCGCACTGGGCCGTGCTGCCCCCGATCCGGCAACCGCACGCTGGTGCGAGATCGGCTGCGGGCAGGGCTACGGCGCCGCCGTTCTGGCGGCGGCAAATCCGGGCATGCGCCTGACCGGCATCGACATCGATCCCGACCATATCAAGGTTGCACGCGCCCGCGCCAAGGCGGCCGGGCTGGAAAATGTCGATTTCATCTGCGGCGATATCCGCGATCCTGCCCTGAATAGGGGCGAATACGACTATATCGTCACGCATGGCGTCCTGTCATGGGTGGGCGAGACGGTGCGCACCGCCATCGGGGATTTCGTCGCCGCGCATCTGTCGCAAAATGGTATCGCAGCCATTCATTACATGAGCGAACCCGGCGGCGCGGCATTTCGCGCCTTTCACGAGGTGTTCAAATCCGTGGCCCATCGCCCCGATCCCGTGGCCGAGGGTTTGCAGGCCCTGACCGCCATGCGCGACGCCGGGGCGGGGTTCTTTCAGCTTTACCCGCATGCCGGCCAGACGCTGGACAACCTGCTGCGCGACGATCCCGCCTATGTCGCGCATGAATATCTGAATCCGGTGTTTCGCCCACTGTCCTTTCGCGAGGTGGCCGCGGCGTTTTCCGACCGCGATCTGGGGTGGATCGGCAGCGCCACCCCCATCGAGAATATCGACGCGGTCTCATTGCCGGCCGCCGCCGCCAAAGTGATCGTCCCGATCCGCGAAACGGCGCTGCGCGAGACGATGAAGGACATGGCCCGCAACCAGCCGTTGCGCTATGACCTGTTCGCCCGGCCCGCGGCTTTGCTGAATAATCATGAGCATCTTCAACGGTTGCGGCTGTGGAACTGGCGGCTTCTGCCCGCGGCCCCACCACCCGGAGGATTGGTCTTCCAGACCCGCATCGGCCCGGTCGACGGCGACGCGCGGATCTTTCGCCCCTTGCTGACACGGCTGGGCCAGAGTCCGGCCAGCTTTGCCGAAATTGAACGGATCGAGCCCTTCTCCGGCCGTCCCGGCCTGCTGAATCAGGCCTAGCAAAGCCTGCTGTGGTCGGGTGCAGCGCATCCCGTGCTGCCGGTCGCCGATCCGACACCCTCGGCGCGGCTGAACCGGCATCTGCTGGCGCTGCATGCGCAGGGCCACGCCACGCCCGCGCTGGCCTGTCCCGCGCTGGGGTCGGGTCTGGCCTTTGGTCGCGACGACCTTGATGCGCTGGCGGCAGGCCGCGCCGGGCGGGATCTGCGCCACCTGACCGTGACCAGGCATTAGACAAAAAAGCCGACAACAGATTGCCAGCGGAGTGGTGGAATTGCCTGTCCCAGCCGGCGGCACCAACGACGGCGAGTTTCCGCTGCGATTCGGCCAGATGCCCGCGGGTTTCCGCCGCAGGTAAGGGAAGCTGCCGTTTCAGTAACGATTTAGACAAATATTATGGCTATATCACCCATAAAATCAACTTACCCGGAGTTTGACATGGCAGTGATCCGAGGAAACAATCTCAACAACACGATGCGGGGCACGACTGCAAACGACGTGCTTTGGGGGCTGAATGGTGCCGACACCTTCTATTGGAGGAACGGCATGGGGAATGACACCATTCACGGCGGGGATATTGCGGACAAATACGACGCCAACCCCTATACGCCGGGCAACCCCGGTGGCGACCGGCTGGTATTGCAGGGGACGCTGGGCGCAAAGATCACCTTCTCTACAACCGAGAATGGAATTGTCCACCTTGGCAACAACAACCTGACCTTTACGGGCATCGAGCGTTTTTTCGGCACGATGGGCAATGACGTGATTCGCGCAGGTGGCGCAACCCTGAATTCCGCGCATGGCACCACCCCGCAACACGGCCTGACCATATTTTCGCGCGGCGGTCACGACAACATCATCGCATCGCGGTTCGATGACATCATCGATGGCGGCGCAGGCAATGACACCATCAACGCCGGGGCCGGCAACGACTTCATTCACTCCAGCACCGGCAACGACCTGATCTATGGCGGGGTGGGCGATGAAAACATCCGCTGGGGCACCGGCAACAACACCCACAACCCCGGTCATGACACGATCTATGGCGGGGCAGGCAACGACCTGATCAACATCTGGATCAAGGACGGCGACATCTCGCGGCAGAACGAGGCTGCCGGCATCCGCGGCGTGTCCGTGACGATCGACCGGATCGGCGCCGCCAACAACTTCCACGGCCATGCGGCAACCAACATCGGTGGCAAGGCGTCGCTGGAGTTTTACGGTTTCGAACTGGGCTGGACCCACGCCGGCAATGACACGGTCAGCGCCGCGAACACCGTCGTCGGCGCAAACAAGGCCGGGTTCAACTTCAACACCCGCTGGGGGCATGACGTGCTGGTGGGCAGCCGTGGCAACGACACTCTGGTCGCGGATGAAGGCAAGGATACCGTTACCGGCGGGGCCGGAAACGACCAGTTGTGGATCGGCGAGGGCGAGCAGGGCGACGGCGACCGCGACGTGCTGATCTTCCGCAAGGGCGATGGACATGACACGGTGTTCGGGTTCGATACCGGCCTTGACGTGCTCAATCTGGGCGGGCGAACCTATACGGCAAGGGAAACCGCCGACGGGACACTGCTGAATTTCGGCGGCGGCGATACCGTCCTGCTGTCGGACGTGTTCGATTTTATCTAATTCTCGGCCGAACCCAAAAAAATCCGGCGCATGGCATATTGGTTGCCGTGCGCCTGATGGCGCATGATCGGGCCGGCATATCATGCCGACTCTGAACTCGCGGTTCATATCTGCGATTCCGCCTTGGCAAACAAGATGACCGGGGCCAGCAAAAATGTCATAGATGTCTTGGAGATATACCCGAATCAGAGCGGCGTGTTTTCTACAACTGTGAGGTGAAAAGTGCATATGTTCGACGGCATACCTTCACCCCGGTTATCCTTGATAATCCCCTTCACGCTGCTTGTTCTGGGAATCGCGGCACTGGTGCTTTTCGGCTATGTCGGAGTAGGGCGGGGGGCGAGCAGCTTTTCCTTTGACGCGCTGTATTTCTATGTCTCGGGAGAGATGTGGGAAATCGGATCCACCCCCTATGATCCGGTCCAATTCAAAGGCCAGATGGACGCCATCGCCAATATCCAATCGGTCAGCTACGCTTATCCGCCCAATTCCGCGCCATTCTCGCTTGCGCTGTCGGTGGGATCGATGGGTCTGGCGCAAATCATCATCGGCGCAATCAATCTTGCCGCTATTTTCGGCATTCTGGCCTTTGTTCATTATGCAATCCGCATGGATACATCGACCGCCACCGTTCCGGTTGCAGAGGTCCGCGCGGCCGAGATCGTCACCTGGGCGGTGATCATCGGCAATCCTTTCACAGCCCATGTGGTGTGGATGGGCCAGACCACGCTGTTTTCGGCCGCGTTCCTGCTGGGCAGTTGGCTGCTGGCCCATAAACGGCTTGACCTGCTGGCGGGGATTTTTCTGGGTGTAAGTGCGATCAAGCCGCAGCTCGCCTTTCTTGTCGGGTTCTGGTTCCTTCTGGATCGGCGCTGGCTGCTTGTCGTCGTCTCGGCCTTGACGGTAATCGTGATGTCGGGCTGGCCGCTGTGGGTCAACGGGCTGGATGGCTCGTGGCTGGCATGGGTCCATTCGCTGAGGGACTATCAAGAGGGCGGCTATAACACGCTGGTCTTCAAGCATGTATTCGGCCTGCGCAGCCTGCTTGCCGCACAGGGCATCCTGATCCCGTCGATGCTGCCGGTGGCGCTGGCAGGGGTCGGGCTGCTATATTGGTTCAGGGCGTATTACCAGCCCGTCTGGCTGATCGGACCGGTTCTGAGCATCTCGGTCCTGTTCCTTTATGCGCATGATTACGATCTGGCGCCGCTGGCCATCATGACGTTTCCGCTGCTGATCGCCGCCCGAGGCAGGCCGCTGGTCATCGCGGCCATCATCGCGCTGGCGGTCGTCATCTATTTCCCGCAACGCATATGGGAACGGCTGGACATGGCGGATTTCGCGCGCTCCAGAGAGGTGGCGCTTTTCGCGCTTCTGTCGCTTTACTTGGGCATTTGTCGGGTCACGAAGCGGGAACAGAACCTGAAGGTGGCATCTTGAGCGGTCGGGACGGATTGTCACCGATGTCGGCCGCAGGATCCGAGATCGGCGCGCTGGTCGGGCATCACGAACCGCCCTTGCCGCAAACCACCATCCCGCTGATTGTCGATCTGGACCGGACGCTGTGCAGATCCGATACGATGCACGAGGCGCTGATCGGGCTTGTCGCGTCGCGTCCGGTGTGGATCTTCCGCCTGCCTTCCTGGCTGTCGTCAGGCAAAAAGGGGTTCAAGCACGCGCTGGCCGACCAAAGAACCGTGGACCCGGCGCAACTGCCTTACGATCAGGACGTAGTGAATCTGATCGAAACCGCCCGTGCCGAAGGTCGGCAGGTGGCGCTGATTTCCGCATCGGATCACCGACAGGTCTCGGCGGTCGCGGATCATCTGGGGCTGTTCGACGAGGCCGTGGGCACCGGGGCAACCGGAGTGCCAGACAATCTTTCCGGTCAGGCCAAGGCCGATTATCTGGTCGGCCGGTTCGGCGAAAAGGGCTTTGACTATGTCGGCGACAGCGCCGCGGACCTCGCCGTGTGGGCGGTGGCGCGGCAGGCCTATGGCATCCGGGTCTCTGCCGGGACCGCGAAAAAGGCGCAGGCGCAGGGAACCCGGTTGCTGGCACTTGGGGAAGCGGTGCCCGAGTTGCCCGCCTTGCTGCGGGCCTGCCGGCCCCACCAATGGGCCAAAAACCTGCTGGTTTTGCTGCCGGTCCTGACAGCGCATGACCTAAGCCATCTGCCTGCAGCCCTGCTGGGCATGCTGTGCTTTTCGCTGGCCGCGTCGGCCATCTATATCGTCAACGATCTGGCAGATCTGCCATCAGACCGCGCGCATCCCAGAAAGCGGTTCCGGCCTTTCGCAGCCGGCATGGCCAGCGCGAAGAACGGGCTTATCCTTGCCTGCGGGCTGCTTGCTGTTTCCGGGCTTGCCGCGCTGCTTTTGCTGCCCGTGGCATTTTTCTGGACGTTGCTGGTCTATCTGGTCGTGACCTCGGCCTATTCATTTTCGCTCAAGCGCAAGATGATGGTGGATGTGGTCGCATTGGCTGCGCTTTATACGCTCAGGATCGTTGCGGGCAGTGCCGCGACGGGGATCGTCCTGTCGCCATGGCTGCTGGTCTTTTCCATGTTCCTTTTCTTTGCCCTTGCCACGATCAAGCGCCAGGCCGAGCTTGAGGACATGCTGGTGCGGGGTTCCGACAAGACGGCGGGGCGCAACATGATGGTGGGCGACCTGCCGATCCTGCAGGCCATGTCCATCGGCGCGGCGCAGGCGGCCGTGCTTGTCTTTGCGCTTTATTCGCAAGACCCGCAGGTTCAGGAAAACTTCAGCAAGCCGGATATGCTGCTGCTGATTTGCCCGGTGCTGTTCTTCTGGCTGGGCCGGATGCAACTGCTGACCAGACGCGGGCATATGACCGACGACCCCATCGTCTTCACCTTCCGCGACCGCGTGGGATTGATCTGCGGGGCGCTGATGCTGGCCATTTTCGTCATTGCCGGGCGGTAACACCGCCGCCCATGCCCTCAGGCGGATGAGCTTGCGATTGCAGTGACCAGCAGGCCGGTCACGATCAGGCCAAGGCCCAGCGAGCGCCCGATCCCTATGGCTTCCTGCTGCACAAGCGCATCGATCACCGTAAGCGACACCATGGCAAGGGCGGTGACGGCGGTATAAGTCAGGCTCAGCGAATAGACGCGGATCGCCGTGACAAAGGCGGTCAACAGCAGCCCCGCGCTGATCACCGCCATCCACATCCAGGCCGAGCCGAGGATGGACAGGATCAGGGCGCCGATATTCGCCGTGTCCAGACCCTGGCCGCCCTTTTTCAAAAACAGGTTCAGGGCCACATTCGCGCCGGCGGCAGTAACGATCAGGATCCAGTGGTTCATACGTGCAACAATCGTTGGAAGGTGTGCATCTGCATATCCCCACTCGGTCTGCAACTTGGGCAGGGCAGGGCCAGACTATGCCGGCTCTCTTTGCCGATCAAGTGACCCTCGCGTGGCTGCCGATATGATGGCGCATTTGCGACAGGCGCGGCACAGGGCGGCGCGTTGCAATTTCACCTCAATGGAATACAAGTCGGGACTACATATCGACACGGGAACCGGAGGCCCATCCGTGCGCGCATCTCAACGGGTCAGAAAGGATCGGTAGCCATGGCCGTGCTTGTGCTGCTGATGTGGCCCATTGTGATGATCTGGATGTTTTCCAGATTCGACCGGCAAAAGGCGCTGATCCTGTCGCTGGTGGCAGGCTATCTTGCGCTGCCTCCGCTTCTTACCTTCTTTGTTCCCGGCTTTCCCGGTTTCGACAAGCACTCGATCCCTAGCGTCGTCGCGGCGATAATCCTGGCGAGCAAGCAGGGCAGCGATCCCTTTCCCGACGCCCCGGCGATGGGTCCGATCATCAAGATGCTGCTGGCGATCTTTATCTTCACGCCTTTCCTGACCGACGTGCTGAACGGCGACGTGCTGATCGACGGGAACATCTACAGACCCGGGCTGACGGTGATCAGCGGCACAAGAGAGGTGATCCACGCCTTCTTCCTGGTGCTGCCGATGCTGCTTGGCTATCGCTACCTGCACGATTACCGTGGGGCAAAGCTGCTGTGCTGGTACATGGTGCTGGCGATACTGTGGTATTCCGTCCTGATGCTTCTGGAAATCAGGTTGAGTCCGCAGCTCAACGTCTGGGTCTACGGCTATTTCCAGCATGATTTCATCCAGACCATCAGGTATGGCGGATATCGCCCGATCGTGTTTCTGGAGCATCCGCTGTGGGTCGCCTCCATCGCCTCGGTGGCATTCGTGTTTGCCGTGGGGCTGATAAGGTCGGAAAAGATCCGGTTTTCCAGGCCGTTGGTGGGCTATCTTGCCTTTGTCCTTTTCATCTGCAAATCCGCCGGGGCGCTGATCCTGTCGGCATTCTTTATTCCCCTGATGTTTCTGTGCTCACCCAAGCGGGTCCTGCTGATCGCGGCATTCGCGACATCCGTGGCGATCCTCTATCCCGTCCTGCGCTCGACCCCGCTCTTGCCGGTCGAGAAGATCGTCGATCTGGCCATGAGCGCCTCGCCC